>JBAQYT010000015.1:0-37953 GCA_049787175.1 Candidatus Acidiferrales bacterium | reverse complement strand
ATAGCAGAAAGCCAAAGGGAGCCACGCCGGGGGTAGTATCCGCCCAGTGAATTTTGCCATCCAGGACAACGATGTTGATGAGGTGATTGAACTGGCCGGGAGAGGGCATGTCCGGATCGATCTTGCGCTCGAAGTTGATCAGAACAGGGTAGGATTCGATGTTTTCCGCAGCGAGCAGGGCCTCAAAGAGGGTGGCCTTGTCCTTGCAGTCGCCGTACTGATTGGAAAGGACGTCGGCGGCGGAGTGCGGCTGATATCGGCCGAGCCCAAAGGAAAGGCTGACGTAGCGAATGTTCTTCGAGACGTAATCGTAGATGGCCTTGGCTTTTTCATCGGGGCTTGAAAGGCCTTTGACCAGCTCGTCGGCTTTGGCGCGCACCGGGTCGGAAACGGCAGCGCGGGGCTTTTGCAAATCGGCGTACCATTCGCCCAACTGCTGCCAGTTCGCAAAAGTAGAAATCTGAACATCAGGAAGCTCGGGCTCTTTGTCTTTCTTCTTTTTGTCGTCTTCCGAAGAGTCCGCGGGACGTTTGGTGAACGACGAGCGCCAGGTGTAGATGCGGCGATCGCCCTGATCCTGGATCGTGGGAGCGGCGACACCGTTGGAGGTTTTGACGTGAAGCTGGCGAGCACGCGGGAGATTCACGTCGAAGGTTTCGTCCAGAGTGATGATCTGCTTGGAAGCGTTCCACTGAGTGAAGAACTGCCCGGGCACCAGCGGATGAACAGTGACGCTATGGATCTGATATTCGAGGGTGTCGCCGACGTTGAGGCTGGGCACGGTGATGTGCATTTGGCGAATGTCGGTGTACATGGGCGCGACGCGCTCGACGGGGAGGCTGAGGTCCTGGACGGCGTCTGGGCCGGCTGTGACAACCTGACCATCCGATTTGAGGACGCGAACGAAGTCGGCGGAAATTTTGTCGCTGGCGGCGGAGTAGGTGAAAACAAGCTGTCCAAAAGCTTGCAAGGCTTGGGTACTTTGGATACGAACTTTAGCGTACTGGATTTCGTCGCCGGAGCCGTCGTTTTCGAATTTAAATGAGGTGCGGGCCTGCTCGATAACCGAGGCTTCATTGGAGTAATCGGGTGCAGAGGGAGAAGGGGTCTTTTTGACGGCTACGGTGGTGGACGTGGGTGGCTGCGTTTGAGCGAAGGATGTTGAGGCAAGAACCAGCAGGCTGCCAGAGAGGAAAAGGAGCCGTGATAACCCAGGTCGCACAGTGGCGCGAGAGTAACGCGGGATAGGATGAATTGCAAGCTTGCGGAGGTACCAGAGGTTACGGAGAAGAGCTGCGGCGGGCGTGGACAGTAGGGCATTGCTGTACGCGTGGACAGGTGACACCGGGCAGCAAAGCCCATGAAAATCAGTGATAGAGCGGGCAACTGTAACCGCCGGTGCTATAATCCTATTTTCAGCCGCACGGCCAGAAGCAGGGACGAGATTGAAGGGAGCGGGATGATGGGTATTCAGTTCCGGGAATTGGTGGCGTGGATTCGGCATCGGAAGATTTTCGCGGGCATCCTGCTGGCTTTGACTTTGGGGCTGGGCATCATCATTGGGACATTGATTCCGGGGCACGTGGCGGCGAAACGCTCGATCAATGGGAATTCGCCAGCGATGATAGCGATTCCGGATCCGGTCAACCTATCGAATAGCTTTTCGAATATTGTGACCCACGTGGAGCCGGCGGTTGTGAATATCTCGACAACGCAAGTGTTCGAAGCGCCAAAAGGCAAACCGGGCGAACGAGGGCAGGATTCTTTCCAGGATTTCTTCAACAAGTTTTTCAAACAAAATCCGGATGCGGAAGGCCCGGAGGCGGAAAAGAGCCTGGGCTCGGGCGTCATTGTGGACCGGAAGGGATACGTCCTGACGAACGATCACGTCATCGATGGGGCGACGAAGATCCAAGTAGCGGTGGACGGCGATCCCATGCACTACACGGCGCGCGTGATCGGTGTAGACAAGCAAACAGACCTGGCAGTGATCAAGATTGATGCGGATCGCGCGCTTCCTACAGCGAGGCTGGGAAATTCAGATGGAGTGAAGGTTGGCGACTGGGTGCTTGCGTTCGGGAGCCCGTTTTCGCTGAATGGCACGGTGACGGCAGGGATCGTTAGCGCGAAGGACAGACAAGGGATCGGGCAATCGCAATTTCAGGATTTCATCCAGACGGATGCGGCGATCAACCCGGGGAATTCAGGCGGCCCGCTGGTGAACCTAGCGGGCGAGGTGATTGGAGTCAATACCGCGATTTATACGGGAAGCCGGGGGTTTGAGGGTGTGGGATTCGCGCTGCCGTCGAACACGGCGATCGACGTTTACAACCAATTGGTGACGACTGGACGAGTGACGCGCGGGTCTATCGGGATTAAATTCCAGGAGGACCAAGTGCAAGATGCGCTGCTGCACAAGCAGCTTGGCGCGCCGTACGGCGTGGTGGTGGAATATGTGACGCCGGGAGGGCCGGCGGCAAAGGCGGGAATCCAACCAGGGGATGTGATTACCGAAGTCAACAGCCATCCGGTTCATGCGGGCGCAGACTTGATTGATCCAATCGTGCAGACGCCGATCGGGCATTCCGTGCAGTTAACGTACATGCATAACGGAAGGCTGGCAAATACGTCAGTGGGCGTGGCGGATATGGCGAGGATTTTCCCCGACGACACGGGAAACGATCAGTCGTCACCGACGGATGCGGAAGCGGCGCCTTCCAGCTTTGGCCTGCGTGTGGAAACGCTGACACCGGAGGTGGCGCGGCGATTGCAAATGAGCGCGACGCAAACGGGCGTGATTGTCACGGGAGTGGATCCGGCGAGCTTCGCCGATGACATCCATTTCCTGGAACGCGACGTGATTGTGGAAATCAATCACGCTGCCATCAACAACATGGAGGACTACAAAAAGGAAGTTGCCAAGCTGGGGCCCGGGCAGGATGTACTGTTCAAGGCGATTCACCCCGACGGGACAGGACAGCAGTTTACGGTGTTCAGGACAGGAACGATTCCGCGGCTAGGGAAGTAAAGCGACGATGAAGAAGCGGACGCAAATTTGGCGCAAGCTCGCGAGGCGAAGCGCGCTAGGCGTTTTGCTAGCGGCGGTCGTCTTGTGTTTTGGACCCAGCGCCGCGCGGGCGGCTTCTGGACGAAACACGCATGCGAAGGTTCATGCAGTGCGGAAGAGCAAAGCTCGAGTTAAGACGCACAAGGCGAGTCTGCAAAACACGGCGTACAAAACCCCGGCGCACAGGCGGCGCCGGCGGCGGACGCGCCATCACGTAATCCTGCCCAAGCAACCGTCGGCGGAGCGCATGCAGGAGATTCAATCGGCACTGCAGCGCGGAGGGTATTACGCGGGCGATCCTACGGGGAAATGGGATTCAAGCACGCAGGAATCGCTGCGGCGTTTCCAGGCGGCGAATGGTTTGCCGCCAACCGGGAAGCTGGATGCGCTCAGTTTGCAGAAAATGGGATTGGGTTCAGACGTGGCGGGCGTGAGCGCACCACGGCCGGTCACGACTGGCAATCCATCAACGTCTTCCGCTGCCACGGCGCCAAAAACTCCGGGGTATTAAATCCGCACCTCGGCCTCTGTAACCCATTTCTGTAGCTCAACCTTCACGGAGTTCAACTGCACGAAGTTTAAAGCATCGATACAAGTGTTAAGCGCGTCCGGCGTGTGATTCGTGGCGGAGAGCGGATCACTGCAATGTTGGGCCGGCAGGTTTTTCGTTGGGCAATACATGACTGAATTTTCATTCCACAGAATTCACGGGGAAGGTAGTCTTAATGCATGAGCGTTTCGGAGTTTGACCTCGTTGTCATTGGCACGGGGCCGTCGGGACAGAAGTCGGCGGTGGCAGCGGCGAAGCTTGGCAAGCGCGTAGCGGTGGTGGACCGCAATCAGATGATCGGCGGCGTGTGCGTGCACACCGGAACGATCCCGAGCAAGACGCTGCGCGAAGCGATTCTTCATTTGAAGGTCTTCACAGAAGCGGCGCCGTACAGCAGCGATGGGGGGACGAAGGCGGATGTTTCGGTGCAGGACCTAGCGTTCCGCGTGCAATCGATTATTTCGCGGGAGACAACGGTCATTCAAGCGCAATTGAAGCGAAATCGCATCGCGGTGTTCGAGGGCGCGGCGCACTTTACCGATCCGTACACTTTGGCGGTGGAGGCAGCCAATCGCCAAGTGACGACCCTGCGCGGCGAGCACATCGTGATTGCTTGCGGGACGCGGCCGGCGCACAACCCGGAGATTGTGTGCGACGGGAAGCGGGTGATTGACACGGACCAGCTTCCCGGAATGCATGGTCTCCCACGAGAGGCAATTGTGGTAGGCGCGGGCGTAGTAGGGATCGAGTACGCGTCGTTCATGGCAGCGCTGGGAACGGAAGTGACGCTGATCGACCAGCGGCCGGTGATTCTGGATTTCGTCGACCGGGAGATTGTCGAAGCGTTGTGCTATCACCTGCGGCAGGCGGGCATGACGTTCCGCCTCGGAGAAAAGATGACGCGGGTGGGCATGGATGAGCAACGCGACCGCGTGTTCGCGGAGCTCGAGAGCGGGAAGCGAGTAGGGGCGGACATCTTGCTGTATGCGGTTGGGCGTCAGGCGAATGGAGATCAATTGAATTTGGCGGCGGCGGGATTGCAGGCGGACGCGCGGGGGAGGCTGTCCGTTAACCGGTCGCTGCAGACTGCCGTGCCGCACATTTATGCGGTAGGCGACGTGATCGGTTTTCCGGCGCTGGCCAGCACTTCCATGGAGCAAGGGCGCCTGGCGAGCTGCCATATGTTTGGTGTTCCGTTTGTACATATGTCGGAGCTTTTTCCGTACGGCATTTATACGATTCCGGAGATTTCGATGGTGGGGCAAACAGAAGAACAACTGACCATGAAAAAGGTTCCGTACGAAGTGGGAATCGCGAAATATGCGGAATTGGCGAAAAGCATGATGATCGGCGATGAAAACGGAATGCTCAAGCTGCTTTTCGAGCGCAATACGCATGAGTTGCTGGGAGTACACGTGATCGGCGAACGGGCGACCGAAATTATTCACATCGGGCAAGCGGTGCTCTCCTACGGAGGGAAGATCGATTATTTCCGGGATGCGGTTTTCAATTATCCGACCTTGGCGGAAGCATACAAGGTTGCGGCGCTGGATGGACTCAACAAGATTTGAAGAATGCGAAAACCGCGCCAAAGCTCCAAGCGTTAGCGTGAAAACGCCGTACCCTCCCATTTCAATTCTGTTCTTGAGCGGCTCGAAAATTCCCACCGCGGAAAACTCCGGCAAATGCAATGGCCGCCAGGAGGAGAACCACGGGGTCAATCGGCAAGCGATAGCGCGGAAGAGCAAGCGTCGCGTAGTAGGCGCAAGGAAACAGGATGGGAAAGATCGCCAGAGGAAATGCATAGATGCTGCGCCGAAAAGCGAGCAGCACGATTCCGAGGAGTGCGCTAATCGCGGCGAGGATGTTGAAGAGCAAGACGTAGCGGAACCACGCAGAATCATCGCGTTCGAAGTCGCGCAGTGGCGTTGAAGTTCCTCCCGACCAGATGGAAACAAACCGCTGAGCGAAGAGCGAGATTTCGCGGCGCGGATGAGTTTCGATGTAACGGATGGCCTCGCACTTTTTCACGCGCATGTAATCCATTTCGCCCATCTCGATGTACTTTTCGCGCTCGGATGAATCGTTGATGGGATGAAGATCGCCCAGCCAGGGCGGTTTTGCCTGCGAGTTGTTGCCGAGCCACAATTGCAGTCCGAAAACAGAGCGCAAAGGCACAAGCTTGTGGAAGACGGAGTAGTTGCGCACAGTCCACGGAATGCAACAGAGCAAGGCAACGCCGAGGGCGATGGTCGGCAACGCAAGCCACGAATGATGTTGCTTGCGGGCGCGATAGGCGAGCCAGACGAGCAGGAACGGCAGGAGCGAAGCGAGCGTGGGATTGGTCATGAGTGCGAAGCCCCAGAGAAGGCCGTAACCGATCCAGTCGCGCGGGCGCGAAGATTCGGCCAGAGCAAGCGTAGCCCAGAGGATGATGGCTGCGAGCAGCGCCGAAAGGCAGGCGTCCCACATGCTCTCGAAAGTGAGAAGAATGGAGTTGGGGAAGACTGCCCAGAGCCATGCCGCGCCGGCGCCAAGCCCCGTGCCGGCGATGCGTTTTCCAGTGAAGAAAATGGGGATGCACGCCAAGGTTGCGAAGAGGATGTTGAGCCCCGAAGCGGCGAGGTAGGAATAGAAAGTGTACGTTCCGAAGACGCGGAAAACGCCCGCGAGAAGCAGTGGGTAGACAGGCGTCATCCACGCCGTGGGGCCCGTGGGGACGCGAAACGGCGAACCGAATCCGTGACCGCGCGCGAGGGAAACCGCGATGTTGGAAGACTCGAACATGAAGGGAATCACGCTCAGGGCTTGATGGGAATGTTGGCCGGCGTAGTTCCAGGCGAAAGCGACGCGCAGGGTGAAAGCGATGATGAGAATCAGGATAAGGGACGTGGCAATGGCGCGAAGTTTTCTGAGCACAAAAGGCGCCTTGCGGTTGGACGGTTGCTCGCTGCGCATTCGTTTTTCTCCGCAATGATTATTTACACTTCGCGCCGCTCTTCGTAAACTGAATTCACGAGGGAGGCGGCAAGGATTTCAGAACGCCATGGCGCGCAAGCGAAAAAAGCCGAAGTTTGAAAAAGGAACAGAGGCGCGGCGAATCGCACGCGAAAGCGCCGGCACGCCTCCTGCAGCGCGCGTCATCCCTGATCGCAGACAAAAAGCTCCTAAACACAAGAAACGGCTAATGGAAGACGATTCTTTGTAATTTTTTTTAGGTTCCGACGGAACCTAGCCTTTGGAGCCTCAACCGGGACGGTAATCGGGAACTTTTTCACCGGGAAGAAAAATGGGCCGCACGGGCTTTCTAGAGGCGCTGGCGATTTCGGCAGCGATGGTTTCCAGGTCGCGCTTGGCGAAGCCGATGCAAGCGGTGTGAACTCTGCCGTCCGGTTGAATCAGGAAGATCGAGGGCACGTTGGTCAGGCCGTATTGCTTGGAGACTTTGTAGCCGTCGGCGTCGATCAGAGTAGGAAACTTCACGCCAAATTCATTCAGGAATCCTTGCGTGTCGGCGGCGTTATCCTGGGAAATGCCCCAGAACGTGACAGGTGACTCGGCGTAGGTTTCGTAGAGACGTTCGAGAAAAGGGAAAGTGAATTGGCAAACAGGGCAACTGATCTTGAAGAAAGCGGTGAGGACAGGGCCTTTCTTTAGCGCATGGGCGAGAGTGTAACTCTGCCCATTGAGAGCGCTGAGCGTAAACGCCGGCGCCAGCGTTCCGGCCTGAAGTTTCGGAATAATCTCGCCTCCTCAAAACGAACGCAAACAGAGCTTCGAGTAAGCCATTGATTCATCTAATTGTAACAAGCTGCAGCTCGATGCACAAAACGAGCGCGTTCATTTAGTGAATGTGCTTGGTTTTCTTCTGCAGGTAATCCATCAACAAATATTGGCCGAGGGTGTAGGGAGTGGTGAAGTAAGCCTTCCCGTGGCAGAGTTCAGTCACCTTTTGGACAAAATGCACCAGGCTGTAGTCGCTCGCGAGCATGAAGGTATTGATGAGGATGCCGGCGCGGCGGCATTTGGAGACCTCCTCGAGCGTCTGCGTCACGACGAGAGGATCGAGCCCAAAAGCGTTCTTGTAGATGCGGCCATCTTCGAGAGTGAGGGCCGAAGGCTTGCCATCCGTGATCATGACGATCTGGCGCATGTCTTTTTTCTGGCGATTCAAAATACGCTGCGCCAGTCGCAGGCCTTCGCGCGTATTCGTGTAATAGGGGCCGACTTGCACGCGGGCCAGCTTGCCCAAGGGGATTTCCTCGGCGCTGTCGTGAAAAAGGACACAGTGCAGAGAATCGCCGGGGTATTGCGAACGGATCAGATGCGAAAGAGCAAGCGCCACGCGCTTCGCGGGAGTGAAGCGGTCTTCGCCGTAAAGAATCATGCTGTGACTGCAATCGAGAAGCAGTACCGTCGCGCAGGAGCTTTGGTATTCGCACTGGTGAACCATCAAATCCTGATAGTCGATGTTGATGGAGGCACTGCCCGAATGCTCCGCGGCCTGCCGGCGCAGAGCACGGAAAAGGGTTTCGGGAATGTCCAGGTTCAGAGTGTCGCCGAATTCGTAGGGTTTTGACGTGCCGCTGGCTTCGATGCCGGTCGAAAGGTCGCGCGTATCGTGGCGGCCAAAGCTGCTTTTCCCGAGCGAGGCGAGCAAGTCGCGCAAGGTTTTGAATCCGAGAAAATCGAGGGCCTTGTCGGTGATTTCGAAGCGTGCGTGAATATCTTGTTTGCCGGGAGCGCCCGCTTGGCCGCCAGGAGTTTCTTGCGGAGGCGGAGCGACGTGCGGCGGCTGCGGCGAGACGTAGCCTTCCTGAGTCATGCGCTCGATCAACTGATCGATCAGGTCGCGGAGTTTCTGATTTTGGTCGAGGTCGGGATTTTCGAGAAGCTGCTCCATCATTTCCGGAGGCAGAAGATCGCCCTCTTCGAGCGCGCGAAGAATGGCCTGGCGAAGCTGTTCCATGGAGCGCTCCGGGTCCATCTCCTCAAAACCGTAATATTGCGAGGAAAAGCCGCTCTGCAGCAGGAAATCGGAAAGGCGATTCATCAATTCCTGCAAGTCGATGTCGTCCGCTTCCTGGCCGGAGTGCTTCTTGTAGCGGACGTATTTCACAATGAGAGCCTTGTGGCGCCAGCGTGTGCACGGGGGACGTGCGGTAGCCAGCGCGCTACCGTGGCCAGATAATTTTGGTAAGGGCCGTCGAATTTGCGCTTGAGGCTGGGTTCTTCGTGCAACACGACCAGCAAATGGCACGCCGGCGTAAGAACAAGGGTCATCAGCAGAATCGAAACCGAGCGCAGATAAAACGCGAGGCCGAGCAGCAGCGCGAAGCCGCCTATATACATTGGGTTTCTAACGTAGCGATACGGGCCAATGGCGACAAATTGGCGCGGGGGATCGAAAAGCGCAGGCGTGCCGCGGCCCCGGACGACAAAAGTCGCGATGCACGAAATGGCGAGAGCCCCGCCGGCGACCATGAGAGCCATGCCGAGCGCAACAGTTGCGCCGGGGAGGCTGAAGCCGAAATTGCGGTCGAAGGCGCGAAGTTGCAGGGCGATCCAAGCGAAAAGCGCAACGAAGCAGGAGGCGTAGAGGATGGAACGCAAGCCATTAAACCATGCTTGAGCGAACAGTGGCTTTGCTGAGGCGGGCATGGCTATTTCCCCTCCTTAGTTAAATTGCCGGCGCGGCATTCTGCTCTGGCTTTCGCGCGGTTCAGAGACTTTGCGCGGCTCGGCGAAAAATCCTCGCTCTTCGCTGCGGTTGATGCGCTTGTGGGCCCAGAGGCCTTCAAGAACGAATTCGGCGGCGGCAACGTGGACGCCGGCGTCATCCTTGGCGTTCACGCCGAGGGCCGCGGCGTGATCGAAGAGGCCGTCGACTTTGCGGAGTTCGGCGAGATGTTCAACGGTCTTGCCTGAAGCTGCGAATTTCAGCTCACCGCCCGCTTCGAACCACTGGACGACGGACTGAAGATTCGCGTCACTGAAATATTTTGTGAAGGTTTTTCCCATGGCCGAGCGAATCAGCTCACGAGCGATATTTTCCGCCCCGCGCAGCTCGCCTTCGTATTCGAGCTCGAACTTTCCGGTCATTGAGGGAATCGCGCTGTAGATGTCGGCGACGCGTGCGACAGCGGTCTTCTCGCCATTGCGGACGGCGCGCTGCTCGGCGCTGCTGACAACGTTTTCGAGACATGAAATCGGCAGGCGCTGGCTAACGCCGGAACGGCGATCGACGCGTTTGTCTTCGCGGGCCTGAAAAACGATTTCTTCCACCACTTCGCGAATGTACGCGGGAATTTCGATGGCGTGGCCGTCGCGGCGCGTCCAGGATTCCTGTGACGTGATGGCGATGCCTTCTTCCAGCGTGGCGGGATAGTGGGTGCGAATCTCGGAGCCGATGCGATCCTTGAGCGGCGTGATGATTTTTCCGCGCGCCGTGTAGTCCTCGGGGTTCGCGGTGAAAACGAGCAGAACGTCGAGCGGCAGGCGCACGGGGTAGCCTTTCACCTGGACGTCGCCTTCCTGCATGATGTTGAAGAGACCAACTTGAATTTTTCCGGCGAGGTCGGGCAGCTCATTGATGGCAAACAGGCCGCGATTGGCGCGCGGCAGAAGTCCGTAGTGGATAGTGAGCTCGTCGGAAAGATCGCGGCCGCCTTTCGCAGCGCGAATGGGATCAACGTCACCGATGATGTCGGCGATAGTCACGTCGGGAGTAGCCAATTTTTCGACGTAGCGGCGCTCGCGCGAAAGCCAAGCGACGGGAAGCGCTTCGCCCTCGGATTTGGCGCGATCGCGGCAGGCCCGGCAGATCGGGCGATAGGGGTTGTCGTTGATTTCACAGCTCTCGACGACGGGGATTTCGACATCGAGGAAGTTGACGAGGTCGCGCAGGATGCGCGTTTTAGCCTGTCCGCGAAGGCCGAGCAAAATGAAATGATGCCGGGACAGAATGGCGTTGATGATTTGGGGAATCACCGTGTCATCGTAGCCGCGAATTCCGGGAAAGAGCTCTTCGCCCGCGCGCAACTTGCGCAGAAGGTTCTCGCGAAGCTCGTCCTTAACGGTGCGGGCTGCGAATTTCGCTTCGTTCCATTCGCTTTTTCGCAATTCGCCGAGCGAGCATGGTTTTGCGCCCATTTTGCCTACGCTCTTTTCTGGAGTGCGCCGCGCCGCTTCATGGGACACGTGGGATCTCCGTCAAATCATTCGCTGGAGCCATTATAGTCCGCTGCGCTGGTTCGCGCTAATTGAGCGAATGGCCATTGCCGCGAGCGAGCTGGCGGCGTTCGTTCAAATAAACCAATTGCGGCAGCCATTCCTTCAACTGGTCGAGCAATTGCGTTTGGCGTTCGGCTTCGTCGCGATTCTCAAGCAGCAACTGCTTCTGCTCGAGCGGCAGCGGAAGAGAGTGCGCCATGGCATAAGCAGGGGCGACTCGAACCTTGGTGCGCGGCGTCTCCGGACCGCGGTTGAACAAGAGCCAATGGCATTGCTCGTAAATCTCCGTTAATTCCTTGGACGCGGATGGATAGGCCTCGGGAGCCTCATCGAGGCAGTCGATCGCGGCTTCGAAATAAGGCTTGTCGTCAAAGACTTCCTTGACCTGAAAAGGCGTCTCGCCACGAGTGAGAATGTCCATCTTGCCGTCCGGATATTGTTTTACGAGCGAAACAATCGCCGCTGTACATCCGACGGTGGCCATGCCCTGCTTCTGGGCCAGAATAACGCCGAACTGCAGTTTCATGTTCAGGCAGCGGCGAATCATCAGCTTGAACCGCGACTCGAAGATGTGCAATGGCAAAGAGCAGCCCGGGAAGAGGACGACGTCGAGGGGGAAGAGCGGGATGCGCTTGGGATTCATCGCAGCGGAGTCGCCCTAGCATAACAGAATCCGCCGAACGTGCTGCCTAGGAGAAAGGAATCACTCCGGGCAGGCGTCAGCAGGAAAGTTGCAGGCATAGTTCTCAGGAGGGTTCGTCAAAGCTCATCGCGGGTCATCAAAGTTCGTCGAGGGCGGCTTGCAATTCATCGCGAGCGTGGTCTTCACCAGCCTGTTGGGCGCGAACAATGCCTTCGGCGAGGATTTTCCGTGCTTCCGCGACGCGATTGCCAGCGGCGAGCATGCGCCCGTATTGGTAGTATGCGGCAACGTATTCCGCGTGGCTGCTGATGAGTTGTTTGAAGTGAGTTTCCGCCGCGGCAATATCGCCTTCTTTCATGCACTCCATCGCGAGGCCGTAGCGGCCGAAGGCATCCAGGGGATTTTTCTCGACGAACTGCTCGAGCATTTGTCTTCGTTTTGCGCCTGCTTGGGACGCGCCCATATGTGGCGTATTATAGCGGCTGGGATGGCAAGCGCCAATTCCGAATGAGGGATTTCATTGAAGAAGAAGCCCGATTTGAAAGTGGTTGCGCACTCTAAGAGCGCTGCGCTGGCAAGAGAAAACGAAGAAGCGGCGCCCGCGGGAAAGCCGGTCAGCGGCTCGCGCTCACAGATGGTGGAAGTGGTGCTGCCCAATGACGCGAATCCGCTGGGGTACATGCTCGGCGGGCGCGTGATGCATTTGATCGACATTGCCGGAGCGATTGCGGGGCACCGGCATGCGGGAAGCTACCTGGTGACGGCGTCGGTGGATTATCTGGATTTTCGAAATCCGATCCGCATCGGCGATCTGATTGTGCTGAAATCGAGCGTCAACCGCGTTTTCGACACTTCGATGGAAGTGGGTGTGAAGGTATTTTCGGAGAATATTCTGACGCGCGCGCGGCTGCATACGTCCAGCGCGTATCTGACGTACGTTGCCGTCGATGACAAACTGGACCGGCATTCGATTCCGCCGCTGATTCTGGAAACCGAGGAAGATCGCCGGCGCTGGGACGAGGCGGGCGATCGGCGGAAGATACGGCTCGCGCACCGCTATAGGAAGCCCACTGCGGAGTAAGCGTTTCGGAATTGGTTCGCGGTACTCACCTAGCGCGACAGATAGTCACGCACGCTTTGCGCCGTACGGAATCCCTGCAAAACGCAGCTTCCGATGGAAGGGCCGTCCAGATAATTGCCGGCGATGAAGAGTCCCTGAAGAGTGGAAAGATCGTCGCGAACGGTGGCGACTTTCTGCGCATGGCCCAGATTGTATTGCGGCAAAGCGTGTACATGACGCCATACGTGTTGAGCGATGGGCGGTGCGCTGATCCGCAAAACTCCCGCGATGTCCTGATGCACTTGGTTGGCGATTTGAATGTCATCCATGCCGAGGATTTGCGGATCAGTCGCGCCGCCGAGAAAACTGGTCATTAACACGGTGCCTGGAGGGCAGCGTCCCGGAAACAGCGAAGAGTTCCAGATAGTGCCAAGGGTGCGCAGTTTTTCGGTGCGCGGCACAAGGAAGCCGAATCCATTGAGCATGTGGCCAACGTGCTCACGACGGTAGCCCTGGGCGACCACGGCAACCGGCGCGTAGGGAATCGCGGAGAGAGTTGTGGCGAGGCGTTCGGCGGCGGACGCGAGGAGCTTTGCGGCGGCATAGGCAGGGACCGCAAACACAATGGCGCTTGCAGACAATGTATCCGGCTGCGCGGAGCCCGAGCAGTGGAGCGTCCAGCCATCCGGGCCGACGGACTGGATTGAACGAACGGTCACGTTGGCGGCAAGCGCGTGTCCGAGTTTTTGCGCCATAGCCTTCAGAAGAGTTGCCATGCCGTTCTTGAAGGAAGCAAGCGTGGGGCGGACGCGCTCACCGCGGCCGCGGGACTTCATCGCGCCGCGAATCACGCTGCCATACTCCTCTTCCCATTGCGCCAGCGAGGGAAAAGCGCTGCGCAAGCTCAGTTTTTCCGGGTCGCCGGCGAAAACGCCGGACACAAATGGGCCGGCAAGGTGATCCAGAATCTCCGTGCCAAACTTTCTGCGCACGAAATCGGCGAGCGATTCATCGCCTGCGGCAGGCTCCGAGCGCCGGAACGGTTCGCTGAGAACGCGCATTTTTGAGCCGGCGCTGAGAAGTGAGGTGGTCAGCAAAGAAGGCGGCGACATCGGCGCGGGACGCAGCTTGCCTCCGCGCAAAATGTAGCGCGGAGTGCGCGGATCGGCTTCGAGCAATTCGGACTCGCATCCCGCGGCGCGGATCAGTTCGCGAAGCTCCGAGGTGAGTTGAAAGCTTTGAGGGCCGCTTTCGAACAAAAAGCCTTCGCGCTGCACGGTGGAAATCAGGCCGCCGGGATTTTCAGCGGCGTCGAGCATGCGAACGGCGACGCCGAATTCACGGAGTCCCAGCGCGCAGGCGAGGCCGGAGATTCCCGCCCCAACGACGATGACTTGGCGGGAGTTCATGAGCGCGCGTCCACGTTAGAGCGTTTTGGAAAAAAGCGGGCGCGCGTCCATTTTTTGTTCGCGCAAGTAGCGGTCAAACGGCATGGCAAGGTTGCGTATGAAAATTCGGCCGAGCGGCGTGACGCGGATTTCCGAGGCGGAAAGAAGAACCAAGCCATCGTCGCGCATGGGCGCGAGCTCAGCGAGCTCGGCCGCAAAATAATCGTCGAACCGGATGTGAAATTCCCCTTCAATCTCGGATTTGAAAATGACAGCGTGGCATAGAAGCCGCGTGATCACCGCGCGCCGGAGCAGATCGTCTTCGTTCAGGCGATACCCGCGCATGGTTGCGGCGCCGCGAGCTTCGACGGCGGACTGGTATTCCGCAATCACGCGCTGATTTTGCGCGTAGGCCGCGCCCACGCTGCTGATCGCGCTGACGCCCATGCCGTACAGATCCGCGCCTGCCTTGGTGGTATAGCCCTGGAAATTTCGGTGGAGCGTGCGCTCGCGCTGGGCGGCGGCCAGCTCGTCGGAGGCCCGCGCGAAATGGTCCATGCCGATGTACAGATACCCGGCGCCGGTGAATTTTCGGATGCCGGCTTTGAAAATGTGGAATTTCTCCATGCCCTCGGGCAAGTGGCCTTGGAACGCGCCTTGCTGTTTGCGAAGCCAGGGCACGTGGGCGTAGCTGAACATGGCGATGCGGTCGGGTGCGAGTTGCACAATCTTGTCGGCCGTGTCGGAGAAAGAAGCGGCGGTTTGATACGGCAGGCCGTAAATCAGGTCGACGTTGATGCTGTCGAATCCAAGGACGCGCGCCGTCCGAATCAAATCGCGCGTCAGTTCGAATGGCTGGACACGATGGATGGTCTGCTGCACCAGAGGCGTGAAATCCTGAATGCCCATGCTCAGGCGATTGAAACCGAGCTTGCGCAGAACTTCGAGATGTTCGGCCGAAGTGACGCGCGGATCAACCTCGATGCCGATTTCCGCGTCGTGCGCGAACGAGAATCGCTCGCGCGTGTACGTGAACAAATCCTCGAGCTGCAGAGGGTTCAAATAAGTAGGCGTACCGCCGCCCCAATGAAACTGGACAACTTCACGGCGCCGCGAAACCGCGTGGCTGACGTGGTCAATCTCTGATTTCAGCGACTGCAAATAGGGAATCGCGGCAGTTCGATCTCTCTGAATGACGACGTTACAGGCGCAGAACAGGCACAGGCTCTCGCAGAACGGCAAGTGCATGTAAAGCGAAACGGGCGTGTCCGCGGCTTCGGCAGTGGCGAAGAAGCTCTGGAGATCTTCCTGCCGGAAATTTTCATTCCAGACAGGAGCTGTAGGGTAGCTGGTATATCGCGGACCGGGACGATTGTATTTTGCGAGAAAATTCTCGCTGACTTCGAGATCGGGAATTTGGTTTCCAGTTTGCATTATCAAATCGTGCGACAACGCTTCGCTACTCGGCGCGATTGGCCGCGAGCTTTGGTTTGGCCTCGGAAAACTCCCGCGCCGCGCGAACGAACGCCTGCGCGTTTTCGACCGGCGTCATAGGCAGAATCCCATGGCCAAGATTCAGGATATGGCCTGTGCCTTTCGTCTTGGCAATCGCCTCGCGCACGGCGAGCTGGATAATGTCCTCCGAGCTGAGAAGCATGGCCGGATCGACATTGCCCTGCAGGGCGATGCTGGCGCCGATTTTTATGCGCGCTTCGGCTAGGTCGGTCCGCCAATCGATGCTCAAGACATTTGCGCCAGTCCGCGCGAGGGCGGGCAGCAGATGGGCGCCATTCTTGGCGTAAAGAATTACGGGAGCTGGGCCCGCATGAATGTCAGCGATCAGTTTTTGCGTCGCGCGAAGCTCAAAGATTTCGTAGTCGTGCGCGGAAAGCTCTCCGGCCCAGGTGTCGAAAATCTGCACGGCGGCGGCGCCTGCTTCGATCTGCATCTTCAGGTAGCGCGAAGTGACACGCGCGATCATTCCGAGCAGCGTGTGCAGCAACGCCGGTTCTGTGTACATCATGCGCTTGATTGTGGGCAAATCGCCGCGCGTGCGGCCTTCGACCAAGTAGCACGCAAGCGTCCAGGGCGCAGCGGCAAAGCCCAGCACGGGAACGCTTGGACCCACAGTGTTTGCAATTGCGCGAATTGCCTCGCCGACGAACTTCGTTTCGCGTGATGGATCGAAGTCCTTGAGGGCTTCGATGGCGTTGCTATCGGCAACGGGCTTTCCGAGTTTTGGGCCGTCGTCGTTGATTTCGAGCGGCACACCCATGGCCTCGGCGACAACGAGAATGTCCGAAAAGACGATCACGGCGTCGACGTCCAGCGTTTCATAGGGCTCGAGAGAGACCTGAGCGGCCAGCTCGGGTGTTTTGGCAACTTCCAGGAAGGAGAATTGCTCACGCATTTTTCGGTAGCCGGGTAAGTAGCGGCCGGCTTGGCGCATGATCCATACCGGAACGCGCTCGGGCCGTTCCCCGCACGCCGCGCGCAGAAAGGCGTCTTTTTTTGTCGTGGATAAGCTTGTCGCGTGCATGATGAGCGCTTAGGAAGCCATCTTAACAGATGCAGCCTTTGGCGCGCACGGGCTCTCGGAAGTTGTCGCGCTGCGCAATTGGCGCTAAGATTGCAAAATGCCTTCAGGCTGTTCCGTTGGTTGTGTGCGGCCGCGTGACCGCCTCTGTAAGACCGTTTTGCGATGAGATATTCGATCGATATTGTCGCGCTCGTTTTGTACGGTGCAAGCTTTGCCTGCTACGCGCTTCATTTGTATCGCGATCGGCTGTGGGCAGGGCGGGTGGCGACGTTGCTGCTCGTGCTCGCGATTGTTGCCCATTATTACGCGCTGCTGGAACGCTCGCGGGCGATTCACGCGATTCCTTATGACGATTGGTATGGCTCGATGTCGCTTTTCGCTTGGCTGCTGGCGGTGACGTATCTCGGACTGGAGACCTATCACCGGCAGCGTACCGTCGGTTCGCTGGTGGTTCCGTTTGTGATTTTCTGGCTGGTGGTGGCCATGGTGGTTGCGCCCTCGAATGTGCAGCACGCGCCTCAGTCCAACGGTGCGCTATTTGCTCTGCACATTACGATTGAGGTGCTCGCCTATGCCGCTTTTGCCATTTCGTTTCTCCTCAGTGTGATTTACTTGATCCAGAATCGCGTGCTGCGTCGCGGGAAACCGGGGCTCACGTTCTGGCGTTTTCCGGCGCTCGAAGTGTTGGAACGCATGAGCCGCTCGAGCGTTTGGGTCGGGCTGGTGGCCCTTGCCGCGGGCACGAGTTTGGGATTCGTGTGGGAGCATCGGCTCACCGGACACTTTGCCGTTGCTGATCCAAAGGTGCTGGTGACGCTCATCGTTCTTGCGGTCTACGTGATTTACCTTGGCATCGTGCACGCTCCGGCGTGGCGCGGAGCGCGCGCGGCGCTTGTTTGTGCGTGCAATTTTGTGATTGTGCTGTTCAGCTACACGGTTGTGAATCTTTATTTCACGGGATTTCATCGTTTCTTCTGATGGCCATCGATTCCATCGGCGAACGCAACGAAACCGCATTTCGCGGGCGCGCGGAAGTCGCGTTGATTGGCTGCAACCATCTGACGGCGCCGGTGGAGCTTCGCGAGCGTGTTGCGTTCACGCCGGAGCAAGCAATGCAGGCGGCAACCGAGTTGTGCCGGTCGGGCGTGATCGAGGAAGCGGTGGTGGTCTCCACGTGCAATCGGAGCGAACTGTACGGAGTCGCCGAAGAGTCGGCGGAGTCGCTGCCGGATGCGCTGGTTTCTTACTTCAGCGAATTTCACAAGCTTCCCCCTCCGGAGTTGAATGGCCGCATCTACCAGCATGCTGGACGACAGGCGGTGCGGCATCTCTTTCGCGTGGCCAGCGGGCTCGATTCGATGATGCTCGGTGAAGCGGAAATTCTGGGGCAAGTTCGCGAAGCCTATAACCGCGCACTCGGAAATGGCTCGACTGGCCCCGTGCTGAACCGGTTGTTTCAGGGCGCGCTGGAAGTCGGCAAGCGCGTGCGCACAGAAACCGAGATCGGCGCACGGCCGATGTCCGTAGCGGTCGCGGGAGTGAAGCTGGCGGAGCGAATCTTCGGCAATTTGAAAGGGCATTCCGCGCTGATTATTGGCGCGGGCGCCGTCGCCGAACAAGTGGTGGAACACCTTCACATCCGCGGAATCGGCGAACTGCAACTCGTGAACCGCTCGTTTGCGCGAGCGCAAGAACTTGCGCTGCGCATGGGCGGAAAAGCGTCTGAATGGGGCGCACTCGAAATTATCCTGGATCAGCCGGACATTATTGTGACGTCCGTATCGGGGTCTGCACACGTGCTGACGCGTTCAATGCTTGAGCATGCCATGCCGGCGCGCGGTGGCCGCGCGATCTGCGTCATCGATTTGGGCGTGCCGCGCAACGTCGAGCCTGATGTGGAGGGCCTTTACAACGTCTACCTTTTCAACATCGACCACCTGGGAGAAATCGTCGAACAGAACAAGAAAGCGCGCGAAGCGGAGGCGCCGCGGGCTGAGGCTATCGTGGATGAGCATGTGAACAAGTTTCTGGCGTGGCAATCGAGCTTGGAGGGCGCGGGGTTGCTTGAAGCGCTGCGCAAGCGTCTCGAAACCGAGCGGCAATCGTTGGTCGAAGCTCATTTTGGTCGCGCGCAAGCCTCGGATGCGGATCGCGAGCGATTGGAAAAACTGACGCAGGAACTGATTGACCGCATTATCCAGCTTCCCGCTTCCCGTCTGCGGCGGGAGCGCAAATTGCGCCGGCCAGTGGAAGGGCTGGCGGCGCTGCGCGAACTTTTTGGCTTGGCGGATCCGGAAGGCAAGGAGAAACCTTGAAGCCGCTGCGCATCGGAACGCGCGGCAGCAAGCTGGCTCTTTGGCAAGCGGAGCATATTCGCGCCAGACTGTTGCAGGAAGCAGGAATCGAATCGGAGCTTGTGATTATCAAGACTACGGGCGATCAGTTTGCTTCCGCTGCAATTGCCGACGTCGGCGGGAAGGGGATTTTCATCAAGGAAATCGAAGATGCGCTGCTCGAGGAGCGTGTCGACGTGGCCGTGCATAGCATGAAGGACGTGCCGACGGCAACGCCGCGCGGCCTTTGCTTTCCCGCGATTACCAAGCGCGAAGACCCGCGCGATTGCCTGGTCTCGCGCTCCGGCCAGCCGCTCGATGAATTGCCGGCGCGCGCGCGCGTCGGCACCAGCAGCCTGCGGCGGCAATCGCAGCTTCTCTGTTTCCGGCGCGACTTGCAGGTGGTGAATCTGCGTGGAAACGTGGACACGCGAATGCGCAAGCTGGATGCGGGCGAAGTGGATGCCATCGTGGTTGCGAAAGCGGGGCTCGATAGGCTTGGGCTGAGCGGCAAAATCACACAGATTCTTCCGCCGAACATCATGCTTTCCGCCGTGGGACAAGGCGCGCTGGCCATCGAAGCGCGAGACGCGGACGCGCGCACGCTCGAAATTCTTGCGCCATTCGACGACGCGGATAGCCGAGCGGCAGTGAACGCGGAACGTGCACTGCTGGCCGAGCTCGAAGGCGGCTGCCAAGTGCCGCTGGGCGCTTGGGCGCGAATCGAAGAAGGACGGCTGCGGTTGGACGCTCGCGTCCTAAGCGCGGACGGCGCAGAATTCATTCATCGTCGGGCAGAAGGCGCGCCGCCGGATGGAGAACGCCTTGGCCGGAGCCTTGCGCGCGAGTTGCTCGATGCGGGCGCAGATCGGTTGCTGCGGCTAGCAGGAAGGAGCGTTGGTGGCGGATAACGAAATCTCTCCGGCGAAGCGCATCGTCATCACACGCGCGCCAGGCCAAAATGAAAGTCTTCGCGCGGAGCTCGAGAAAGCGCTTGGGGCAAGCGCGCGCATTATTGAGCTGCCCTGTGTCGAGTTTCGTGAGCCGCAGGACACTACCGCGCTTGACGGTGCGATTCGCTCGATCAGCGACTTTGCGTGGATTCTTTTCACCAGCCAGAACGCGGCCAGGTATTTTGCGCGCCGGATGCGCGCGCTCGGAGCGCATCTTGGACAAACCGGAAAGCCGCATCCGCGGATTGCGGCGATCGGGCCCGCGACAGCCGAAGCGGTGTCCGCGGAAGGTTTTTCTGTGGATTTTGTGCCCAGTCCGGGCACGGGAAGAAGTTTCGCGAGCAGCTTCAAGGATTCCGTTCGCAGCGTAGCCGGAATGGAAGTCAAGAATCCGACGGCGGGGTTTTTGCGCGGTGTCGCCGGGATGAAGATCCTGGTGCCGCGAAGCGATTTGGCCTTTCGCGATCGCGGCGCGACGGACTGGACGGAAGTTCTGCGCGAAGCGGATGCCGAAGTTACCGCCGTGGCTGCTTACCAGACTTGCGCTCCCCAGATGCTTGCCGGGCCGCAGTTCGCGGAAATTGCGCGCGATGGCGCGGACTGTTTTATATTTGCAAGTCCATCGGCGGTTGAGAATTTTGCGCGCGCTGCGGGCGCGGATAATCTGCAGCGCTTCGATCGAACGTCTGTTTTCGCCGCAATTGGGCCGACCACTGCGGCGGCGATTCGCTCTGCGGGAGTTGTTTGCGCGATCGAATCCACGGAGCCTGACGCGAAGCTGCTGGCCAAAGCGGTTGCCGATTATTTGAAGGGTTTGAGCCGCCAGACTGCTACTGCGGCGAACTCACCAAGTGAAGGAGCAAAGTCCGCATGACTTTTCCCACGCATCGCCCACGCCGCCTGCGCAGGAGCGAAGCGATACGCAGCTTAGTGCGCGAAACGCGGCCATCCCCCGCGGGACTCGTTTATCCGATGTTCGTATGCGCGGGAAGCGGCGTTCGGGCGGAAGTGAAATCGATGCCGGGGGTCGCGCAGCAATCGGTGGATAAACTTGTCGAAGAGGCGCGCGAAGTCGCCGATCTAGGGATTCCGGCGGTCATTCTGTTCGGCTTGCCGGAGCATAAAGATGAAAAGGGAACCGAAGCCTACATTGCCTCCGGCGTAGTACAGCGCGCAATTGAATCCATACGCGCGGCGCGGCCGGAACTGCTGGTCATCACGGATGTTTGCCTGTGCGAATACACCAGCCACGGGCATTGCGGCGTCATCGAGGACAAGCAAGTTGCGAATGATCCAACATTGGAGCTACTTGCGGAGATGGCCCTTTCGCACGCGCGCGCCGGAGCGCACATCGTCGCGCCTTCCGACATGATGGACGGCCGCGTCGCGGCGATTCGCAAGAGCCTCGACGCCAATGGTTTCGCCGATACCGCGATCCTCTCTTATGCTGCGAAATACTGTTCGGGCTTTTATGGGCCGTTTCGCGAAGCCGCGCAGTCCGCGCCGCAATTCGGCGACCGCGCCAGTTACCAGATGGATCCCGCCAATGCACGCGAGGCGCTGAAGGAAGTTGCGCTAGACCTCGAAGAGGGCGCGGACATCATCATGGTGAAGCCGGCATTACCGTATCTCGATATTATTCATCGCGTGCGCCTGGCATTTGACGCGCCGGTGGCTGCGTACAACGTCAGCGGAGAGTACGCGATGGTGAAGGCCGCGGCGCAGAACGGTTGGATTGACGAAAAACGAGTGGTGCTCGAGATTTTGACTTCGATCCAACGTGCGGGAGCTTCCATCGTGCTCACTTATCATGCCAAGGACCTCGCTCGTTGGATGAAAGCCTGCTGAAGATCCGCCATGGCCTCCCCATCAAAAATCAAAACGGCAAGAAGCAAAGATGTTCTGCGCCGCGCGCAGGAGTCCCTCGTCGGCGGAGTGAACAGTCCCGTGCGAGCGTTCAAATCGGTGGGCGGCGAGCCGCCGATTATCGAGCGCGGTTTGGGAGCGCATCTCTGGGACGCGGACGGTCGCGAATATATCGACTTCATCGGCTCCTGGGGCGCGCTCATTCTCGGCCACGCGCATCCTGCGATGATCGAAGCGATTCAGGACCAAGCCGCGCGCGGCACGAGTTACGGCATCACAACGGAACTCGAAGTCGAACTGGCGGAGCGTATCGAGCGCGCCATCCCTTCGATTGAAAAACTCAGATTTGTCAGTTCCGGCACGGAAGCAACCATGTCTGCGGTCCGCCTGGCGCGGGCCTTCACCAAGCGGGACCTAATTTTGAAATTCGAGGGCTGTTACCACGGTCACGCCGACAGCTTTCTTTCCGAGGCCGGCTCCGGCCTTGCAACTCTAGGAATCGCGTCGAGTCCCGGCGTGCCCGAACCGCTCGCGGCGCTCACGCTCAATGCTCCCTATAACCATCTCGCTGCCGTTGAGAAACTCTTCGCTGCGCATGCCGGCAAAATTGCCGCTGTAATCGTCGAGCCCGTTGCCGCGAATATGGGAGTGGTCCCGCCTGTTCCGGGATTTCTCGAAGGCCTTCGCGAAATCACGAATCGAGCCAGTGCATTGCTCATTTTCGACGAGGTGATTACCGGATTTCGCCTCTGCTACGGCGGAGCGCAAACGCTGCAGGGCATTACGCCCGATCTGACGACGCTGGGGAAAATCATTGGCGGAGGTCTGCCCGTCGCCGTGTACGGCGGGCGCGCGGAAATCATGAATCACGTCGCCCCATTGGGTTCCGTGTATCAGGCGGGAACGCTCTCGGGCAATCCGCTGGCGATGCGGGCGGGAATTGAAGTGTTGAAACTGCTGGAAGCGCCGAATTTTTATGCCGAACTGAACGCCCGCGGGGAAAGATTCACAACGCAACTCGGCGCTGCGGTTCGCGAATCCGGCATCCCGGCACAAGTGAACTCGGCCGGAACACTCGCGACGCTATTCTTCACGCCGCAGCCTGTCAAAAATTATGCCGATGCGAAGCAGTCAGACACGCGCCGCTTCGCCGCATTTTTCCATGCCATGCTTGAGCGCGGCATCCTGCTGGCGCCCTCGCAATTCGAGGCGCTCTTCGTTTCTACGGCGCACACCGATGCGGATCTCGAGTGTACGCTTGGCGCCGCGAGAGAATCGCTCGAGCTGCTCGCAGCGCGCCAAGAGTAACGCCGCTTCGGAAGGCGCGCTACTGCGCGAGTTTATCCACCGGCGGCTGCGCGAAATCGTTCTTGTAGACCACGCCGCCTTTCATCACGAACTTCACGTGTTCCAGTTGTGTGATGTCATCGAGCGGATTGCCGTCGACAGCGATGATGTCGGCATACTTGTCCGGATCGATTGAGCCGGTTTCCTCCGCCCAGTGGTTCTGCGAGTAGTCCATCAATTCCGCCGCGCTGAGCGTTGCCGCCTGAATGGCCTGCAGGGGAGTCATTCCATATTTCACCATGTATTCGAATTCCTTGGTTTGCGTGCCGTGCGGGAATGGTCCCGCATCGGTGCCGAAAGCAATCTTGATTCCCGCGGCAAGGGCTTTCTTAAAACTTAGTTCGTGGACGCTGGCGCGGCTCACGGTCCCGCCGGACTCTTTCAAGTCGCCTTGTTCGATCGTGATGTAGACATACAGTGTGGGACACAGCCACGTTCCACGCGCCTTCATTTCGCGAATGTCGTCGTCGGTTAAATCCAGTCCGTGTTCGATGGAATCGACGCCGGCGACGATGCAATTGTGCAGTCCCGGATCACCATAAGCATGGCACGCGACTTTGCGGCCTTCCGCATGTGTTTCATCGACGATGGCCTTTAATTCGGCCAAATCGAACGTCGGCATGCTAATCAGTTTTCCGTCTTCGAAATAGGATTTGTGCGTGCCATAAACCTTGATGAAATCCGCGCCGTACTTGATTTGTTCGCGCACCGCCTGGCGTGCTTCGTCCGCGCCGTCCACGATTTGCACCCCGCTTGGTACAGTCACTTCAGGCGAATAGCCTTCGAGTGGGTATCCGCCGGTCGTGGACATTGCGCGTGTGGCGACTTCGAGTCGAGGTCCGGGAATCAGGCCGCGATCGATGGCTGTCTTAACGTCCACGTCGCTATACATCGCCCCTTCCGTCTCGCAGTCACGCATCGAAGTGAAGCCGGCATCCAAGTCTCGCCAGGCATTCTGAATAGCCTCAATCGTGCGGTACTGATACGACTCCTTCAGGAGTTGCTCGTCGTAGCGGCCATTGTCCTCGCCTGTCAGGAAGATGTGCTCGTGCGCGTCGATGAGCCCGGGAAGAACGAAGGCGTGTGACAGGTCAACGATTCTTGCGCCTACGGGTACGGTGATTTCGCTCGCTTTGGCGACGCGATTGATGCGGTCGCCATCGATGACAATGACCATGTCCGAAAGTACATGGCCGGAGTGAACGTCCAGCAGTTTTCCAGCCCGCACGTACTCGTGGGCGGAATTTTGAGCCGAAGCGGTGGTAGCGAGAACCAGACAACCGAAGAATGCAAGCGTGGGGAAAATGCGGCGCATTTTTGCCTCCTTGTGCTTCGTCGAGCGCGGGAATTCTAATTCAAAATCACATAAAGGGCTGACGAAAAGAGTTTCAGCAATAGGAGAAGTCGCGGATGTGCGCCGATTCCAAAGGGGGCTTTCCGAGGCTCGGTCGGACTGCGAATGATACGATCAAATATGCATTTCCATGTAGGTCTCTCATTTATCATATCCGGTGGAACGCTGATTGCACTTTGAGGCAGCCCCTAGTCAGCATATAAGCCTAACGATACATTCCACTTATATGAAAATCGCCGGTGCGTTCGGCTTTGGTACATGTCTTGCTCCCGCATCGTGTAGCGTATTGTTGGACTCGGGCTGGAGCTTATCGGGTTATTGGTGCCGTCCGCAGTCTTCCCGGGGTGATCGGGGTTGGTCCAAACGGAAACGAGTAAAGAGGGCCGGTCGAAATGCTGACCGGCCCTTTTTCAGTTTTAGGGGAGGTTTAGCCATGCACTGCGTTGTCGTCCTGCGCCTCCTCAACGGACACCTGGTCAAAGGTTCTATACCCGTACTAGGAGATTGCTACTAGTAGCTTGCCCTTCCTGTACCATTGGCCAGAAGGGCGTCGCTCCATTCTAATAGGGGTGTTAGGGGGCGACGCGAATGATTCTAGCCGTGGCAGTCCTGCTCTTCCAGTTCCCTGCGGTAGCAGGGGCCGCAAACTCGCCCCAGGGTCCTCCAGCCCAACCGGTTGTCGAGTCCCGGTCTTCGGCAGCCCCGGCAGCTTCTGACGCGGCTAATGCCCCTGGAATGGCCGCAGTGACGCCCGAGGATCACGCTAAATCGAACGTCGAGCCCATTCAACCCATTCATCCTATGGCTGAGCTTGCCGGGACCATCGTCGCGCCCAATTTGTATCCGCCGCCCCTACCGGCCTTCCGTCCGCCGGACGAGCCTCCCGTGACGCACCGAGGGTGGTGGATCGTGCTCAGTACGACGGAGCACAGTTCTGCCACATTCGATGCATGGTCCACGCGCTACGCCCTTTCGAATGGCCGCATCGAGGCAGATCCGCTTATGCGGCCCTTCGCCGACTCTCCAGCCATCTATGGCGCCGTTCAGGTGATACCGGTCGGGCTCGATTATCTGGCGCATCGCCTCCAGCGTAGCTCCGGTTGGACGCGCCACATTTGGTGGGTGCCTCAGTCGATGGCGGCGGCGACATTTCTCTTCAGTGGGTCCTATAACGTCTCGCACACAAACTGAACGTCCGCGCGACATACCTTCCACAGCAACACTGTTCGTCTGCTTGATCCTCATGTTCCACCTACAGATGCCCTCGGCTGCAAGGTAGCGTTTTTTCTTGACTTATAGTTAACTCTATGGTACACATCTGTTGGCAGGTTGGAGCTTCCAGTCTGCGCGTAACTTAACGGGAGGCAAGCCGCGGCGACGCGGCTTTTCGCTTTTTATGCGCCTTTTGAATTCTAATCGAGGAAATATGAAAAATTAGAACTCGATGCAACCCACACAAAACAAACGATCGAGTCTATTTCTAATCGCGGAAATTTCTGCTTTTAGAGAGATTAATTGCCCGTTTACGGACACCCTAATCCGCAAAATCGCCAGAGTTAGAAATCCCTCAAGTCGCTCAAAACGAATTAGGATATTCTGATAATGCATCCGGGGGTGCCTCGTGGCCACCAAGGCCAGTCTTTCGCCTCGCAAATTTGGATTCTTGATCGATGGCCGCTGGCTACAAGAGGGAGAGGCGTTCGATGTGCTGTCGCCGTTTAATGGGGCCGTCGCCGGAACGGCCCATCGAGGCTCCTCGTCGCATCTCGAGACTGCAATTCATGCGGCGCAGCGCGCATTTGAAATCACCCGCCACATCCCCGCGCATGAGCGGCAGCGTGTCCTGCGTGCAGTTGCGGATGCGATTGCCGAACATCACGACGATTTCGCCACAACGATGGTCCTTGAGGCGGGTAAGCCCCTCAAGGCAGCGCGGGCCGAAGTAGAACGTGCGATTCTAACGTTCACTGTCGCCGCGGAAGAAGCGGCGCGTATCGGCGGCGAATGGATTCCGCTCGACCGCACGCCGGCTGGCTCGGGCCGCGCCGGGATTGTGCGGCGTTTCCCCATTGGCCCGGTTGCCGCGATCACGCCGTTCAATTTTCCGCTCAACTTAGTGGCACATAAAGTGGCTCCTGCGATCGCCGCGGGATGCACGATGGTTCAGAAGCCATCTCCCCGCACGCCGCTTTGTTCGCTGATGCTGGCCGAGCTTGTTGAGCGGGCCGGATGGCCCGCGGGCGGGTTGAACGTGTTGCCGCTTTCCAATGATGATGCGCAGCGCATGGCTACAGACGATCGCTTCAAACTACTCACGTTTACGGGCAGCGCCAGCGTCGGCTGGGACCTGAAGGAAAAGTGCGGCAAGAAGCGCGTCACACTCGAACTTGGCGGGAACGCCGCATGCATCGTTCATTCCGACGCATCGCTGGATCACGCGGCGGAGCGCATTGTCGCGGGCGGCTTTTCTTACGCGGGGCAGAGCTGCATTTCCGCGCAGCGCATTTTTGTGCAGCGTTCGGTCGAAAAGCCATTCACGGAAAAGGTGCTGAAGTGCGTAGGCGCTCTGAAAATGGGAGATCCGCTCGATCCTGCGACGGATGTTGGCCCTATGATCAACGAAGACGCGGCCAAGCGCGTGGCGCAATGGGTAGATGAAGCCGTTGCAGGCGGGGCGCAACTCCTCGCCGGCGGGAAGGGAACTGAGGCGTTCTACGAACCGACGGTGCTCACGCACACGCGCCCCGAAATGAAGGTCAATTCCGAGGAAGTGTTTGGTCCGGTGATTGTGATCGAGCCATACGATGATTTTGCCGAAGCGATTCGGCGCGTCAACGACAGCCGCTATGGGTTGCAGACCGGAGTATTTGCGGAAGACATTCGCTTGCTGTTTATGGCGTTCGAAGAACTGAATGTGGGTGGCGTAATTTCAAATGACGTTTCCAGCTTCCGCATCGACCATATGCCTTACGGCGGCGTGAAGGATTCCGGCTTTGGCCGCGAGGGTCTGCGCTACGCCATCGAAGACATGACCGAACCGCGCCTTCTGGTTCTGCACGTTCACTAATTGGTCGGCTGGCGCACGGAAACGAAAATGGCTTCTTATCTTTGGCGCGTATCCATTGCGCGGTCGAGCATCTTTTTTTCCTGAAAGCTGAGCGCGCGGTATGCGCCTTTGGCCAAATCGCCGAGCCATAGCGGTCCGATTGCCACGCGCACCAAACGAAGCACTTCGATTTTCATTTGTTCGAGCATTCGGCGAATGTGGCGATTCCTGCCCTCGTCGAGCACGATGATCAGCCAAGTGTTACGCTCACCCTGACGAAGGATTGCGGCGCTCTTCGCACGCAGTGTTTCGCCGACACTGACGCGCACGCCGTGCATCATGCGCTGCAAATCTTGCGGACGCACGATCGCGTTCACTTGCACGTGATACGTTTTGTCCAGATGCGTTTCTGGGGCCGTGATTCGCGCCGCCCATTCGGAATCGTTCGACAGAAGCAACAGACCTTCACTGGCTTTGTCGAGACGGCCTACGGGGGCGACCCAAGGCAAATGCTCGCGCAGGTTTTCATAAACAGTCTTGGGGCGTTTTCATCCGACGCGGTCGTGATCACGCCGCGCGGCTTGTTCATCATGAAATAAATCTTGCGAGCGGCACGCGCGATCTTGCCGTCCACCTCAACACGATCGCATTCAACATGCACGGGCGTTTCCGGATCGCGGCGTTCAATTCCATTCAGCTTCACTCGCCCCGCGCGGATCAGCTCGGCGGCGTGCGAGCGCGAGCAGTAGCCGAGCTTTGAGAGCACTCGCGCCAGCCCTACTCGCCGCACATCGCGTTCTCGATGCAGTTTACTTGTCATCGCTGCTTATGCTTGCCCACAGAATTGTGTCTGACGAAATGGCCTTTCTCGCTGCATGTTATCTCGGGAAAACGATGGAAGGGAAGGCAGTGGGAGCGAAAATTATGTTACGCTGTCGCGTTCGCGCAGGACATTTTCATGTTTTACCAGAGGCAATTATGAAGAAGCTTGTTCTCCTCATTGCGGTAGTTTCTGTTTGCCTTGTTTCCCTGCGAGCCAGCAATCCGGACCTCGCGCGCTGGGAGCAAGAGGCTCACAACGTCACGATTATTCGGGATGATTGGGGCATCGCGCACGTTTACGGAAAAACGGATGCCGACGCTGTCTTTGGCATGGAATACGCGCAAGCTGAGGACGATTTCAATCGCGTCGAGACGAATTACATCAACGCGATGGGACGGCTGGCGGAAACCGAAGGCGAGTCGAAAGTGTACCAGGACCTGCGGATGAAGTTGTTCATCGATCCTGCGACACTGAAGAAGCAATACGCGGAAAGCCCGGCGTGGCTGAAGACGCTGATGAATTCGTTTGCGGATGGTTTGAACTACTACCTCTACAAGCACCCCGAAGTGAAACCGAGAGTAATCAAGAGATTCGAGCCGTGGATGGCGCTGAGCTTTAGCGAGGGGAGCATCGGAGGCGACATCGAGCGCGTGAATGTCGATCAGCTCGCTGCGTTTTACGGCCATGAATCCGCGCCGCAAACGATGGCGGCGGATGAAGACGACGACGGTATGGCCGAGCCAACGGGATCAAACGGCGTGGCCATCGCGCCCGTAAACACGCTCGACCACCATGCTCTGTTACTGATCAATCCGCATACGTCTTTCTATTTTCGTTCTGAGTTGCAGATGGTCAGCGACGAAGGTCTGGACGCATACGGCGCCGCCACCTGGGGGCAATTTTTCATCTACCAGGGATTCAATCCACACGTCGGCTGGATGCACACATCGAGCGGCGTGGATGCGGTCGACGAATATCTAGAAACGGTAGAGACGAAAGACGGCCGCTATTATTACAAGTTCGGGAACAAGGAGCTTCCAGTCGTAGCGAAAGAAATCACTGTGCCGTACATTTCCGACCATGGCATGGCCGAAAAGAAATTCACTGTGTATTACACCGAGCACGGGCCGGTCATCGGAGAGCAGGACGGGAAGTGGGTGACGATTCGACTGATGCAGGAGCCGATCAAAGCGCTCATTCAGTCGTACACGCGAACCAAGGCTACGGACTTCAAGTCCTTCCGGCAAACCATGGAACTGCGCGCGGACTCGTCGAACAACACCATCTTCGCCGACGCCGATGGTGACATCGCCTATTACCAAGCCAACTTCATTCCCAAACGTGATAACAGTTTCGATTTCACTAAGCCGGTGGATGGCAGCAATCCAGCGACGGATTGGCACGGCCTTCTTTCGTTGGACGAAACTCCGCACTTGCTGAATCCCAAGAGCGGCTGGATTTACAACTCGAACGATGCGCCGTGGTCCGCGGGCGGCCCAGGCAGCTTAAAGAAAGCTGATTTTCCCGCGTATGTAGAGAAGGGCGGGGAATCGGCGCGCGGACTTCACGCAGTGAGGGTTCTTGAGAACAAGAAGGATTTCACGCTCGACTCGCTGATTTCCTCGGTGGCATTCGATAGCTACTTGCCGTGGTTTGAAAAAACAATTCCCGCACTGATGAAGGCGTGGGACCAAGACTCTGACTCGGATCCGCTGAAAGCCAAGCTGGCGGATCAGATCGGAGTTCTGCGCACATGGAATCTGCGATGGGGAGTTGACTCCGTTCCGACGTCACTTGCAGTGTTCTGGGGGACGGATCTCATGCGCCACTATTTCCGCGAGGCGCGAGCCGCAGACATACCGATATATGACTACGTCGGCAGCAAGGTGCCTCCCGAGCAGTTGCTGCAATCGCTGGCGGCGGCATCGGACCGGCTTACGGCGGACTTCGGAACGTGGAAGACGCCTTGGGGGAACATTAACCGGTTCCAGCGGCTTGATGACGACATCGATTCGCACTTCGATGATTCCAAGCCGAGCATTCCGGTCGAGTTTACGTCCGCGCTGTGGGGCTCGCTAGCCTCTTTCGGCGCGCGTCCGTATCCAAATACGAAGAAATGGTACGGCACCAGCGGGAACAGCTTCGTCGCTGCAGTGGAATTCGGCAAGACCGTGCGTGCCAGAGCCGTGACGGCGGGCGGGGAGAGCGGCAATCCGGCATCACGCCATTTTGAGGATGAGGCAGAGCGCTACGCCACGGGAAATCTGCGAGACGTTTATTTCTATCGCTCGCAACTTCAAGGTCACACCGAGAGGGAATACCATCCCGGGAATTAAGTCCTCTCAGCCGGCTGCATTAAAGGTAGAGACGTAGGCGCTTGTGGACGAATGTGGACGAAGGGCTCGTCTCTGATCAACCGATCATTACTCTACAACCTCTACAATGCTTGAAGGAATGGCGGGGACGACGAGACTCGAACTCGCGACCTCTGCCGTGACAGTTTAGCCGGGATAGGTTTTACAACCACTTACAAGAACGCGGGGACTGCCAAAATACCCGTAAGACGTACAAGAAACCACGAATTGTGGGTTGGGTTGTGGGTGGGAGATTTGCTTCCCCTGCAGGCAGGAAGATCAGTTCTTTCCGAACTTGGACCTCTGTTAAACCATGGACCCAGCTGCGACACGCGGCGCATGGGAAGCATAAATTAGCGCAGGTGTCAGAGTTCAGAGGTCGCTAAACAGAAATCGGAGCTTCAAAATCGACACTTGACATCTGTGGATAATTCACTACCATACGGTTGTGGATAAATTGAATACAACGTTTGCGGCTCTGTCTGATCCGACGCGCCGGGCGATGATCGAACGACTCTCCCATGGGCCTGCCTCTGTGCACGGATTGACGGAACCGTTTGCCCTCTCGCAGCAGATGATTTCAAAACATATCGCTTACCTGGTGCGGGCGCGGATTGTGATCAAGACGAAGCGCGGAAGAGAGAGCGTGTGCACGCTCAGGCCAGAGGCGATCAAGACAGTCAGCGACTGGGCAACTAACTATCGGCGATTCTGGGAAGAGCGTTTCGACAAGTTGGATATGGTTGTGAATCAAATGAAAAAAGCGGAGGTCAGAGATGACAAAAAGCACGGTTAACGAGAAAGAGCGGATGGTGATCACCAGAGTTTTTGACGCTCCACGCGCATTGGTTTGGAAGGCGTGGACAGACCCGCAATATGTGATGCAGTGGTGGGGGCCGAAGGGTTTTACTGCGCCTGTTTGCAAGATTGATTTTCGCGTGGGAGGGAAATTTCTCTGCTGCATGAAATCGCCGGACGGGCAGGAGGGCTGGAATGGCGGCGAATACCACGAGATTGTTCCCTACGAGAAGATCGTTTACTCGCTGTACTTTGCCGACTCGAAGGGAAACAAGGTTGAGCCTGCGCAGCATGGAATCGAACATGAGGCCATTCCCGATGCGCGCGACGTGGTTATTTTTGAGGATTTTGGGAACGGCCAGACGAAACTCACCATGATTGGCAATGAAACCATGGAAGACGCAAAGAACAGCGGGCAACTCGAGGGCTGGAACGAGATCTTCGAAAAAGTTGCCGCAGTCATTGCGGGTCTAGTGAAGGCGAAATAAGAAGTTGAAGTTTTGATGATCGTCCCGCACGAGATACAGCTACGGCCGGCGGCGGAGGCTTCGTTAGAACGGGCTTCTCGCCGCTTGGCCTAATCGTCGCATTTCCGGCGACGTGACGCTTGGCTCAACTGTTGCCTTGTGGCCACAGCGCTTCAGCGACCAAATGTTACCGAACTCAACATCCGTCCTGTGAAACGCGCTCGTGTCCACAAACGGGCTGGACTCCCGGATGGTCGGCTATGCGGAAGTTGTCATGAAAGGGCGTCATTGCGTTCCAACGAGTATTGCCGCCGCAAAGCAATTCCCTCGACTGGTTTCGCCCGCCCCCGCCCTTCGGCTAAATGCCTGAAGATTCTTCTATGCCGCAACGGCGGCGCAGGAGGATAGGATGCAACGCGGATGTATGCAACGAAACAGTCGCAAAGAAGGCCCGGATGTCTGGCAGTTTCGCTGGTCCGAGACCAGGCTTGACGGGACGCGCGTCTATACCACAAGGAAATCATCGGCACTTTCGAGCAATACCCTGAGGAAGATGCCGCGCGGCGCTCGGTAGCGGGGTTGGTCTCAGAACTCAACACCGATGGCCGACCAACGAATTCCAGCACAATGACCGTTGCTCAACTCTGCGATCACTTCGAGCAACGCGAAACGTGCTTTTTCGCGCCCTCGATGGTTCAATGAAATCCGCCTAACTCTTTTGGAAGGAATGGCGGGGACGACGAGACTCGAACTCGCGACCTCTGCCGTGACAGAACCTTTGGAGTCAAATCTAAGCTGTGGCCCGTCTTGCTTTTCTGCGACTTAGCTTTTTCTTTTAGCGCCCAAAACAGGGGTTTTTGCTCCCAAGTTGCTCCCCAATAACGTCGGATTACGTTAAATGGCGCAGGGCGGAAATGAAGTGCCTGCATACTCCCAATTCTCAGACTTTGCTCCTCGCTTTAAGCTCTCTCTTGTATGCGGCTCGAAATGCCTCCGCGAGTCCATTTGAAGGTGCTTCGAACCGCTCGAAGTCCTTGATATTGTCCTGCCGCACGTGTAGCTGACCTTCACCAACGTTTCCGCGATGTTGCCCAGTCGAGTAATCTCGGTGGTGTTCGAGTTCATAGGACGAGAGCACCCAGTAGCGAATTTTGTCGCGCCAAACTGCAATCCACACAAACACGTCAGAACACGCGCACTTCACCTGCTGGAAGTTCATCCAGAAGTCCTTCTTCGAGTCAGAAGCAAGAGCCTTGACGAATAGTGGTTCATCGCTGTGAGCGTCCACTGCCCGCGATGCCTTCACTTCAATCCTGATCTTTCCATCGAGGTAGAAATCATATTCCCCTGAATACTTCGGATCGAGTTTCTTTGACGGTTTGTGCAGTTCTGGAACCAACTCCATTAAGTGTGATTGTGCCCATGCCTCCCCAAAGGTACGCGGTCCTGCGATCTCAAAAATGTACAGAAACGCGTTACGCTCCATATAGCTGTCGCGCATTTCAAGATATTGATCGAATGAGAGAATGTCTTTACCGAGCAGTGTCGAAATGATGTACTCGAACTCATTGAACGGATAGACCGAAAAAAGGTTTTCCAATTTTCTCCGAAAGTCTTGTTCGTCAGGCAACGACCCAATAAGCTTGTCGAGTTCTTGTTTGAGCTTTTCCATTGTGACTCTTAAAAAAGAGGGCTTTGGATTGAGACAGTTGAAGCCGCCACCGTCTTCCGTGGTCGTCCCCGTCGCCTCGGGGTGGTCTCGTTGACTGTGTGATGCACCTTATCGGGGAATGAGTGCTCTCTCAGCGTTTCTTCTGGGGGCGGAGCGAACTGCAGGTGAACATCCTTCTCGAAAGAGTGGCTATTTTGCCAGCCCAACTTGCCAGCCTGCCGATAATGTTCAAGCCTTCGGATAGCCGTCTCACAAAAGATCGGGTCAGTGTCTATAGTGAAGCAACGTCGCTGAGAAATTTCGCAAGCCAAGAGGGTGGTTCCAGAATGAGCAAAGAAGTCAACAACGAGATCACCGACGTCTGACGATGCCTTCACAATGCGCTGAATACACTTCAACGGCTTTTGTGCGTAGCATCCGTTAACGTTCTCTTCCATTCGGTAGAACACTTGCTGAATGTCCACCCAGACGTTACCCGCTCGAATGTTCTCAGAGTTGCTCCGCTCCATGTTTTCGGTGAGCTGGCCGTTCACCTTCTTGTAGTAGCCTCGAAGAATCTTGGGAATGTCGGTGTACTCGGCTTCCACATTGAAAACTGGATTGCCAATCGTGTAATAGAGTAGTTCCTGCCGGACTGCCATCCAGTTTCTCTGAGTACCGTAACCCCGTTGGTTCCGCATAGTAATAAAGCTGCGTGTGGTTACTGGAAGCGACCGCATCATGATCATGAAATCCGGCAGAGGCCTAAAGCCATCTTTCTGGTCGGCCCCAAGCCAAATGTAGAGCGAGGCGTCCCGCTTCATCCAGTCCAAGGTATTCTTAACCCAGACTTTGCACCACTGGATGAATTGTTCGTTGCTGCGTTCTTCGAAAGCCACAAGATTATAGGGCGGGTCATGGACAGCCAACGTTGCCTTGTTGCCTTCCATCAGCTTAGAAACGTGGTCGAGGTTTGCTGCATCTAGACATCCGACCCTGTGCCCCGATACCGGGTCAGTCCAAACTTCTCCCAGTGCGAGCCGACAATGAGGGAGCAGCAGTTTCCGTATGTCCGGTCGTTCATCCAATCGCGGCAGTGGATTATTTTTCATGGTTGGTGCTCTGGTAGAGACTGAGAAACCATATTGCACGCGACATCGGAGAATGCTTAGAGTTGGTCTCTTTTTCCGTAAGGGTGAGTTTCGCAGAAACACTCTATCCCAAGCAACCCTTTTAAGATATTGAGCCAATCCGCATCGAGCGATTCTCCGCAAACGGGTTTGCCGGCCCGACGATACCAGTGCCGCGTTGCCATGATCGCCCTCTTTGCGGTGCATCATTCCACTGTGGGCTTCGACATCACGGCCTGCACTTCGTATGAGATTTCGCTGTGTTTTTGTGACCTGCGTACTCTCCGCGCCGACTTGCGTTGCCCGCCACGCTGAGATAGATTCAGCGCATGGTTGCTCCTACCGCTGTCGAGACGCACAGATGGCTCGGCATCTCGCTCGAAGGCTGGCTCACAATCGCAGCCGTAGTCGTCGGGCCAATCCTTGCCTTGGCTGCACAGCGTGTGCTCGATAACCTGCGAGAAGAACATACACGTCAAGTGCGAGTTTTTCGTGAATTGATGATTACGCGGGCTCAGAGATTATCGCCACGGCACGTCGAAGCTCTAAATGCAGTTCCTCTGGAATTCAGAAAGACGCACAAGAACAAGAACATTCTCGGGGCATGGAAAGTCTACTTGGATCACCTGGGAACTGACTCCACTAAGGACTTTGTCGCATGGGTGCGCACGGGCAGTGAGAAGCTAGTTGAACTCCTCTATGAAATGTCGCAACGAGTTGGGCCGAAGTTAGAGAAACTAAGCATCGAGACGGAAGTTTATTTGCCCACGATGTTCAACACCATCGAAGCGCAACAGACGGCGATACGACAACAGATTCTCGAAGTCCTCGACGGAAGGGACACACGCAAGATACCAGTCGCAGTGTTTGAGCAGAAGTTTCCCGATATTGTGCCGCCAAAAGTAGAGCCGCAGAAATGAATCACGCTGGCAGGTCGGCTACTTTCGTGAGTTTCAGTGCAATGCCCACGGACTGTTGTTCTTTTGGAAGGCTGCCCGTTGCCTCGACGATATTTCCCGCAAGAGTTCCTTCGATGTTCAAGTCGAAGTCTCCCACGACGCCCAAGACGCTCGGCACATCGGGCAGGAAGTTGCGCACTGTTACGTAAGCCTTTACTGAATTGCCTTCGGCTTGATATGACCCCAAGTACGTGTAGCCCGTATCGCCGCCGAATACTTGCCCTTTGATGAACATTGCGACGCCACCGCCATTGCCCTTCATTCCCTCGTACTGAACAATCCAAAATCCTTCGACCATGAACGTGTCTCCTGTGGGAGAAAGTATTGGCCGAATCCCATTCAGCCAGACGTGATGTAACTCCAAGGGCCATTCTGCAAGCTGATGCTTGCTGTTTTCGCTGTGCGAAATGCCTGTTCCATCAGATGCAATCTCACCGTTATATTTGCCCCTTGCGATTTTCTCCTTTTGACAACTAAATTCAAATATGTTAGCGTTTCGCTAACGCTAACGGACGAGCCGCAAGAGGCTTCCCGTGAAGGAGGGCCAGACAAATGGCTGGGGAACTGATGCAGCATGAGGAGCAGCCGACGCGCTACGGTGCGTGGCGGGAAGAGAGGCAGCACGGACAGGCCGTGAAATTCGCGGCTATACCTGCAAGCGAGCAGCGTGAACCGGAGGTGAATTCCGACAAGGAGGACGAACCTATGGCGCGTGAACGAGGGCCGAAAAGGACCGTGGGGCTGCGAGTTGACCCTGAAATTTACGAGGAATTCGAGGATCGAGCCGGACTCGCTGGTAAGAGCGTTTCGGAGTTTCTGCGAGATTTGTTAGTGTCCTCAGAGTCGCCCGCGCTCAGGCGGAGACGGCTGCTAGAGCTTCTGAAAAAGGCCGTGGACGAGTTACGCCAGGTAGCGGCTGAGGAAGGGCCGAGGAAGGTAGTGAAGCAAGACCTGTTTGGCTTCTCTTCTCGTGTTTTGGAGCAACCAAGTGATGCTGCTGTCTTGGCGGACAAAATCGAGCAGTTTATGAAAAAGAACTTGTCCGAGTCCAAGCCGAGACCACGGGTAAAGACGTGAACGCGCTCAACAATCTGATCGTGGGATGCGTTGGGGTTAAGGGTTCCGGCAAAACACATGCCTTACGACGAATGATACCCTTCGCTCCGTGCGCGGCGGTTATTGACCCAACCGCGTTGCTCTTTGACCTTGTTCCGAATCCTTTTTCGCAGCCAGAGCAAGTGTTCGAGTTCCTCGATTGGTCTAGCTCCCAACAGTCATTCGCATTCGGCTACTGCCCCGAAGAGCCTTTGGGGGAGCGCGTCGCGGATATCGTTCCGGCGCTTTTGGCGCGCGGAAACATGCTCGTAGCGTTCGATGAAATACCGGAAATCTGCGACGGCGGGAGGGTTCCAAAGCGAGTGCGCTACTTGATTCGCGTGGGACGGCATTCCGGTATCGACATCGCGTACACGGGCCAACGATTCGCGGAGATTCCGCGCACGGTCACTTCGCAAACGGATATTTTTATTCTGTTTCGGCAGAGCGAGCCTTTGGACTTGGACGGAATCGCGCGACGTGCTGGCCGTGAGGTTGCGGAGCGAGTCAAAAATCTAGGACCACACGAATTCATTGTTTACGACGTGCGGACTCAGGGCGAGGTGCCGTTCGATGTTTCGATGTTTTCGTCCGATTCGGAAGCGCGGGGGTTCTCAGGGCTGACACACACGCCCGAAGAGGAGAAAGAGAATGCAGCGGAATGGACTAAAGCTAAGAGTGTTGGTAGTCGTTGAGCGGTCTCGCGTTCCGCTGACCGTTCCCGAAATTGCTGTGTCGATTTCGTACTACCCGATTCGCGGTCTCTATCCGCATTGTCGCAGGCTGCAAAGTTTGGGTTTGCTCGAAGCGATTGGAACGAGCACGGGCAAGCTGGGATACCGGATTACTGAGCGTGGACACAAACGGATGTTGTGGCTGAGAGAGAAGAGGGAAGCGTAAAACAATCTGGGCCTGAACCGTTAGCGGCGGTGTCAGGCCCAAAAAACAGGAGTGAACGTCAACACGTGGAAATTATCGCAGTTCCTCGCGGAAAGCAAGCCCGTGCGCGTCAATCCGTCAATCCGGGCGAGTTGAAACGGCGCGCCGATTTTCTCGCCATTGCGTCGTTGTACATGCAGTTGCGGCGCTCAAGCACACAATATCTTGGCCTGTGTCCATTCCATCGTGAGCGGCATGCCTCTTTCTATCTTGACCCCAAGAGAAAACTTTTTCACTGCTTTGGATGTTTACGCGGTGGCGACATTTTCGATTTCGTGATGACAGCAGAGGGCTGCGATTTTCGGTCGGCGATGCGAATCGTTTCTGATTTTGTTTCTGGGGTAGCGCGCGAGAGTTC
>JBAQYT010000008.1:0-8006 GCA_049787175.1 Candidatus Acidiferrales bacterium | reverse complement strand
CGGCTTGTTTCGCGAGCATTTCATCGTTATTGCCTCCGGCGATCAGAATCGGAATGCTCGGCGCGGCGGCGAACAGCTTGTCAAACGTCTCGATCCCGCTACTATCGCGTAACGACAGCCCGAGTATGACCGCTGCAATTTCTCTTTGGCTCAGGCGCTCCAAACCATCGGAAAGTGTGCGTACCCATTCCACACCGAACGAAGCGGTATTGGAGTTGGCGAGCGCGGTCTGAGCTGCATTGGCAATGACCAGATTATCGTGAACGATGAGAATTCTGTGGTGCGGAGCATTTACGGACAATGTTCAACATGCTTTCTGGAAGGGGGGGTTGCAGATACCGCTAACGTTAGGCTATTTCCGTTTCTTGCGGAAATCAAGTGGATTGTCGGTAGTGTCCTGATTTGGACACTGCTGCTAGGTGCTGCGGTTATATTCGGAGAGGTCCTCCTGATCGAAAGCCGGCGGGATTCGCCGCAACCGAAATCGCGGACATAACAAACCCTGGTTTTCATGTTTTTTCTAAAGGCGTCGATACCTAAAATCGGAGACGTTCAGACTCGTGGTGCTTTCGATTCACGGTGGCCCTGATCTTTCTCCCGCTCCATTCCGTCCGAAATACTATAGCGCCGCATTTTTCGTGGGGTGATACACTCGCGCCGCTTCAGGCGCTTCAGCGTCGAGCATACAAAACTCAGAGGGACGGGATTATGTTCAAATCGGCGTTCTGCAGGAATTTCTTCACCATTCTTTTCTTATTCGCCTGCGCCACCATGCTGCTTCCCGCGCAAACAGCACAGCAGCAACAACAAGCGCCATCCTATCGGCCGCCGCAGCCCGGCGCGCCGCCGACCCCGGCCGACATTTTGCGCGGCGGATACGGCCCGTATCGCGCGAACAATCATCTGCTCTTCTACCACCTGGATATTCGCGTCGACCCCGAGAAGAAATTCATCAGCGGCAAGAATACGATTCGCTTCAAGATGCTTCAGGACGGCACGCGCATTCAACTCGACCTGACTCCAAATCTCAACGTCGACAAAATCCTGCTGGGCGCAACCCCTCTAAAATACGAACGCCAATTCGGCGCCGTCTTCATCGACTTTCCGGAAACGCTTCGCGCCGGCAAGACTTACTCAATCGACTTTTATTATTCCGGCCATCCTGTAAGCACCGGCCGCTTCGGCGGCTTCACTTTTGGCGAAGACACCTCAGGCCATCCCTCGATTTACACCGCCTGCGAAGGCATCGGCGCCAGCATTTGGTGGCCTAATAAAGAACAGTGGCGCGACCGCGTACAGAGCATGGAAATCAGCGTTTCCATTCCCAATGGCTTGGTCGACGTCTCCAACGGAAAATTCATGGGCAAGACCGATCTTGGCGATGGCTACACCCGATGGGATTGGTTCGTCCACTATCCCATCAACAATTACGATGTCTCGCTCAACGTCGGCAACTACGTCCATTTTTCCGATCGTCTCGGCGGCCTTCCGCTCGATTTCTATGTACTCCCCGAAGATCTCGACAAAGCCAAAACACAATTCGCGCAAGCCAAAGGCATGTTGGAAGCCTATCAGCATTATTTTGGCGAGTATCCATTCGCAAAAGACGGCTATAAGCTCGTCGAAGTGCCTTATTCCGGCATGGAGCACCAGAGCGCCGTCACCTACGGCAACCACTTCACCAATGGCTATCTCGGACGCGATTGGACGGGCGTTGGCATAAGCCCGAAGTTTGATTTCATCATCATCCACGAAAGCGCCCACGAATGGTTTGGCAACAGCATCAACGCAGCCGACGTTTCCGATATGTGGATTCATGAAGCCTGGGCTACTTATCTGGAATCGCTTTATGTCGAGTACAGGTGGGGCCACGACGACGCCATCAAATATCTGAACGGCTACAAATCAAAGGTCCGCGATCAACGCCCAATTGTGGGAGAGCGCGGCGTCCTCAATTCGCCGCCCGAAGACCAGTATTTCAAGGGCGCTCTTTTCATCAACACGCTGCGCAGCGTCGTCAATAACGACCCGCGCTGGTTCGCGCTGCTGCACGATTTTTACCAGCACTTCAAATATCGCTCCATCATGACCGAAGACGTTGTCGCGTACTTCAATCAGAAAACCGGAATGAACCTCACGCCCGTTTTTAATCAATATTTGCGCCACACCGCGATCCCGCTGCTGCAGTTGAAGTTCAACGCTGCGGATGGCGCCGTGGCGTATCGCTGGAAGGTGGATGAGCCGGGCTTTGCGATGCCCATCCGCGTCGGCACATCCACTGAAACAGAAGACCACTGGCAAATCATTCACCCAACCACCGAATGGCAAACCATGAAGACGCCGCTCACAAAGGACCAGTTCGACGTGGCCACGGACCTCTATTACGTCGACGTCAGCAAGGAATAAAAGAGCGGCGGAAGAGCGAGCTGCGGCTTTGTGGGATCATCGTGATGCCGTGGACTGCCTTCGTTCGCAGGTAGGCGGCAAATGGTTCGCGCGGGACGGCGAAGGACGCGGATTTCAGGATTCAGTTCACTTTGCGGGCGTAAGGATTGCGTGACGGCTTTTGCCAGTGCGCATCCCGGTATGCTGCGAGGTCCATATCTGTAACCGAATACGAGGTCTCTACGGGGTTGTTGTCGTGACCCGCTAGCTCACTCTTCAGCTTAATCGAGCATATCGACGGGGCGTCTTGAAAGCGCGCGCGATGGGCATTAAACGCTTCGTTGGCGATCATCAGCGTGAAAACCCGCACATCGCCGCCTGCGATATGTACATTGAAACTATATCGCCGAAAGAGCGGCATTACTTTAAAGCCTACGTATTGCACGAACAAATTTTCCGTCATGAGGTCTCCCAGTTCACAACAACCTCAGCCGGCAACGCCAGCCACAGCGTTTGCCAACTGCGTGCAGCCGTTCGGGCCTATACATCCAAATCTCTCCGCCGTATCGGCGTGTCTTGTCGCAGTTTCTGGTGACGAACCCTTTAGGACCGTCTCCGTCCACCGCCACCACCGGAACCGCCCCGGTCGCGGTCGCCTCCGCCGCGATCTCCGCGGTCGGCACTGCGTCCTCCGCCTCCACGCCCGCCGCCTCCGCCGTGACCTCCGCGTCCGCCGCCGCGGTCAAACCCTCCACGATTGCCGCCGTCTCCGCGCGGAGCCTGCGGACGCGCTTCGTTCACTTGCAGCGCCCGCCCTTCGAGGCTCGCGCCGTTCAGTTGCGAAATCGCCCGCGCGGTATCGTCATTTGGACCCAATTCAACGAATCCGAATCCGCGTGAACGGCCGGTACCCATGTCGCGCACAACGCGCGCGGACTGCACGTCAAAGCCTTGGCTCGTAAAAAATTGGTGCAGACTATCATCCGTAACAACAAAAGGCAGGTTCCCAACGTAGAGTTTCGCCATGCGCTCACTCCTTGGGGAATGCAGTCAGGCTGTGGCGTAATTTCAGATGCTTGCGAGAGCCCGCCGGTGGCAGGCCCTCGCTTGCGTTTGGTAGGTCTAGAGGCCAGTGACGTTGGCGGCTTGCAAGCCCTTGGGGCCGGACACGACGTCGAACTCGACGGCTTGTCCTTCGTTCAACGACTTGTATCCATCCGACTGAATCGCCGAAAAGTGGACGAAAACGTCCTCTCCCGACTGACGCTGGATGAAACCATAGCCCTTGCTCGCATTAAACCACTTCACAGTTCCTTGTTCTTTTGACACTTGAGTGTTTCCTCTTCTTTATCTTTAAGCTATTTGCGTCTCGCCACGCCTCCAGCCGTACATCAAAAAAGGCTGCAAGTTTAACTTGCAGCCCCTTCTATCGAATCTAAAGGTTTTACAAGATCAACAAACGCAGGCTTACCTTACCATACTTCCCCCTCCGGCGCTAGGGCAATTTTTTCCCTGAGCCTGAGTCCGCTGCTTCGCGCCCCTTGCAATAATCTGCTAGCTTCAGACTCAATTCTGAGGCAAATTTCTCCGTCGCCATCAAATCAAGAGAGGAATGCATGTCTCTTCGAGCCCATCATTGCGCCATCGCCGCTACCCTCGCCTGGTACCTCGCTCTAACGGCACTTGCTCCGTCCGCGCGGGCGCAAGCCCCCACATCCGAGCAGCTCAATGCTATTTTTTCGGGAATTGCTTCGCCGCAGGATCCCGGACTTGCGGTGCTTATTCGCCAGAACGGGCGCACCCTCTTCGAACGCGAATATGGCATGCGCGACTTGCGCTCGAACCTGCCCATCGACGCGCACACCAACTTCCGCCTCGCTTCTTTCACCAAGCAGTTCACGGCGATGTCCATCATGCTTCTGGTCCACGATGGCAAGCTGCATTACGACGACCATCTCACCGACATTTTCCCGGACTTTCCCGCTTACGGCCGCGCCATCACCATTCGCAATCTGCTCAATCACACTTCCGGCCTCATCGCTTACGAAGACCTGATGGACAAGAAATACGCCGGCAAATCCTGGGAAGAAATCCCGCAAATCACCGATGCGGGCGTCCTCGCTCTCGCCGAGCAGCAGACCGGCACAAAATTCCCTCCCGGAACGCAGTGGGAATACAGCAACGGCGGCTACTGCATTCTGGCGATGATTGTCGAGAGGGTTTCAGGGATGCCATTCGCGGAGTTCTTGCGCCAACGCATTTTCGCGCCGCTCAAAATGGACCACACCGTCGCTCACGTCTACGGGAAAGATGAAGTCGCCGATCGCGCTTACGGCTATACCAACGACGCCGGTGTCTGGCTCGAAACAGACCAGAGCCCCACGTCCGCCACCCTCGGCGACGGCGGCATCTACACTTCTCTCGATGACCTTGCCAAATGGGACGACGCGCTTCGCAATCACACTCTTCTCAGCGCCGCGGAATTCCAGCCCGCCATCACGCCTGAAAATTCCGCTGCCGTTTTACCGTCAGCCGTCGACGATTTGCCCAAGGCTGCCGGCGCGAAACCACTCGCCTACGGATTCGGTTGGTTCCTCGACCCGTATCGCGGCCACGCGCGCATGTGGCATTACGGGAGCACCATCGGTTTTCACACCGTCATCGAGCGTTTCACCGAAAACAACCTGACCATCATTATTCTCGCGAATCGCACCGACGTCGACCTCGCCGCCCTCGCCCTCCGCGCCGCCGACCTTTATTTGCATTGATTTTACTAAATGGCCGGGTGCCCCATCCTTCGCGCTGCCTGTGAAGGGTGGGTACTCCCTTTTGTCGTTCGCCGGGTGCCCCATCCTTCGCGCTGTCTGCGAAGGGTGGGTACTCCCTTTTGTCGTTCGCGTTTGGTCCTATCAGCCTGCTAAATTGTTGCGATAAGCCGCGTCAATTCGTCGCCACTGATCTCCACAATCTCCGGCGGATTCACATTGTAATTGCTATACCGCATCCACACGGGCCGCACGCGCACATACGCAATATGCGCCCACTGCAAACGTTCCCGCCCGTCAGGAAACTGCTTGAAATAAATCTCCTCCTGCACCCGCTTGAGTTCGTCTCCGCTGGGAACATCCGCCACGCCCTGATATTGTACCGTGCGCTCATCGTGGCTCCCGCTCACGTACCCGCCCGCCGCGCCAAACACCACAGCAATGCGCCCGTCCCTCAATACGTTGCCGAATTTTCGTGAATTGTCGACGGTGTCAAAAACCAGCTCCAACCGGTCACTGGCCGCCACGCCCAGCAATGCGGCCTGCGGCGCGCCATCCGCCGAAACCGTCGCCAGCGTCACCAACGGATTTGCGCGCATGAATTCCAGCAATCCATGCCGATCAATCATGTCTTCACTCTACGCCAGCGCTTTGGGAATCGACGCTTCCCATCTCCCCTGCGCCTTCAAGATCAATTCCACCACTTCGCGCGCCGCTCCCGCGCCGCCTTTCGCCCGTGTGACGTAATGCGCCGCGCGTATCACTTCGATGGCCGCGTCCGCTACCGCAACCGCCAGCCCGGCACGCCCGAGCAGCGGCAAATCCGGCAAATCATCGCCCATGTACGCTACTTCTTCATCCTTCACGCCCGCGCGTTTCAAAATTTCCTCATACGCGCTCGTCTTGCGCGCCTGCCCTTGAAACACAAACTCCACTCCCATTTCCTGCGCGCGCTGCGTCACCACGGGAGAGTTCCGCCCGGTAATCACGCCGCTGCGCAAACCCACAAGCGACGCCAGTTTCACTCCCGCGCCGTCATGCGCGTTGAACACTTTCATATCCGCGACCGCGCCGTCGGGAAACGCCTGCAGGCACACGCCGCCATCCGTCAGCGTGCCGTCGACATCCATCAGCAGCAGCCGGATTTTTTTCGCCCGCCGCCTCACCTCCGCCGAATTTTTCTTTGTGGCCATTCGTGTCTGTAGCTCACGTCCCGTCCCGATGCCGTTGATCGGGACTGACGTGAGGTCCTTCGATTCTCCCATCGTCTAAAACAACTGCAGCGTCCACAAATCGTGCAAGTGCACCACGCCCTCGACGCGCCGTTCCGCGTCCACCACCACCACCGACGTGATTTTCTTCTCCTCCATCAGCCGCAACGCGCTCGCCGCCAACTCCGTGCGCGCCAGCGTCACCGGATTTTTCGTCATAGACTCCGCGGCGGTCAAATCCAGCGCCTCCTTTTTGCGCTTCTCCATCAATCGCCGCAAATCGCCGTCAGTCACGATGCCGAGCAGTTTTCCTCGCCCGTCCGTCACCGCCGTCATGCCCAATTTCTTCCGGCTGATTTCGTACGTCACTTCGGCAATCGTCGCTTGCGGCCCCACGCGCGGAATTGCATCGCCCGCGTGCATCACCGACTCGACGCGTCGCAGTTTCGAGCCCAGCATTCCCTTCGGATGCAGCGCCGCAAAATCTTCTTCGCGGAATCCTCTGCGGTCGAGCAGCGCAATCGCCAGCGCGTCGCCCATCGCCAGCGCCGCCGTCGTGGAAGCAGTGGGCGCCAAATTCAGCGAGCACGCTTCTTCCTTCACTGAAATGTTAAGCGTCACATCGCTTGCCGCGGCCAGCGTCGACCGCACATTGCCGGTCATCGTCACCAATTTAATTCCCAACCGCTTGATCGGCTCGAGTAGCGCCAGCAATTCTTCCGTCTCGCCGCTCTGCGAGATCGCCAGCGCCACGTCTTCGCGCATCAGAATCCCCAAATCGCCGTGCAGTGCTTCCGCCGCGTGCAAGAAAACCGACGGCGTGCCCGTGCTCGCCAGCGTCGCCGAAATTTTCCGCCCAATCAGCCCCGACTTGCCCAGCCCTGTGACCACCACGCGCCCGCCGCACGCAAAAATCATTTCCACCGCGCGCTCAAATTGCTCGTCGAGCCGCTCGATCAATTCCGCGATGGCGTCCGCCTCGATGCGCAGCACGCGCCGTGCCGCTGCAAGGCTGCCCGTCGCCTTCGCTGATTTCGTCGTGGCCTTCATGCCATCTCCCATCCAGGTGGTGGGGCGGTTTGAATTTTCTTGATCGTGACACAAGGAGCCAAAAATTCAAACTGACCCGCTACTCCCATCCATGAACCAGCGACGCAATTTTCATCAGGCGCTCGGCCAATGGCCGAAACTTCTCCAGCGCCAGCGCATTCGCGCCATCCGAGAGCGCCTTTGCCGGATTGTCGTGCACTTCCATGAAAATTCCGTCCACTCCCGCCGCCACGCCCGCGCGCGCCAGCGGCTCGATGAATTCCGGCTGCCCGCCGCTCGATTTCCCTTCCCCGCCGGGAAGCTGCACCGAGTGCGTCGCGTCAAAAACCACCGGATAGCCCAGTTTGCGCAGAATTGGAAACGAGCGCATGTCCACAACTAAGTTCTGATACCCAAACGACGCGCCGCGCTCCGTCACAATGATTTTCTCGTTTCCCGTACTCGCGATTTTTTCCACCGCGTTGGCCATCTCCCACGGCGACACGAACTGCCCCTTTTTGATGTTCACCGCCCGCCCCGTTTTGCCCGCCGCAATCAGTAAGTCCGTCTGCCGGCACAAAAACGCGGGAATCTGAATCACGTCGCACACTTCCGC
>JBAQYT010000269.1:0-8567 GCA_049787175.1 Candidatus Acidiferrales bacterium | reverse complement strand
ATCCACGATGCCTTCATCATTGATCTGGGGCTTCCTGACATGGATGGCCTGACCTTGATTGCGCGGTGTCGTGCACAGGGCAACTCGGCTCCCGTGTTGATCTTATCTGCGCGTCGTTCCGTGGACGAGCGCGTACGGGGGTTGGAACAAGGGGGCGATGACTATCTCACAAAACCCTTCGCCCTTGCCGAACTCCTTGCGAGGCTGCGAAATCTTCTACGTAGATCGTCACCCACACAGAATGACTCTGTACGATTGGAAGCCGCCGACTTACAGCTTGATCTCGTGCGCCATGAAGCTAAACGCGGTGACCACTTGCTTCAGTTAACCCCACAGGAGTTTTCCCTCTTGGAATACCTTTGCCGGAATGCAGGACGCGTTGTAACTCGTACTATGATTCTTGATCACGTCTGGCGTATGCGGATAGACCCCGCAACCAATCTGGTCGATGTCCACATCTATCGTCTGCGAAACAAAGTTGATTCCCAAGGGAGCACACCGCTAATTCATACCATCCGCGGTGTTGGATACATGCTCAAGCATGCCTAAGATTTTAGGTACGACAGCCGCCTGGCGCATTTCGATTTGGACAACTCTGGCGTTTGCCCTCGGAACCGGTCTGGCGTTTGCGATCGTTTACTTGCTCGTTGCCCAGACCATTCGAGATCGCAGTGACGCGTGGCTTAGCGGTGAAGCTGAGGTTCTTGCTCAAGTTTCTGCAGATACCCCCAGAGACCACCTGTACACCAGAATCGTTGGAGAGGTGGCAGAGCTTGCAACCCGCGAATTGCCGGATGAGCGTAATTCACGAGGGCAAAGGCTGAATTCCGTCTTTTTCTTGGAAGAGTACCTCGATGGCAACGGAAGCCCTTTGTGGGTTGGGCCGGGTTCCGTCGGTGCGTTTCTAAAGGCGATTCAGGGCGCCAAACTTGGTCAGGCTCCGCAGTCGATAAGAGTTGAAGGCTGGCCGATGTCATTCCGAGTAGTCGCCAGACACGTCGACGAGAAAGGGAAAACCATTTATCTGGGGCTGTCCAATCGTGGAGACACGCATCTGCTTCACAATCTGACTCGTCGGTTTCTTCTGCTGTGGGGTGGTACCGTTTTCCTGGGTTTTCTCATCTCCTACCTGAGCGCGCGACGCACTCTACTCCGCGTCGAGCACATCACCGGAACCGTCGCTCGAATTGGCAGCGAAGACTTAAGCGAACGGTTACCTGAGTCCGTGAGACGCGATGAGATCGCCCGATTGGCGAAGACTTTCAATCTCATGCTGGACCGGATTCAATCCTCAGTGAATCAGCTTCGCTCTGTAACGGATGCGGTGGCGCACGATCTCAAAAGCCCGGTAACCTCGATTCGAGGCAAGCTCGAATCGGCGTTATGTAGCGAACCCAACGAAAATTGGCGTGATTCCGTCGGCGAAGCAATCGAAGACCTAGATCGGCTCTTAAACTTGCTGAACACAACGCTTGATCTCGCCGAAGCAGAAGCGGGTGCACTTCGTCTTGATCGCACTACGGTTGACCTTTCCGGCGTGATCCGGCAACTCGTGGAGCTCTACCAGCCAGCTATGTGTGAACGCCAGCATGAATTGACGACAGACCTTGAAACTGGCCTGGTCGTGAGCGCTGATTTATCTTTGTTGAGTCGCGTTGTAAGCAATCTACTCGAAAACGAAATGATTCACCTGCCGCCCGGATGCCGAATACATATTCAGTTGCGGCCGCGGCAAGAATCAGCGGACTTAGTGATCGAAGACAATGGCCCTGGATTTCCACCTGAGGTAGCTGGCCATGCGTTCGAGCGGTTCGTGAAAGGCAAACACTCACCGGGTCACGGCCTCGGCCTCGCTTTTGTCGATGCAGTTGTAAAGGCACACGGTGGCGCTGTCAGGATTTCTAATCGTCCGATAGGTGGCGCTGTTATAACTTTGTCGCTGCCGACGAGCGTGCTTCAGCCGGCGCTATTGTAATAAACATGAACACTTTGTCATCGCCCAGACACCGCGAATTCATTCTCGCCTGGTAGTGTTTCGAATCGAAGTTTTCGGTCTCGGTTCTGGACTCACACGTTAGATGGATCATCGAATCGCCAAAACGATTCGATGATATCAATCTAGCTTTTGAACCGTGGATTACCGACCACTTCGTTGGTTGTTTACTGAAGACCGCCTCCACTGCGTCATATGCAAGGAGAAGAGTGATAAAGGGTATTGTGGTCGGATTTATTTTGAGCGTGATCGCTTTGGCGGGAGGAACTTACTACTACTTTGCTGCGGGCATGGCACCCGTAGCCACGGCCGACCCGCCAATGCCGTTCGAGAAGGCGCTCGCGAGAATGGCCCTCGATGCCCACATTGAAAAGCAGCACATCGGAGAATCTCCTGTGCCGGCTGACGAGCCGAATCTATTGGCGGGGGCGGGAACTTATAAAAAGGAATGCGCGATGTGCCACGGCCTGCCGGATCATCCGGTTGATTACGTGAAGATGATGTTCCCGAAGCCGACTCAATTATTCAAAGGCACGGGCGTGACCGATGATCCGGCGTCAGAAAGTTATTGGAAAGCGGCCAATGGCGTTCGATTGTCTGGAATGCCGTCATTCAAAGATAAGTTGACGAACGAGCAGCTATGGCAAGTGAGCTAACTGGTTGCGCACGCGAATGAACTTCCCGCATCCGTTAAGAAAGTTCTGGTGCCCGATACGCCGGCAAAATCGGATGCTCTGGTCAAGCCATAGCTCAGGCGGGCTTCGATATCCAGGGTCTTGCTGCTGTGGTCGAAGGCAGCAACATACAACTAAGAAAGATTTTGCGGGCTAACGCGCCGGTTGCGTGAATCTCCAGGTTCAAAAAGGAAGGAGGCGAATAGGTAGTTTCCGAAGGGCAAACTATGAACATCTTCCCAAGAACCTTGATTCCCATACTTGCATTGATTGCGATAGGTCTAGCCGTCATCCCGAAAGCGGCCTTCGCGCAAACCGACGAGATCCAAGTCTACGACGCCGAGATTGAGGAACTGGGTAAGTTCAATGTCATGGTGCATAGCAACTTTACTCCCATAGGGCGGACGAAACCCGATTTCCCTGGTGGGATCATTCCCAACGATTCGGTCAATGGTGCAGTCGAATGGGCTTACGGCGTCACCGACTGGTTTGAGCAGGGCCTCTACCTGCCGGTTTACACTGCCTACTCCGAAGGGCGCGGCGGTTCGATTAACGGGTTTAAGATACGCGAACTTTTCGTGCGGCCGCATGCGCACGACCACACGTTCTTCTACGGCGTCAATTTCGAGTTCAGCGTCAACTACAAGTATTGGGAGTCCAGGCATATTACTTCCGAGGTGCGGCCCATCGTAGGATTGCACCTGCGTCCGATAGACATCATCTTCAATCCAATTGTGGATACAAACTACGCCGGCGGTTTTGGAAACCTCGAATTCGTTCCCGCCACGCGGATCGCCTATAACGTGAATGACAAATGGGCCGTTGCCTTCGAGGAGTATTCCGATGACGGCCCCCTGCGCCACTTCTATCCACTGAACGACCAGTTCCACGAGGTCTGGGCCGTCATGGATCACGAAAGCAAGTTCGTAAATATTGAAACAGGCGTGGGATTTGGCTTGACCGCCGGGGCCGACAAATTGACGTTGAAGCTGATGCTGTCGCGTGATCTCAACTGAACAGCTGCCCCATTTTGTGGCTCTGTTTTTGCGGGATTTATTTTGCAATGATAGGTTGCTTGTCATGGGTGATGAATTGTCAGCCCCGCTCATAAATTGAAATGAACAAATTGTCATCTCCGAGTCGCCGCAAATCAAATACAGGTGCTCTCCGTTGCCATGTAGGAGAGTGAAAAGAAACGGAGGCATTGTGAAGATTTTACTCTACAACCCTGACAATGGTGTGACGCGGAATTTCATGCCACACCTCTGGATGTTTCTTCTCCAGGCGCTGACGCCGTCTGGCCATGAGGTATTGCTGATCGATGGCAACGCTCAACCGATGGGTGAGGCAGATATCGCGCGATTCGTTCGCGAACAAAACATCGGACTTGTCGGGATCGGCGCGATGACCCGCATGATCGCCAAGGCCTACCGTATGGCCGACGCGATTCGCGCCGTGGGTGTGCCGGTCGTGATGGGCGGCCCGCACGTCACAGAAGAAGCCGACGAGGCTCTGGGGCGCAGCGGGGGGGCGCGTCACGCGGACGCAGTGGCGCTGGGCGAGGCAGATGAAACATGGCCGAGGATCGTCGAGGACGCGGTGCGCGGCAAACTGAAGGATGTGTACGAGCCGGTGGACGCGTTCGGCCAGGAACACAAACCCTCACTCCAGAAATATCCGGCGATTCCGTGGGACAAGATAGATCTCGACCAGTTCAATCTGGTGCCGAAAATGGCAAGAAGGATGCTCCAACGTATCGGCGACGGCTGGGGCACCTTCCGCATTATCCCGATGGAATCGGGACGGGGATGCCCTTATGGATGCGAGTTCTGCACTGTAACCGGCTTTTTCGGCGACTCGATCCGGTTTCGCACGAACAAGAATGTTGTGGACGAGCTGTTGCTATTAAAATCTCGCGCGCGAAGCGAGCGTGGCCAGGTTGCCGTCTTTTTTATCGACGACAACTTTGCGATCAACGTGAAACGGACGAAATCGCTGTTGCGCGATATCATCGCCGCAGGTGCGCAAGTGAACTGGGTCGCCCAGATTAGCGCCAACCTATTGCGGGACGAGGAACTCATTGACCTCATTGCGGCCTCAGGCGGCAAGTGGATCTTCATCGGCATGGAGTCCATCGACCCTGCGAACCTTGCCGACGTGAACAAGGGATTCAACAAGCCCGGTGAGTACGCGGCCGTGCTTGAAAGGCTCGCCCAGCGCAACGTCTATGCGATCACTTCCTTCATTTTCGGTATGGATAACGACACGCCCGGGGTCGCGGAGCGGACGCTTAAGGAGGTTCGCACGTGGCCCCCGGGTTTGCCGATTTTCGGTTTGCTCACGCCCTTACCGGCGACGCCGCTTTACAAGCGACTTGAGGCCGCAGGAAGACTGACGCGGCCGAAACACTGGCAGGAGTTCATACCGTTTGAGATGGCCCATACTCCGCTGAAGATGACAATTGCAGAAGCTCACGCTGAGGTGAAGTACGGGTGGGCCAAGTCGTACAGTCCAGAGGCGATTGGAAGGGCCGTCGATTTGCTCGATCATAAGCCGTTGGGCTATCGCATCAACATCTTCATCGCACGAATGTGTTTTCGCGGAATCTACTTCCCTCAGATGGGCCGCTTAGCATGGGTGAAGGTCATGGCCCAGAATCGGCGGACAATTTTCAAGTTAGCGAAAGAAGCGTTTCGTGCTTCGTCCCGCCCACGGTCGAAGACTAGCGAGGACTTTGATCCTGTTCCTGAAATCATTCAGCCGAATTAAATGCACGATTGATTTGCCACAGTGGGCACTTCCGGCGCTTCGGTAGCCCCGGAGTTGCGATTACCGTCGAAGATGAGAAGTCGGGTTGAACACATCGATAGCCTTGTGTATTATCCGACGCAAACCGCAAAGAAAATGAACAATTCGTCATCCATAGGACACTAGGACTTCATTCCCAGCTGATAGAGTTCCGCATCGAACTTTGGGAGCGCCCAGGAGGCATTCCTGAGATCCACAGGCGCGATTTCCAAGCGGTCGGTACATCGTTGACTTACAGCGACCTGAGGGTTGTCTTGCTGACAAGCCTGCCATCAAGAGGAGAACTGCGGATGAATGGCAAAATGGCGAAGTTCGTCATTGGGGCGGGAATTTTACTGTTTCCTTTCCTGATCTCGCTTCCGTTGCGCGCACAGGCCGCTGGCGCCGTGCTCTCTGGAACAGTCACTGATCCATCGGGCAAGGCCGTTCCCAACGCCAGAGTCTCCATCAAGAACGTCACCACGGGTCAATCGACGGACACTCAGACCAATTCGGCCGGCCTGTACAACGTAACAAATCTCACGTCGGGGAATTACGAGGTTTCCGTCTCGGCGGATGGGTTCAGTACCAACATGGCTAAAGTGACGATCACCGCAGGGGCCAAGCAAACGATGAACTTGACGTTGAGCCGGGCGCTTTCACTAGGGAATCTCGGCTTCTCTCCCGCTCAGACTCAGGGGAACGCCCGGGAGCAAGAGAGGCTGGACAAGCGATCGCACATGCTGCAAGTTCATCAACGTCTCGGCTTAATCACGACCATTCCCCTGGTTGCCACCGTCGTCAGCGGCGCTTTCGCCGGGGGCAAAACCACGAACTCGACGGACCGGGATTTGCATGCCGCGCTCGGCTCGGCGACCGCGGGTTTGTATTTCGCAACTGCGTATTACGCCATCTTTGCACCCAAGATTCCGGGAACCAAAGTCGAGGGGCCCATCCGCCTGCACAAGGCCCTGGCCTGGGTTCACGGCCCAGGGATGATCCTGACACCCATCCTCGGCGAGATGGCTTTTAGTCAACGAAGCCAAGGGGAACGGGTGCATGGAATCGCGAAGTTTCATGGGCAGGTGGCCATCGCCACGGCGGGAGCCTACGGGGCCGCTATTTTGTCTGTGTCAATTAAGTCGGGCTCTGTCTCCCGGTCGGCGCGCAAAGTCGCCGCAGCGTTTGGTCTCAAGCGCTCCAATTCTCCGGACACAATCACTGGCCCGACGCGTACGCGAGCCAGTAATGGCATTGCGAACAATTGCAGAGCGGGCGGCGAACGCTTGACCCGTTAAGAATGGGAACACTGACGGATGGCAGTTCGAAAGGGCGGATGAATGAAGAAGAAAATACTGACGATTTTGTTGCTTCTAGCGCTTTCAAGGCTTGCCCAAGCAGATAGTCAATGGGTTCTTGAAAAATCTACGCTCACGTATCACGTTTCTCATCCGTTGCACGAGGCCGATGGCGTCAGCCACGCGGCGCGGGGAAAGGGCGATTGCAACGCCGGCCAGTGCAATTTTTTGATTGCGGTGCCGGTCAAGTCGTTCGATTCGGGCGACAGCAACCGGGATCTTCATATGATTGAAGTGACGCGTGGCGCGCAATTCCCGATGGTCGTAGTGCGCACCCAATTGCCCGAGGCGGAAATTAAGGGCGGCGGGATTCATGCTGACCTAGAAGTCCAATTCGCTGGCCAGACCGTTTACTATAAACAAGTCCCATTCCAGCTGGTGATTCAGGGAAATGAGATCAATCTGACCGGAACAATTCCCGCGACGGTGTCCGATTTCAAAATTGATCCGCCGAAGCTCTTGATGATGCCCATCAAGAATGAAATACCGGTGCGCATGGAAATGACTTGGCAAAAGCAGAAATGACATGGCGACGGCACGCGTGATGTCTGCGGTTTTCTTGATATCCGTGTGCGCGAGCTCGGCGCGGGCTCAGGATGCTGTTCCAGCGTCGGCACCTGCATCCAACACGATCTTCATCCACAGGTCAGTTGCCGCTGTTAAACCTTCAGGTAAGGGAACCATCGCTCTCACGGTGCCGAAGGGGACTGCGGTGCAGGTTGTTCTGGACAAGGAAGTGAAAGTTCAGAAAGTCGGGCAGTCGGTCCACGGTCGGGTCGCTGAACCCTTGTATGCCTTCGACAAACTCGTTGTGCCCGTGGGAACCGAGGCTACAGGCCAGATCACTCAGCTCGAAGGTGTGTCCAGTGGAAAACACATTCTAGACGCATTGAATGCCGATTTCACTCCTCCCCGCATGGTGCAGATCGAATTTGACGATCTCAAACTGGCCGACGGTCGGCATATTCCTATTCACACTACCGTCACACGCGGCTCCGGACAACTGATCCAGTTCGTCACCACCGGCGACAACGAGAAAAGAAAGGGTGTAGAAGGGGCCGCGTCGGAGAAGGCGGACCAAGCAGAGGAGGAAGCCAAGCGGCGGTGGGATAAAGCGATGAAGCAGGTGCGTGAACCCGGGAAAATACACAAGATTATAAGGTATGCCGTCGCTCAACTTCCCGTCCATCCGCAATATATCGATGCCGGAAGCGTCTATTTCGCCGAGCTTGAGGAGCCGCTTGATTTTGGAACCGAGGCTTTGACTCCGGAAATTGCAGCTTCGATTAGCAATCCGTCACCGCTCGAAAACTCTGTGCACGCGCGGCTCCTGACCGGGCTGAGTTCAGCGACGACACAGAAGGGCGAGGAAATCGAGGCGGTCCTCTCTCAACCATTGTTTGAAGGAAACCGCCTGCTCCTTCCTCAGGGAAGTCTCTTGAGAGGTTCCGTGACTCAGGTTCGGCCAGCACGCCGCTTCAGCCGCAATGGGCAGCTGCGAATGGTGTTCCGCGAGCTTGTCTTGCCTGACGGCATTGAGCAAGAAGTCGAGGCGACGTTGGAGGGCGTTCAGGCGGGCAAGGGACAGGACGTTAAGCTTGATTCAGAAGGTGGCGCTGAGGCCAATTCTCCGAAGACGCGGTACCTAGCAAGCGGAATGTCTGTGGCACTCGCCCTCGCGTCCTCTCACACCGATACTGACGATCGTGACGGACAGGTTGGCGGCAATACCAGCAATCGGGTGGCAGGCGGTGC
>JBAQYT010000268.1:0-2584 GCA_049787175.1 Candidatus Acidiferrales bacterium | reverse complement strand
CCCAAAGCTGTGGATACGGACGCCCCGGTTTGTCGTAATTAAGCACTGTATATGCGATTTTCGAACCGTCTGGCGAAATGGCCACTTGTGCCACGTCATGAAAGCGGGTCAGGTCGCTGCTCTGCAGGCGATCCTGCTGGGCCCGCACCGGAGCGGCCGCAAGAAAGAATGCAAATGGAAAAAAAAGAATTGCGGTTTTCGCGATGCGAGACCACGCAAAAATTTGTGACCGTGTTTGCGTCAAGTTCATCCTCCTGGCAATCACGCAGCGGCGCAAGGCAGCGCCGCACTTCATCGTGACCATTGAATATTTCGAACAGGAATCAACCGCGCGCGATTCTATCCAACTCGGAGCGGTTGCGGACGATTTTCTTTCATGGATAGCGGCGCGGGACGCTTCGTGCGCGAGCCATGCAGTTTGCGCTGAAATTCATCTTCTAATTCGAGTAAGATTCGCCTAGGCAGCCTGCCAGAGAAGTCTAGCGCTGCTCGTTTGCTGGTTTCTCATCCTGTGTGCTAGGCGTGTGCGCGATGTTTGACAGGTTGCGTTGCGGATTCTTATGTCTTGCGCTGGCGTTTCTTTTCGCTGCGTGCCCGTGTGCTTTTTCGCGGGAAACCGCGGCGCCGGACGGCCGCTTGCCCCTGCGAACCGGCTGGCAACTGCAATCCTCCTGCCAGGCGCAAGTAACAGGCGGTCAAGTCTCAACGCCTGGCTTTCAAGCCGCCGGCTGGCACGCAACCAGCGTCCCTTCGACCGTCGTCGCCGCGCTTGTCGCCGACGGGACATACCCTGATCCCGACTACGGCATGAATCTACGGAAAATTCCCGGCACGACCTATCCCATTGGCGCCCTCTTCGCGAACCTGCCGATGCCCAAGGATAGCCCGTTCATCTGTTCGTGGTGGTACCGCACGGAGATGACGATCCCGCCGGATTTTCAGGGCCGCGCGGTCTGGCTTCATTTCCAGGGTATCAACTATCGCGCCAATATCTGGATCAACGGCAAGAAGTTCGCTGATGCAGCGGACGTGGCCGGCTCGTATCGTATTTACGATTTTGACGTCACGCAATTCGTGAAGCCGGGCGAGACGAACGCGATCGCCGTCGAGACCTTTGCGCCCACGGAAAAAGACTTGGCCATGAACTGGGTCGACTGGAATCCCGCGCCGCCCGATAAAGATATGGGCTTGTGGGGCGATGTTTATCTCACGGCCAGCGGCCCCGTCGCAGTGCGCTATCCGGCCGTGGCCACGCATTTTCGCGATGCATCACTCGACGAAGCGGACTTGACGGTCACGGCGCAAGTGCGCAACGCAACCCACGCTGTCGTCAGCGCGGTTGTCCAAGGAACAATCGAAAGCGTCCGCTTCGAGCAGCCCGTCGAGCTCAACGCAGGCGAAACCCGCAGCGTCACGTTCACGCCGGAGGAATTCCCGCAACTGCGCATCGCACATCCGAAAGTCTGGTGGCCTTATGGGCTCGGCCCGCAGAATCTGGAAACGCTCGTGATGCAAGTGCGTGTTGGTAGCGCCGTTTCCGATCAGCAAAACGTGCGCTTCGGCATCCGCGAAATCACTTCCACCATGCAGCCGCACGATTATCTTTTGTTCCACATCAACGGAAAGCGAATCCTGATCCGCGGCGGAGGTTGGGCTCCCGACATGCTGATGCGCCAGCCGGTGCATAAGCTTGAAGCGCAATTCGACTACGTGCGCGAAATGGGCCTGAACGCCATTCGACTGGAAGGGAAGCTTGAACCGGAAGATTTTTTCGATCTCGCGGACGAACAGGGAGTGCTGGTCATGGCCGGTTGGTGCTGTTGCAGTATCTGGGAAGAGTGGGACAAATGGCACTCATCCGATTTACAAAACGCGACCGAGCAGCTTCGTTCGCAAATTCTGCGCCTGCGCAGCCACCCGAGCCTGCTCGTCTGGCTGAACGGTAGCGACAATCCGCCGCCCGCGACCGTCGAGCGCGCATATTTGGACGTTGAGAAGCAGTTGCAGTGGCCGAATCCGGTTATTTCCTCGGCAGACGTAGAGAGAACTGTCGTGTCCGGCGTTTCGGGTGTGAAGGAGCGCCCCTACGATTACGAGTCGCCGCGATATTGGTACGTGGATAGGCGGCAGGGAGGAGCGTTTGGTTTCGACACTGAAACGAGCGCCGGGGCTGCGCCGATGGTCGAAGGCAGTCTGAAAAAAACGATGCCTGCGGACCAGATCTGGCCCCCGAATGAATACTGGCACTTTCATTCCGCTTCCGGCAAGTTTCAGCATCTTTTCGCCTTCGACGACGCCATGCAGCAAATCTACGGTGCTGCGACAGACTTGCAAGATTACGAACGCAAAGCGCAGATAATGGCCTACGAAAATGAGCGCGCCATGTTCGAAGCGTATGCCCGCAACAAATACGTCTCCACCGGTGTCATTCAGTGGATGTTGAACAATGCTTGGCCTTCGCTCTTCTGGCATCTCTATGATTATTATTTGCAGCCGGCGGGCGGTTACTTCGGCGCGAAAAAAGCCAATGAGATGCTCCACGTCCAATATTCTTACGACGACCGAACCGTCGTCGTGGTCAACA
>JBAQYT010000265.1:0-2787 GCA_049787175.1 Candidatus Acidiferrales bacterium | reverse complement strand
TGGCGAGTTCCTGGACCATCTTCCCGGCGTGGAGCCGGTTCGTCAAGTCTTTAGTCACAGCAGTAATGAGAGATACCTTACCATCCGACCCGGTGGCCAAAACCACCACACCGGAGCCCATTTTCTGGCGCAGGCCGTCGGCGAGCTGCCGGAGGGCCTCCCGGTCGACGTTTTCGACCTTCGCGGCGACCACTTTTAGGCCCTTTACGGTGCGGGCGTCGGCCAGCAGGGAATCGGCCATGGAAACCGCGCTTTTCCGCTTGAGCCCGTCGATCTGCTTTTCGAGCTGTTTGCGGTCCTGTTCGAGTTTTTCCACGGCTTCGAGGATGCGGTCCTCGCCGGTGTTCAGCATTCCGGCAAGAGCGCGCAAAGTTGATTGGGCGTTGCGATACTGTTCGAGCGCCGCGTCGCCCGTAAGCGCTTCGATGCGGCGCACGCCGGCCGCGACGGATTGTTCGACGGAGATTTTGAACACGCCGATTTCGCCGGTGCGCGCGACGTGCGTTCCGCCGCAAAGTTCCTTGCTGTAAAAACCGCGCGGGTAGGCGGTGTCGCCGATGGTCACCACGCGGACATTTTTCTCCGGATATTTGTCGCCGAAAAAAGCCAGCGCGCCGGAGGCGAGCGCGTCGTCGATGGTCATGATGTCGGTTTGGAAGGGCAAGTCGCGCAGGATTTCTTCGTTCACTTGATTTTCGATCTCCTGCAATTCTTCGGGCGCGAGCTGCGCGAAATGGCTGAAGTCGAAGCGCAAATGATCGGGCGCGTTGAGCGAGCCCGCCTGCTTGACGTGCGTGCCCAAAATATTTCGCAGCGCCGCGTGCACCAGATGCGTGCCGCTGTGATTGCGCATGATGCGCGCGCGCCGGACCGCGTCGGCGACGGTGGCGACGCGGTCGCCCACGGCTAAATCTTCCTTTGCGACGATGCGATGCGCGATGAGTCCGGCGACCGGATAATATGCGCCGCGCACGTCGGCGACTTGCAGCGAGACGTTGTTGTCGAAGAGCGCGCCGGTGTCGGCGACTTGCCCGCCGGATTCGGAATAAATCGTCGTGCGGTCGAGAACGACTTCTCCTTCTTGGCCGGCTTTCAGCTCGTTCACGCGCTCGCCGCCATTGGGTCCCGTAGTGACGATGGCTTCGATGCGCGAATCTTTCGTCGTCGTGCCAAAATAAAAATCCGGCTCGGTCTTGAACGTGTCGGCGAGTTTTCTGTAGACGGGGCTGGCGGCTTCCTTGTGCGCGCCTTTCCAGGAAGCCTTTGATTGCGCGCGTTGCTCCTCCATGGCACGCTCAAATCCTTCCCAGCCGACTTTCGCTCCCATATCTCGGGTCACGTCCTCGATGAAGTCGCGGGGAAGGCCAAAAGTGTCGTAAAGTTTGAATGCTTGTTCTCCAGGGAGGAAGGTCCCGAGGCGAATGTCATGTCCGAGCCTAGCTTTTTCACGAGCTCTCATTTCCTCGGCTGACGCCTGTAGCTCTTGAAGGCCTTCCTCCAGTTTTCTTAAGCCGACCTCAACGGTGTGCGAGAAGCGTTGTGCTTCGTTTGAGAGAATTCGGTTAACTCGCGCGACGTTCTCGATGATTTCGGGATACGCTTGGCCCATCTCTTCGCGAATTACCTGAGCCATCGCCTGCATGATCAGCTCTACGCTCGCAGCGTCCAAACGCTTCGCATGTGTCAATGCCCTTCGGATGATCTTGCGAAGGACGTAGCCTCGGCCATCATTCGAAGGGATAACCCCGTCCGCGACAAGAAATGTGGCGGCGCGGGAATGATCGGCGATTATCCGAAGCGAGGCGTCGCCCTTAAAATCAGTGCCGTACCTCGCACCCGTCCGTTTGGATGCTTGGTCAATCAGCGGCGTGAACAAATCGGTGTCGAAGTTGCTGATTTTGTTTTGCAGCACAGCGACGACGCGTTCGAGGCCCATGCCTGTGTCGACAGAAGGCTTGGGCAAAAGTTCGAGAAGATTATGGCATTCGCAGTATTCGTGAACCGAAACTCCTTTATCTTGTTTCTCGCTTTCACGCTTGGCTCCCTCGACTTCTTCCAGCGTGTGCGTTCGACCAGCTCTCTCGCAATCCCAGTAACGATTGAATTGCATGAAAACCAAATTCCAGATTTCGACGTAACGTCCGCATTCGCACGGGAATTTGCAATCCGCGTGGCCCTGATCGGACGCGGCAGGTCCCATGTCGTAATGGATTTCGCTGCACGGGCCGCACGGGCCGGTGTCTCCCATGGCCCAGAAATTCTCTTTGAGGCCGGGAATTTCAATCACGCGGTCTTTCGGAGCGCCGGTTTCAATCCACAATGTCGCGGCATCGTGATCGGGTTGTAAATTTTCGTGCCCGCCAAACACAGTGAAATACAATTTCTCGACAGGAATGCCGAACCACTGCGGCGACGTGACCAATTCCCACGCAAAGGCAATCGCGTCTTTCTTGAAATAATCGCCGAAGGAAAAGTTTCCCAGCATCTCGAAAAAAGTGTGGTGGCGGTTGGTGAAGCCGACGTTTTCGAGGTCGTTGTGCTTGCCGCCGGCGCGGACGCATTTCTGGCAGGTGGTGGCGCGTTTGTAGTCGCGCTGTTCGAGGCCAAGGAAAACGTCCTTGAACTGATTCATCCCCGCGTTGGTGAAAAGCAGGGTGGGGTCGTTTGCCGGGACGAGCGAGGAGCTTCTGACGCGCTTATGATTTGCTCCAGGGCGCTCCTCGAAAAACTTCAGGAACGTCTCGCGAATCTTATTGCCCGGCCACTTCAGTTCGCTCAATGTGCCCT
>JBAQYT010000255.1:0-4638 GCA_049787175.1 Candidatus Acidiferrales bacterium | reverse complement strand
AAAGCACGGCGGCTAGCATGCCTTGCCGAAGCTCGGGCAGAAGCGGCGCGATTCCGAGTGTGCGGCGAACGCGCGGAGCGAAGTCGCGAGCGGCGTCGGTGCTTTGCGGATATTGCAGATAGTACATTGTGCCGCCATTGGCGATGGTCGAAACGATCGCGGCGAGCTGCAGCGGCGTGATGCGAATGCCTTCGCCGAAGCTGCACATTCGCGCTACGCCACCATACGTCGGCGGGGCGGACGGCAAAAGGCCGGGTTGCTCGCCAGAGATGTCATAGCCGGCGCGTTCCCCCAAGCCGAAGACGTGATCGAAATGCCAAACGGTGTCAAAGCCGAGGCGGCGGCCGAGTTCTTCGAAGAATTGATTGTTCGAGTGGGCGAGCGCTTCAGTCATATCCATGTAGCGACGGCGGCCAATGCGGATCATCGTGTCCGGCGTGATGACGCCCTTCTCAAGGGCGGCGACAGCGATGACCGGTTTCAGAGTAGAACAGGGTTCAAAACCGGTGGAGTACGCGAGCTTCTGGCCGACGATGGCGAGGATACGGCCGTTCGAAGGATCGACGGCGACGACGGAGCCGTTTTGGCGGCCGAGAGCATCGAGCGCGGCTTGGCGAACGACAGGATCGTCGAATTGCGAATCGTCGCCGGCGCCAGGATCTGAAATATAGGTCGGCAGCCCGCGATAGCGGTGGCGGTGAGTGGTGGCCTTTTTGCTAGTTCTCGTGGACGACGTAGGCAGCGGACGAGCCGATGCGTACCACGGCATCGAAATAGCGATTGCCGCGAGCAGAGCGAAGTTACTGAAGAACGGGTAAGGCCGGGCCGGGTTTCGGGTCATGGAGTTCCTGCGACTACCCTTTGGTTACTTTTTTTCTAACTACAGGCTCAATTTTAGGGAATCGACAGAGCAGGCGCAACTCAAAATATGCGAAGTGGTGAGGCGCGTGCCGAAAGCGCCACGCCGAAAGAAAAAGTACTAGCCGTCCCGTCGTACAGTTGCCGATTCCCTTTTTGTCCGCAACCACGCCGTAACAAAAGCCGCGACGATACATGCGATAGCAGGAAAGAAGTGTTCAGTGCGCGTTGAAAGACGGTCCCATGCGCTCGGCGGCACCACCCAATGGCTGCGCATACGATAATCGACCACATACAGAGCGGCTACCAACAGCGCCCAAAATTGAGACCCGCGACTCGGAACGATCAGCGTGGCCGCAACTCCAGCGAGGATGGCAGCCAATGCTCGTTCCCAGGACATAAAGGCACCCATGTACAAGGCTGAGAGCACGCTCTCACTGAACGCACCTGAGTGGGTGATACCGACACTCAAACCAAGCAACGCAGCCAGCCACAGGGAAATCCAGTAAATGCCACAGACCATCAGGAGGTTGCGGACCCATCCAAAGTGCTCCAACCAAGCTTTATTCCCTAGCCCGGGGCTCATCGGAGCTAGCGGGTGGTTTTGGGTTTGGCGGCTGCGGCGGCATGCGTGTTGGATTTCGCGCCGTCGGCGCCATTTGCTCCGGCGGCAGCGGCGGCAGCTTTCGCAGTCTCTTCGGGCACGGACGCAGAATGCGTAAGGCCCAATTCCTTGCGGAGCGCGGCCTCGATTTTGTCGCGAATGTCGGTATTCTCACGCAAGAAAACGCGCGCGTTTTCGCGTCCCTGGCCCAGGCGCTCACCTTTGTAGGAAATCCAGGTGCCGCTCTTTTCGAGTATGTTTTTCGCGACGCCCAAATCAAGCAAATCGCCTTCGCGGGAAACACCTTCGCCGTAGAGAATGTCGAATTCGGCTTCGCGGAAAGGCGCGGCGACTTTGTTTTTCACGACCTTGGCGCGCGTGCGCGAGCCGACGACGCGGTCGCCTTCCTTGATGGCCTGAATGCGGCGAATATCGAGGCGAATCGACGAATAGAATTTCAGCGCGCGGCCGCCAGTGGTGGTTTCCGGGTTGCCGAACATGACGCCAATTTTCTCGCGGATCTGATTGATGAAAACGAGGCAGGTGCGGGACTTCGACACGATGGCGGTAAGCTTGCGCAGCGCCTGGGACATCAGGCGCGCTTGCAAACCCATTTGCGGATCGCCCATGTCTCCTTCGAGTTCGGCCTTGGGAACCAGGGCGGCGACCGAATCAATGACCACAATATCGACGCCGCCGGAGCGAATGAGCGCTTCGGCGATTTCCAGGGCTTGCTCGCCATTGTCCGGCTGCGAGACGAGCAGATTATCGACGTCGACGCCAAGCTTGCGGGCGTAGGACGGATCGAGGGCGTGCTCGGCGTCGATGAATGCGGCGATGCCGCCCATTTTCTGGGCCTCCGCGATGACATGCAGAGTGAGCGTGGTCTTGCCGCCGGATTCCGGGCCGTAGATTTCGATGACGCGTCCGCGCGGCAAGCCGCCGACGCCAAGCGCGGCGTCAATCGAGATGGAGCCGGTGGAAATCACGCTGACCGGGACAAGTACGTCTTTGTTGCCGAGGCGCATAATCGAGCCTTTGCCATACTGTTTTTCGATCTGCGCAACCGCCGCGTCCAGCATCTTGCTTCTTTCGTCTGTCATTTCCTCACCTCGGTGATTGACGTCCCAAGCCCTGCCCGCCGTACCGTGTTAATTGGTGCGGCAGTTTACCAGAGAGTTCCCTCCGCGTCTTCCCCTCCCTGCGATTCGCGAGAATATCACAGGGCGAACAAAAAGCAAACACAAACCACGCTCCATTAGGCCGACCGGCCCGTCTGAAATGCGTTGAAAAACAACTCGCGGTCCGGGCGGGCAGCGGCAATGGGCCAGCCTGCGCTGATACCACCATCCACCACCAGATTTTGTCCGGTCACAAACCGCGACGCATCGCTGGCGAGGAACAGCGCTGCTTGCGCGATATCATCGACGTGTCCGACGCGCTGCAGTGGTTGCCATCGGGGCAGCACGGAACCAATAGCGGTCGCGGCGTATTCCGGGTGGTCGTCCGCCTCGTCGGGCGGCATGCCTAAGAACTTGGCGAAAGCTCCTGTAGCAATCATTCCTGGAGAGATGCTGTTCACGCGAATTCCTTTTTCGCCCAGCTCCATTGCTGCGCACCGCGTTAGGTGAATTGAGGCGGCCTTTGCAGCCGAATAATAGTGCCCTCCCAAACCTGCCCGTATTCCGTTAACGCTGGAGATAGTGATGATGCTGCCCGTTCCCTGTTTGGTCATGACACGCGCCGCATATTTCATGCCGGCGAGGACGGCCCGCAGGTGCACAGCTATCACCGCATCAAACACCTCGAGATCTACGTCGGCGATGGCGGCATATTGCGAACTCCTCCCCGCGTTGTTCATCAGGCAATCGAGGCGGCCAAAGCGGTCGACGGCATGGTCGATCATGGCCTTGACGTCCGCTTCGACGGAGACATCCGTGCATATGAAACTCGCGGCCGGGCCGAGCTTCTGCGCGAGTCGCTCGCCTCTCTCTTTGCGCCGGCCGGCAATCACCACCTTGGCGCCTTCGGCGACGAAAAGTTCGGCCGTACGGGCGCCGATGCCGCTCGTGCTTCCAGTGATGACCGCGACTTTGCCTTCCAGTGCACCCATCGGATCGGCCTCCTTATCAGGCGACGGCCGTTTTTCGAAGGCGGCTGCGCCGTCCCTGGCTACGTGCAAGCCGCGAACGTAGCACATGAGGCGAACAAAAAGCAAACAACAAATCCAAGCGGATCGTCACTGGTATTTGTAAAAGCCGCGGCCGGATTTGCGGCCGAGCCAGCCCGCGGCGACGTATTTCTTCAACAGCGGGCAGGCGCGATATTTCGGATCGCCCAGGCCATTTTGCAGCACATTCAAAATATCGACGCAAACGTCGAGCCCGATGAAATCGGCGAGTTCGAGCGGACCCATGGGGTGATTCATTCCCATTTTCATCACCGCGTCGACGGATTCCGGCGTGGCGACGCCTTCCATCACGGCATAAGCGGCTTCGTTGATCATGGGCATGAGGACGCGATTCGAGACGAAGCCAGGCGCGTCGTTGACGGCGACGGGAGTCTTGCCGAGCTTTTGGCAAAGCTCCATCGTGGAGCTGAATGTTTCTTCGCTGGTCTGCAAGCCGCGAATCACTTCGACGAGAACCATCATTGGCACAGGATTCATGAAGTGCATGCCGATGAATTGCTCGGGGCGAGTGGTCTTCGCGGCCAGCGCGGTGATGGAAATGGAAGACGTGTTGCTGGCGAGAATGACGCCGGGACGCAGAACGGCATCGGCTTCCTTGAGGACGCGCTCTTTGAGTTCGCGCTGCTCGGGAACCGCTTCGATGGCGATGTCCGCCGCGGCGAGATCGTTGGCGTCGGTGGTGAACCAAATTCGTTTGATGATTGCCGGCTTGTCAGCTTCGGTGATTTTCGCCTTTTTGACTTCGCGGTCGAGATTCTTGCCGATGGTGTCGAGCGCGCGGTCGAGATGCTTCTGGTCAATTTCACGAAGAACGACCTTGTAGCCGGCCTTCGCAAAAACGTGCGCGATGCCGTTGCCCATGGTGCCCGCGCCGAGAACGGCGACGGTTTTGATTGCGTCGATTGACATTCAGGCCTCAGCGAAATTGAAATGGTAGCTGCGATGCGGCAAGAGCATATCCCAGCGAGGGATTTTCGCCAACGGC
>JBAQYT010000241.1:0-4219 GCA_049787175.1 Candidatus Acidiferrales bacterium | reverse complement strand
ACCAATTCCATCACCAGCGCGTGCATGCTGCCGGAATCTTCGAAGCCATAAATCGCCGCAATGTTCGGATGGTTGAGCGATGCCAGCACTTGCGCTTCGCGCCGAAACCGCGCCATGCGCTCTGCGTCGCACGCGAACGCTTCAGGCAATACTTTCAGCGCCACCTCGCGCCCAAGCTTCGTATCCCTCGCGCGATACACTTCTCCCATCCCGCCCGCGCCAAGCGGCGCGACGATCTCATACGGCCCAAGTTTTGTACCGCTCGTTGTCCTCATTTCACTCCGTCGACTAAATAGAGAGTAGATAATGCACGGTTATAGGAGTACGCGTAGGAATTGCCGTCTGGCGTGATTCTGAACGTTTCTACGCCTGTCAATCCGGCGCTGTCGGGCGGAGCCATTGTGCGGATCAGCTGCCGATTCCCAGTTGTCACGTCAATACGGAAAAGATCGAGCTTCGTTACTTTATCCTCGTAAACATAAATGGACTTTCCGTCATTGGCCCAGTTGGCCCAAATGTCCCCGGGCAAGAGCCCAGCAACAACACGCGGCGCCCCGCTAACGAGGGGATAGATATAAGCTTTCCCGGTCAAATCACGAGCGAAAACATATTTCCCATCGGGAGAAACCAGATCCGAGAGAGTCTGAGCCGCATTCACGTCAATCGGAGGCGTGATCGCTCGCGGCGCTCCACCGGAGAGGTCCTGCACGTACATGCGCCAGCTATGACCATCGTTTCCGGCGAAATAAATCGACTTCCCGCCAGGCATCCAGCCTTGCCACTCAAATTGTTGAAGCCCGTAAGTCTCTAGAGAGCGCGCTTGCCCAATCCCCGTTGGCAGCAGCGCGAGATGCAGAGGGTTATAGCCGCCGACGAGCGCCCATTTGCCATCGGGAGAAAGCGTTGGAAAGAGACCGATGCCAAGCTTCACCGAGGACGAGTCATTCGCACTTCGCATGTACGCAATCGGAGCCGTGCCGGCCGCTTCCATGAACTCCTGGAATGCCAGTTCCTGACCACCGTCCGATATATCGGATACCGTAGTTCCGTCGAGCCACGAGAGGTCGCGTTCCTCTGTATCCTTCGCGCCTCGATATTGCATTTGGCTTCGCCATTGGTCCTGGGAAAGAAGGATGCGGCCGTCTTTGGAAATGTCATGCACGCGCAGCACGCCGGGAAGCGTGAGGACCGTACGATCTTTGCCATTCACCGTAAGAGCATGGATGGAATCCGCCCAGCCGCCGGTCTTTGAGGCAGCGAACAAAATTCTGTCGCCGGAGGGCTCCCAGGCAAGTCCTTCCACGCTCACGTATTCCTCCGACCGCGCGAGCTGCTTTCCGTTCTTGTCCAAAATAGTTACCCTGCCGATGTCCGCGTTATCGGTGGAATATTGCGCAAATGCGACAGCATCGCCGCGCGGCGAAACACGAAGAAAGTTGAGCCAGGTTTGGCTCTCATAAATCACCTTTCCCAGCGGAAACTCGACCTGGAATTTCCCGTTGGCCTCGCGAATGGCGGCCATTTCGCTGTCATCGGGAGACCAATCCGCGGAAACGATATCGTCAGCGATCTCGCGTGGCGCGCCTCCGGAAACCGGCACGGTCGCCAGCGTACCTTCGCAAACGCCAATGAACACATGATTGCAGCCTATGGAAATTGCGAGTTGGGAGGCGGACACACCGAAGAGTGACGACTGGGCCAATCCGAGCGCCCGTGATTCGGGACTGCTGGGATCTGTCGCATACACGCCGACGGGTTGGCCATCCCACGCGGCGCTGTAATAAACCGATTGGCCATCCCGAGCGAATCGCGCCTGGAAAATCGTGCCGCGGCTGAAAGTGATTTGCTTGAAAGTGGGCAGCACCCTTGCGCTGCCACTGCGGCCCGCGAAATAAGCAACGATGCAGGCGGCAACGAGTCCTGCTGTTCCAATCGTGGCGAAAATCGCCCGTCGCTTCGCGCGCGGCATTTGTCGCGTCTCTGCCGGGCGAAAACCTGTTGCGTTGCTGCTCGACACGTCGGAGATCGCAGCGAGATTAAATGCAAAATCCCGTGCCGACTGGAAGCGCTCCCCGGGATTTTTTTCCAGGCAATGGCGCACCACGCGTTCCACCGCTGGCGGAATTTTCTTTTCGCCGCCGGAAAGTTCCGGAGGGTCGTCTTTGAGAATCGCCGCCATCGTATCGGCGGAAGAATCTTTTTCGAATGCGCGCTCGCCGGAGAGCATTTCATAGAGAATCGCGCCAAGCGCGAAAATGTCGCTGCGCGCGTCCGCCGGTTTGCCGCGCACCTGCTCGGGCGACATATACCCCGCCGTGCCCAGCACCACTCCCGCTTCGGTCCGCGCGTCCGTTTGGCCTTTGCCTTGACTGGGGCCGCTCGTGCGCGTGGGAGATTGCGTTTCGTCGATGCGCGAAGCGTTGTCTTGCTGCGTCAGCTTCGCCAGGCCAAAGTCGAGAATTTTCGCGCGCCCGTCATTGGTGAGAAAAATATTCGCGGGTTTCAGGTCGCGGTGAATGATTCCCTTTTCGTGCGCAGCCGCAACACCACTCGCACTCTGCATGGCGATATCCAGCGCTTTGCGCACCGGCAACGGGCCATTGCGCAGCCGTTCGCGCAGCGTCTCGCCTTCGAGTAATTCCGTCACGATGAACGGCGCGTCATCGTGCGTGCCGATGTCGTAAATTGCGAGAATATTGGGATGATTCAGCGCACTGGCTGCTTTTGCCTCCTGCTCGAAGCGCCGCAGGCGCTCCGCGTCGCGCGCGAACACCTCTGGCAAGACTTTCAGCGCCACGTCGCGATTCAACCGCGTGTCTCGTGCGCGATATACTTCTCCCATCCCTCCCGCGCCCAGCGGCGCGACGATCTCATACGGCCCGAGTTTTGCTCCGCTACCGAGGCTCACAACAATTTCTCCCCACACTTCGCATTTCTCTCGTCTCTCGCCACTGCTTCTCTTGACCACTCGCCTTCAGGCGCCGCAGATTATACCGCGCGCCCGCCTAGGTCAGCGCCAATTCGGTGCTGGGTCAGTAGAATTTTCCTGCTCGTACACAAAGAGTCAAAATTCGAACTGGCCCATTACCGCCAATTCGCTATGCCCTGTTCAGCGTGACGCTGGCCGTTGGTAACGTGCTCGATGGAAGCAACCCAAACCACCATTTCTGCGCTATCCTAATTCCGCTATGCCCGCATCCATCCTCATCGTCGACGACGAATCCGGCATCCGCCAGTCCCTCGGCTCTCTTCTCCGAGAAGAAGGCTACGAGGTCGACTCCGTCGCTTCCGGCGAAGAATGTCTCACCGCCGTGGACCGCCGCTCCTTCGATCTGATCCTTCTCGACGTCTGGCTTCCCGGCATCGACGGCCTCGTCACCCTCGAACGCCTGAACGAACGCGAAGCTATTCCCATGGTCGTGATGATCTCCGGCCACGGAAAAATCGAAACCGCCGTGCGCGCCACCAAGCTCGGCGCATTTGATTTCATCGAGAAGCCGCTCTCGCTCGAAAAAACCGTCCTCGCAGTGAAAAACGCCCTGCACTATCTCCGTCTCGAACAGGAAAATCGCCGCCTGCGCGCCGAACTCGAGCAGCGCTACCGGATTCTCGGCGACAGCGTTCCCATGAAAGCGCTCCGTCAGCAGATCGCGCTCACCGCGCCCACGCACGGCCGCGTTTTGATTTACGGCGAAAGCGGAACCGGAAAAGAACTCGTCGCGCGCGCGCTTCACGCGCAAAGTCCGCGCAGCGGCAATCCATTTGTGGAAGTGAATTGCGCCGCGATTCCCGAAGAGCTCATCGAATCCGAGCTTTTCGGCCATCGCAAAGGCAGCTTCACCGGCGCCAGCGAAGACAAGACTGGAAAATTTCAGAAAGCCGACAGCGGCACGCTTTTTCTCGATGAAGTCGGCGACATGAGTTTGAAAACACAGTCCAAAGTTCTTCGCGCTCTCGAAGAGCAGCGCGTCGAGCCCATCGGCTCCAGCGAAATGGCCGCCGTCGACGTGCGCGTCATCGCCGCCACCAATAAAACACTGGAAGACGAAATCGCGCGCAACGCGTTTCGCGAGGATTTATTTTATCGCTTGAACGTGATTCCCTTCACCGTCCCGCCGCTGCGCGACCGCATCGAGGATATTCCTGTTCTCGCGCGCCACTTCCTCGGCGAGTTCAATCGCGCGTACGGGAAAAAAACGAAAGAGCTTTCGCCCGCCGC
>JBAQYT010000234.1:0-16044 GCA_049787175.1 Candidatus Acidiferrales bacterium | reverse complement strand
CGGCAGTCAGGGCGTGGAGCAGCGAAACAAAGGCGCGCGGTGGCGCGCATATCAAGACAGGTAATTGAAAACGGGATTTTGGCGAGCGCGACTCGGGGAGTCGCGATGGGCGACCGAAGGGCCGCCCCTACGGAGGCGATGCGATGATCGGCTGGATTGTGCTGGGGATTATCGTCATCCTGGTCTTTATTGTGATCGGGATGTACAACGGGCTGGTCAAGCTGAAGGTGCAGTGCGATAACGCATGGTCGGATATCGACGTGCAACTGAAACGGCGGTACGACCTGATTCCGAATCTGGTGGAAACAGTGAAGGGATACGCGGCGCACGAGAAGGGCACGCTGGAAGGCGTGGTGCAGGCGCGCAACGCGGCGATGAGCGCGCAAGGACCGGCGGCGAAAGCCGGAGCCGAGAACATGCTGACATCGGCGCTGCGGCAAGTGTTTGCGCTGGCGGAAGCGTATCCGCAATTGCGCGCGGTGGAAAGCTTCACGCAATTGCAAAACACGCTGAATCAACTGGAAGACAGCATCCAGAATGCGCGGCGGTATTACAACGCCGTGGTGCGCGATTTGAACACGAAAATCGCGGTGTTTCCTTCGAACATCATCGCCGGAATGTTCAATTTTAAGCCGCGCGAATTCTTCGAAACGAGCGCGCCAGCGGAGCGCGAAACGCCTAAAGTGAGCTTTCAAACTGGCGCGCCGCAGTAGGCGTGTACCTCTGATGCGCAGTCTTCGCCGCGTTACCATTCTTCTGTTCCTTGCGCTCGCAGCCGCGTTCGCGGCGCCCTCTCCAGCGAACGCGCGCCAGCTCACCATTCAGAGCTTCGACGTTCAGGTAGTTGTCCAGCCGGATTCCACGATCGAGGTCACAGAGACTCTTGGCGTGAAGTTCGAGGGCGCGTGGAATGGAATTTACCGCTCGATTCCGGTGGAGTACCGCGGATCGCTGGGGTTGAACTACACGCTATTCATCGAGCCGGAAAGCGTGACCGACGAAGACGGAAATCCGCTCAAATACGAAGTTTCGAAGCACGGGCAGTACAAGCAATTGAAAATTTACGTGCCCGGCGCCGAGGATACGACGCGGACGATCGTTATCCGGTACAAGGCGCTGGATGCGCTGAGATTTTTCCCCGATCATGACGAGCTGTATTGGAACGTCACGGGAAATGAAACGGACGCGCCGGTGGAAAACTCGTCTGCGCGAATCGAATTGCCCGCGGGCGTTACAGGCTTGCACGCGGAGGCATTCACCGGCGGATACGGGCAGCGCGGGCAGGAAGCCGATGTGAAAGTCAGCGGGAACGTGGTGGAGATTCAGATGCAGCGGCCGCTCTTTTACCATGAAGGGCTGACCGCAGTGGTGGGCTGGGACAAGGGATTCGTTCATCCTCCGGGCGCGCTGGCCAAGATGATCCTTTTCCTGAGGAGCAATTGGCCGTTCGCCGTTCCGATTCTGGCGTTTCTATTCATGGCGTGGTTCTGGTATTCGAACGGGCGCGACCCGCGTCGCAATCCGATCAGCGTGCAGTACGAGCCGCCGGACAAACTGACACCGGGGGAAGCAGGGACGCTTGTCGATAATGAAGTGGCGATGCGGGACATTACGGCGACCATTGTTGATTTGGCGGTGCGCAGATTTTTGAAAATCGAGCAGCAGGAGATGAGCCAGGCGCTGGGACTGGTCCATCACAAGAATTTTATTTTCCACCGCACGAAACCAGCGTCCGAATGGACGAGCCTGAAACCGCACGAGCAGGAGCTGCTCGGAGCGTTCTTCGACGATGGAACGAGCGACGCGGTGTCGCTTACGGATTTGCAGAATCGCTTTTACGTGCATTTGCCGGCGATTCGCAACCGGATTTTCGATGGTTTGATGGCGAGCAAGTTTTATTCGCGCCGGCCGGACAAAATGCACCAAGGGTACTTTGCGGCAGGAATCGTGATTGCGTTTGCGTCGTTTTGGCTAGCCACGCCGATCTCCTCCGCGCTGGGAATGTCATTTGTCACGTTACTTCTTTCGGGTATTTTGACTGGGGTAATCGTGGCGGGATTCGGTCACATCATGTCCGCGCGCACGGTGGACGGCGAGAGGGAACTGGAGAAGGTGCTGGGATTCGAGGATTTTCTCGGGCGCGTGGAGAAGGATCAGATCGAGCGCCTGGAAAAAACGCCGGAGATGTTCGAAAAGTATTTGCCCTATGCGATGGCTTTGCACGTGGAAAAGAAATGGGCCAGCACGTTTCAAGACATCTACCGCCAGCCGCCGCAGTGGTATTCCGGGCCGTATGGCGGAGGCTTTCAGGCGTTCCTATTGGTGAACGATTTGAATTTGATGTCGATGCAAACGGGAAGCGCGCTGGCTTCTTCGCCGCGCAGCGCGGGCGGGGCGGGCGGGTCGGGATTTGGAGGCGGAGGATTTTCGGGAGGGGGATTCGGAGGGGGAGGAGTAGGGGGATTCTGAGCATTCTGGTCGCACGCACACGCTAGGGGAGTAGAAGATCTGTTCCCCTTTCGATCAGGACTAGCGGGCGCGCAACTCTTCGACGCGCTCAACGATGCGGCCTTCCGGGCCTTCGGTGTAGCTGATCTTGACGACGTCTCCCACAGCAATGCCTCGCACAGGCGCGAACAATTTGAATTCGAAGCGCTTCACCTCACCGCCGGCAGTGACGTCTAGGTCGATCATGGTTTCCTTTAGTTGCGCGACTTGGCCTACAAGTATTTTTCGTTGCACCGATTTCTCATAGGATCCGGTGCGCAGGAGAGCGTCGATCCAACCGTGCTCGCGGAGGCTTTCCTCTTCAATTTGGTGTGTCCAGGCGCTCAGGATGCTGGAGCGGTTCAGGAAACCCACGAATTTGTTGGAGCCGTCACGCTCGACAACGGGCAGGCGGCCAATATTGTATTGCAGCATGCGATAAAGGGCATCGAAGGCGCGCTCGTCGGGATAGGCGACGATGGGCTTGCCGCCGCCGGCGTCGCTTACTTTCAGCTTTCCGGCGGGATCGAGCTTCAGCGCGCGCAGCAAGTCGCCCTGGGTGACGATGCCGACGAGCTTGCCATCGGCTTCGCAAATCGGCAGCCCCTGAGTGATATTGAATGCCGCATCGCCGCGGCCGATGCGCTCGGCAAGCTCGGCCACGGTCATTTCCGGAGGAATGGCAGGAACGTCCTTGCGCATGACTTCGCGGACGCGGACGACTTGGAGGACGCCGACTTCAAAGTCGGTGGGCACGGTGAGGCCGCGGCGGGTGAGCTTTTCGGTCATGATGGAACTTTTCAGATAGCGAATGGCGATCATGTCGGCGATGACGCAGGTGATCATCAAAGGCAAGACAGAGTTGTAGTCGCGGGTAATTTCAAAAGCGAAAACGATCAGCGCGAATGTGGCGCGCGCCGCGGCCCCGAAGACGGCGCCCATGGCCACGAGGGCGTACGCACCGGGCGACAAATGCGCTCCGGGAATGAAGTGATTGATGAGCATCGCGAACACGCCACCCAAGGCGGCGCTGGACATGAACATGGGCGCAAGCAAACCGCCGGAGGTGCCGGAGCCGAGGGAAATCACCAGCGCCAAGGACTTGAAAATGATTAAAAGGATGAGAACCTTTAGTACCAGGTTGTTGTGAAGAATGTCGGAAATCGTATCGTAACCGACGCCAAGCACACGCGGAATGAAAAAGCCGATGACGCCGAGAAAAAAAGCGCCAATCGCGGGATGCCACAGGTCATCAATGGGGAGATGGTCGAACAGATCTTCAACCCAGTAGAGGAATTTGGTGAAACCAATCGCGGCGAAACCGCAGATGACGCCAAGAAGGAGGTACCAGGGCAAGCCGTGAAGGGCGTCGAAATTGACGTTCGGGTCCATGGAGAACATGGAGTGCTGGCCGAGGAGGACAGAACGTACGAAGGTGGCCAGAGTGGTGGCGATGACGAGAGGAATAAAGGAGCGGGCGCGAAATTCGAAGAGAAGCAGCTCGATGGCGAGGATCACTCCCGCGATGGGAGTGTTGAATGTTGCCGCCATGCCCGCGCCAGCGCCGCAGGCAAGCAGGACTTTGCGTTCGGAGGCAGTGGTGGCGATGAACTGGCCGACGAGGGAGCCGACCGCGCCGCCGGTTTGAATGATGGGGCCTTCCGCGCCGAACGGGCCGCCGGTGCCGATGGCGATGGCCGCGGAAATGGGTTTGAGGATAGCAACTTTTGCTTCGATGCGGCTGCGACTGGTGAGCACAGCCTCCATCGCTTCCGGAATGCCGTGCCCTTTGATTTTATCGGAACCGTACTTGGCCATCACGCCGACGATCAATCCGCCAAGGACAGGAATCAGAATCACCCAGTAGCCGAGGTGGTTCCCCTCGGGACTGCGGAAATGAAATGACCAAGTGTGGTAATAGGAGAGGTTCGTGAACAGGCCGATCAGGTCGTACAGAAGATATGCAATGATGCCAGCAGCCACGCCGATCAGGGCAGCGAGAAGGGACATGTAGCCGATTCGGAACATGCCCGCATCGCCCATTTCGGCCATGGCGGAGAGAGTTTGCTTAGCCAACGAAGTTCACCTCGAACGAAACGTGAGAATTAAGCGCCATACGTTCTTCCTTTCAAACGCTCTCTTGCCGCTGGCGCCGGCCATGGCGTGCACCGGCGCGCAGGGCATGGGCCATTACCGTTTGCAACGCGCGCAAAATGGTGAGACCGGAGGAGCGAAGATCGGCGCGATGCGGAAGCGCGACCTGGCGAAGGATTTCCTCTCCGCGACTGGTGAGCCGCAACAAAACCTGCCGCCGGTCTTTCCGGCTGCGCGTTCTTTTCAATAGGCCATGTGTCTCGAGGCGATCCACGAGTTCCACCGCGCTGTGATGTTGGATTTGAAGGCGCTCGGCAAGCACGCCGACGGATGCGTTGCATGAAGCGGGCAATCCCTTGACGGCAAGGAGCGCCTGATACTGCTGCGGCTCAATTCCGGCGGCGCGGGCGGCTTGCTCGCTCAGATTCTGAAAGCGCCGCACCTCGTAACGGAATTCCGCGAGCGCACGGTAATCGAAGCTCTTTTTCGCAAAAGTCTTCAAGGCCTTAGTAAATTATATCGTAAAGCGATGTAAAGTGCAGGTCCCTGGTGAAAATCTGGCACAGCTGTGCTCAAGAGCTAAACGCTTCAAAGCGAACGGTTCCGGATATCCGAACAATCCGGGAAACAGCGCAGGAACGCGGCGGCTATGGCCGCCGATGGCGCGGAAAGAGCATTTCATCACAGCGTCTTACGAAAGGATTTTTGGGTTTTGTTGACGCGATAGCCGAGATTCTCATAGAACCGGTGCGCACGGTCGCGAATGACGTTGGAGCGCAATCCGGCTTCGCCGTAACCGTTGGCGCGAGCCCAGTCCTCGGCGCGATCCATGAGCAAGCGGCCAACGCCTTGCGAACGGCAAGACTCGTCCACGACCAGGCTAGCGATTTCGATGCGAGGATTGGCTCCGATTGTCCGATACGGAAAGACTTCGATATAGCCGGCGATTCCGGATCCTTTGCGCTCGGCGACCAAAATGATGTGGCGGGGATCCTGAAGAATTTCAAGCAATCGCGCGGCGACCTGCGCGGGGGTTGAGGCATACCCGAGCTGGCCAGCGAGAGGGGCGAGCAGCGGCGCGTCGGCAAGCACCGCGGGGCGAATCGTGAGCGCTTCTGCATCTGCGGCGTGAGTCATGTGTTTCTCCGGACGAGCTAGAAAAGCTTTCCTGAATCGAGCAGGATCGTCACCGGGCCATCGTTTACGATTTCGACAGACATGTGGGTTTGGAAGATGCCGGTCTCCACGTGAACACCGCGCTCCGCCACGGCGCGAAGGAATTCTTCGTACAATGCTTTTCCGAGCTCCGGTGGGGCAGCTTGAATGAAGCTGGGGCGCCGGCCGCCACGCGCATCTCCGTACAAGGTGAATTGGGATGCGGCAAGAAGAGCGCCGCCGGTATCGAGGAGCGAGCGGTTCATTTTGCCTTCGGCATCGCCGAAAATCCGCAAATTGACGATTCTCTCCGCGAGCGAACTAGCCACGGCGGCAGTATCTTCGCGGCCGACGGCAAGCAAGACCATGAGGCTGGTGCCGATCTGGCCGGCCACGTTGCCGTCAACGATTATGCGCGCGCTGGTGACGCGCTGGACGACGGCTCTCATAGGGTGGGACTCTCCAACGGCGCTCTGCTCTCGGAATGAAACGGGATTATTGTACAGGCCGTTTGATTTGGCTGGAAGCGCCTCTCTGCGAGGACCTGCGGCACTTTGTTTGACAGTGGAAGTCTGCTAAAAACAAGAGAGTGCGGTGGGCTCGGTGAGACTTGCGCTGATTGGCACGCATGGCGCAGGCAAAACCACGATCGCGATTGAAGAAGCTGCTCGCGGATGGATTGTTTGCAGGTATTCACCAGCGTGTGATTTGGCTCGATGGGCCTGAGCGGCAACAATGGGCCAAACGAATTTTCATGCAAGCTTTCTCTGCTGAGTCCGCCCGCAGTGCACAAGAATCCACGCACTGAAAACTTTCCCGTGAAAACTCCGAATGGCGGCATTGAGAGGAAAAAGGAACACTGGCTCACGCGCGGAATTCTGGGCATAGGGCTGGCGAATCTTTTTTCGGATTGGGGTCACGAAGCGGCCACGTCGCTGTTGCCGGCTCTTCTGACGCTGGTGGGCGCGCCCGCAGTTGCGCTGGGAATTATCGAAGGCGTCGCCGACGGGCTTTCCAGTTTCTCGAAACTGGCGGGCGGATGGATTGCCGACCAGCCAGCATGGCGCAAGCCAGTGGCAAGCGGCGGATACGTCATCGTAGGGCTCACGACGTTCGCGTATGCGTTTGCGGAATCGTGGCCGGTGGTTTTGATTTTACGCGCCGTAGGATGGGCGGGGCGCGGCGCGAAAGGACCGTCGCGCGATGCGCTGCTTGCGGATGCGGTCGCGCCCTCGCAGCTCGGCCGCGCTTTCGGTTTCGAGCGGGCCATGGACACCATCGGGGCGGTTGCCGGGCCGCTGACGGCTGTGGCGCTGGTTTCTTTCTCAGGTGTGCACGAGGCCATGCGTTGGACGATTGTGCCGGGCTTGGCGGCGGCGTTCTGTTTTATGTGGCTTGTACCTGCGGGGAAATCGGCCGCGGCGCATCGCGCGTTCGGTTTTTTGGGCAGCCTGCGACAATTTCCACGATCCTTTCGGCGATTTCTTGCCGGGGTCTTCGCGCACGGCGTCGGGGATTTCGCTCCGACGTTGCTGATTTTGCGCGCGAACCAAATGCTCGCGCCGCATTACGGCGTCGCGCGCGCCTCGGCGATGGCCATTGCACTCTACACGTTTCATAACATCGTGTTCGCGGCGATTTCGTATCCGGCGGGGGCTCTTGCGGACAGAATTGGCAAGCGCGGTTTGATTGCGGCGGGATACACGGCGGGAGCGATGATGTGCGTGGGCTTCATTTTCGCGCCCGCGAAGTTGACGTGGCTGGGAGTGCTTTTCGCGCTTGCGGGCGTGCACACCGCGTTGCAGCAGTCGCTGGAGAAATCCATTTCCGCGGAGTTATTGGGATCGGAGATTCGCGGCACAGGATTTGGCGTGCTGGCGGCGGTGAACGGTGCGGGAGATTTTGCGTCGAGCATTATCGTGGGCGCACTGTGGAGCGCGGTTGCGCCGGCTGCTGGATTTATCTATGGCGCGGTTTTCATGCTGGCGGGAGCGGCGCTGATCTACTTCTGGCGCTGACGCGGGGCGCGCTGGCACTTGGGGCAAAAGTAACTGCTGCGCCCGGCGACAATTACGCGGCGAATCAGCGCGCCGCAGCGGGTGCATTTTTTCCCTTCGCGCTGATAGACGCGATGGCGAATCTGAAACTCGCCGGGCTGGCCTTCGGCGTTCACGTAATCGGAAATCGAGGAGCCGCCGAGGCGGATCGCTTCAAGAAGGATTCGCTGCATGGCGCGATGCAGACGCGCGACTTCTTCGCGTTTTAAGGCAGAGGCCAAGCGCGCGGGATGAATGCGCGCACGCCAGAGGCTTTCGTCGGTGTAAATATTGCCCATGCCGCGAAACACGCGCTGGTCGAGAAGAACTGCCTTGATGCGCGCACGCTTGGCGGCGAGCCGCTCTTGAAACTGTTGTGCGCTGACATCGAGGGGATCGATTCCCAGGGGCCCCAGAACTGATTCGCTTTGTTCTTCCGGCAATACCAGCATGCGGCCGAAGCGGCGAGGATCGGTGAAGCGCAGCTCCGTATCGTTGTCGAGGGAGATCCAAACGTGGGTGTGCAGCGGAGACGGCCTGGAGGAAGGAAACACGGTAAGCTGGCCGGTCATGCCAAGGTGGACGATGAAATGAAATCGAGCGGCCGGGGATTTGGGAGCGGTTTGCGCCGGCGCGGGTTTTTCGAGAAGCAGTACGATGAATTTCCCGTGGCGACGGACGGCGGAAATTCGAGAGTCCGGCAGAATTTCTTCAAGCTTGGCGAAATCGTCGATGAAATCGGTCTTGCCCAGGCGGATTCCAGCGATGCGCCGGCCCGGCAAGAGCATTTGCAGGCCGCGAACTACGGTTTCAACTTCGGGAAGCTCGGGCAAAGTCCTACCCTGGAGAAAAGTTGCGCGTGAGGCGAAGCGGCGAGATGAATTTCTCACGCCAAATTTCGCCCGGGAATTTTCTACTGCTTTAATCCGGCAGAATTGCAAAAACACGCACCGGACCGCCGGAGCCACCTTCCAGCTTTATCGGCGCGGCGATGATGAAAGCGCCGGTCTGTGGCAGCTTATCGAGGTTGGCGATATTTTCCACGTGAAAAAGCCCCGCGGGCAGCGTGGTGCGATGCACTTCAAAGTTCGGGGACGGGCCGTAATCGATGCTCAGCGTATCGATGCAGAGGCCGCTGACATGGCGCGAGATCAGTAATTTGGCGGCGGCGACAGAATAGCCCGGGAAGTGCATGACGCCTTTCGCGTCCATGTTTCGGTAGCGCTTCTGGTCCGGCCAGCGCGAGGCCCATCCTGTACGAAGCATCACGATGGCACCCGGGGGAATTCGCCCATGATGGGCTTCCCAAGCTTGAATGTCTGCTGCGCTCAGCCGGTAGTCCGCGTCTTTCGCCACTTTATCGCGAACATCGATGACCATGCCGGGGCCGAAAAAATGCTGAATGGGAATTTGGTCAAGTGTTTCCTTGCCGGGAGGGAAATGAGCGGGCGCGTCCATATGCGTTTCATAGTGCTCAAGCATGGTGAATTTGCGGGTAAGGTATCCCTCTTTGGCGGGGGTCGTCGTCACCACCACGCTAAAGGGATGGTCATCACCGGGCCACGAGGGCGAATGATCGTTGATGACGTAGGTCATATCGATCACACGGGTGTGACCAGACGGAATTCCCGCGAGCAATCTGCAGTCGCCGGCGCTTGATTTTGTCTGCGCTCCAGCAAGAACAGCCGCGCCAAGCGCCACCAACAAGATAATACCTGTCGCAAAGAGTCTTTTCACCGAGTGCCTCCGAAGGATGCCGCGATGCTTAAGTTACAGCCCGCTATCTTAGTGCTGTTTGTGGTTTTGGGGAATGCTTTCAGGCACGTACTAGGGGAGAGGGATGCCCGGAGATGCAACGATTCCGGCGAGGCGCAGAATTTCCGAATATTCGTCGTCGGTTAGCGGAGAAATGGTCATGCGGGGATTTTTCATAAACTTTACTTTGCGCAAAGGCCGCTGCTCGCGCAATTCGGATAGCGTAATCTGCCTGGGCAGGCGTTCGAGCGCACGCAGGTCGATAACGAGATGCTTAGGGGTGGGATCGTGTGGATCGGGATAAGGGTCGCGCGTGACGGCGGCGATAGCGTAGAGAGCGTATTCTGGTTTTCCGTGGTAACAGAGCGCGCGGTCGCCGCGGCGCATTTGTTTCATCTGGCGCAGAGCATCGGGCTTACTGCCAGCATGACGCCACATTTCCTTGCCCTTAACGAAAAGGGTATCCCAGTGATAGATGCGGGGGTCAACCGCGAGCAGCCAGTGATGTGGTCTGGTTACGGGGGGCGTCATAGCCTGGCTGTAACTGACGAACTATACATCGACCGGCGCAAAAAGAAACAGCGAAAATGCATTTGGCGAAAATAAAAGCCAAAGGAGCGGAGCTAGGCCAAGTCGACGAAAACATCGTCCCCACGCAGCTCGATGGCATAGCACTCCACCCCAGTGTCGGGTTGCTGGGTGAGCTTTCCGGTGGTGACGTCATATTGCCACCCGTGCCAGGGGCAGCTTACCAGGGAGCCTTCCAGATCGCCTTCACCCAGCGGGCCGCCGTGATGCAGGCATATGCTATTGATAGCAAATAGCTTACCGTTGACGTTGGCGATTGCGACGGCTTTGCCGGCTACTTGAAACTCACGTATCTGCCCTGGCGCGATCTCGTCTTGCCTTGCTGCCCGCTCAAATCCCATGCACGGCTCCTGTGGATGAAAAGAGCGCGGAGTATAGCCTTGGGTTGCACCGAGAGTCAAATGCGAGGCGGGTATGCGTCTACGCGCGCGAAAAAGGGGCCACCCTCGGCGGGCGGAACACATGGACTTCGTTTTGAGAGCAATGGTGCAGTTTAGTGTGACAATTTCGTGACAACGTGAATATATAAAACATTTCAAAAGCCAGGGCAGTTACCGCTGACGGAGCAGATCCATGCCTGCGGCAAGCGGCCTCACACGTTCGCAAAAGTACCCGCACGGGTTCCCGGATAACAGCATAAAACCAGACGCACAGAAAAGAAAAAAGGCCGGGAGTCTTTAGCTCCCGGCCGGGTAAACCGCGTTGATGTTTATCGGTGATTAGAATGCGAGGCGCAGACCGAGCTGCATGATGCGCGGTCCGGTTAGGCCGCCGGTCAACGTGCCAAAAGCGTTCGGATTCTGGAGGTTAGTGCTAGCCCCCGGGTTCCCGACAGCCCAGTTATTGTGATTGAAGAAGTTCTGCGACTGCATGAAGAACTGCGCGTGAACGCGTTCGGTGATGCGAGTGTCCTTGGTGGCGCCGAAATCAAGCTGCCAGGTAATGGGTTGCCGCAGGTTTCCATCGGGGCTGGGGGAGCCATCAATTCCCAGAACGAACGGCCGGAAAGAATTGTAGACATTGACGGCGTTCGCTCCGAAGAGGTTTGCTCCGTCTCCTCCATTCGCTACGTTTCCGTTGATGCCCACGCCCAGCGGATTACCCGGGCCTTGAGTGTAGGTTATTCCGCTCGCGGCAGGGTCGTTGCTGTACCGCTCGCCGGGATTAAGCCGGACGGCAGACGAGCCGTTCTCAGCGTAGCCGGCTCCCATCTCGAGGCCTCCGCTGTAGACCTCCATGGGCGTCCCGGTAGCATAGCTGAAGATCGGCGAAACCGACCATCCACTCACGAGCCGGCTTACGAAGCCATTGCCGCTTGCGAGCCATCGCTGGCCTTCGCCAAAGGGCAGAGCGTAAGTTCCGAGTGTATTAAACGTGAACTTGTGGTCCCAAGGCTGCGGGGTCCAATCATCGCGGAGATCGTAGACGTTATCGGGAGTGTCCAGCGTGTAGGTCTGCGAGAGGCCAAGGGTCCCCAGCGCATGACCGTAAGTGAAGTTCGAGTTCAACGTCAGGCCATGAGTCGTGTGCTTGGTGTATTTAACCACCAGAGCCTGATAGTTCGAGAAGCCGAGGGAAGTGTTCGAGTATGGGCCATAGGCCGTCGACTGGCCGGTGTCGGTGTAAAGCGCCAGCGGGAGAGTATAACCGGGACTCGTCTCCATGGTGCTAAAGAAGTCGGTTACGTCGTCCTCACTGAGGAAAGTCGAGCCAGCCTTAGCCAGCGCGGTAGTACAGTTCGCAGAGCCGGTGCAGAAAGCAGACGATGGCCCGCCCAGGGCGGTCTCAAAAAACGGCTGAGCAGTCACGGCCTGGCCCTTCTGCACTTCCGTAAACACATTCGCCCAAGCGTTTGCAAACGACTGGCCCCTGAGCGTCAGCATCCACGGTACGTTATTCATGTCAATGCCCTGATTGAGGTCATGACCCCAGACGCCCAGGTAGCCGACCTCGAGGATGCCACCGCCCTTTACCTCTCGCTGGACGCTGAAATCCACCTGATCGGTGCCGTTGGGGCGGAAGTTCTGGTCCATGCTGTCCATGAGCTCAGCGCCCGGATTCCCGCCCACTCCCGGTATAGCGGGGGTGGAGAGGGTGGACGAAAGCGTTCCGAACGGGACAGTCGTACCGTCGGCGTTGGTCCCCATCCGAAAAGCGTTCGCAGGAGTCAACGTGTTCTTGCTGGCCACGCAGGTCGGCAACCCGGAGTGCGGCATACTAGGAATGCAGGAATCCGGCTGGAGGAAGCCATAGCCGAGAACCGGGTTAGAGACAATGTCGATCCCAAGATCGCGGCCGTAAAGACGCGAGTAGCCACCGCGAAGGACCGTGTCCTTCTCGCCGAAGATCTTAGCTAGGATTCCGCCGTTAAAAGTCGGGTTGTAGGCCAGGGATAGGCGCGGCCCGAACTGCCCCCAGTACGGTGGGAACGCATACTTGGACCCCTTGCCCACTGCGCCCACGGGAGAGAAACCGATCTCGGGAGCGTAAATCTGACCATTCAGGGCGGCAGTCTCTTTGTTTTTGATGTAGTTCTCGAAAGTGATGGGGAGGTTAGTGTTGGCATCCACGAGCACGTCTTGGGAGCCACTCTGGTCTACAGGCGGCAACTGCACCTGCCAGCTCATACCGTAATTGAAGGTCAGGTTTGACTTGACGCGCCAAGCGTCACTGAAATAAGCGCTGGGCGTGTTCACGGTGACGAAGCTGCGCGCCGGCGTGCCGAGGGGATTCAGAGAGAGATTCGATCCGCTGCGCGTGGCCACGACGGTCGAGACATCGACGATGCCTAAGACATCAGAGTAGAACTCTTTCCATTCGGCTACCTGGCTGGAATCGGGCACGCCGGCAGCGGTATAGTCAATGCATTGGCTGGTTGCCGTCGCGCCGGGGATAGAGCCAGCGCAAGGCTGGGGTATGAAGTTGGACCCAAAGTTGACGTCGCCGTCATTCAGCTGAATAACAGGGGTGGTGAGTCCGCCGACGACGTTATCGTAGCGGTCGAAATGCCACCACTCGTGCAGATAATCGCCGCCGAAAGTGAAGAAGTGATTGCCATGCACCCAAGCCAGCTCGTCGCGGGGGTCGTAGTTGTGCTCTTGCCAGGTGCGCTGGCGGGAATCCTGCGTGTCCACGTTGATGGGATTCAAGGAGTTGGTGGACTCACCGTCAATCTCGATCGGGCCCGGCTGGCCGGTGAACTGCGGCAGGTTTCCTTCGCGAATCCAAGTCCAGCCATTCTTTGTATAACCGAAGTGGAAGCTGTTGGTCAGATTGGACGTGATGGTTGCCTCCAATCCAGTGACGAATTGGGCCGGCTGGTTATCGTTCTTGGACGCGGAAGCGTATTGTCCCAGTGTGTCCCCGGACAGCAGACCGCCGATATCCAGCTGGCTGGTGACTGGAATGTTTTCCTTGTACCATGAGTAGCGGGTCGTCCAGCGGAGCTTGGACCCAAAATTGTGGTCAATCCGGCCGATAAGCTCGTTGTTATTATCCGGAAGCGTCAGATCACCTCTGAAGCCAACAGTGTTGAGTGCGTCGCAAGTGGGGATGCATTGCGTGGTATTCCCGGTGGGCATGAACTTCGACCACAGCGTGCTAACGACCGAGCTCATGCCGGTCCCGCGGGGATCGCAGGGCAGGCCGCCGGTGGGGCCGCAGACGTTCAAGGCACCGGTAAGGTTAAAAGCCTGCACTCCCCGGGACGTATTGATCTGAACGATGCCCTGCCGCAAATCGGCGGAGGGGACGTTGCGCGTTTGCGTCCCGGAAATAGCATCCGGATTGCGCAGGCCTTCGTAATCGAAATAGAAATAGGTTTTGCCGCCAGCCAATTTGGGGAGCATCGGCCCGCCTACGTCAAACCCGAAGAAGTTTTCGTGGGTGCTGGGCCTCGCAGTGCCATCAAAGTTATTGTTCCAGCTGTTGGCGTTGAGGACGCTGCTCTGGAGGAAGTCGAAACCGGAGCCGTGAAATGAGTCGGTTCCCCGTTTGGTAACGGCGAGCATCTCAGCGCCGGAGGACGTATTGAAGTCGGCGGTAGAGTTGTTAGTGTTGACGGTTACTTCCTGAATGGATTCGACCGGGGTGGGGACCACACCTCTCTGATTGCCGCTAAAACCGTTGATGTAACCGTTATCGCCTTCCAGGCCGCTCGTGTTGGTGGCGCCATCCAAGATGAAGGTGTTCTGGTCGGGCGTCGCGCCAGCAACGGATCCGGCCATGATGTCATTGAACGATCCATGGAAGTCGGGCGCGGCCGTTGCCTGATAATTCAACAACCCGGTGACGTCGTGGCCCAGAGTCGGAAGGTTCATCAGATTGCCGCTGAGCGTTTGGCCCATGGTGGCGTTCATGGTCTGAAGCTGGGCGGCGGCGGTGGCGGAGACCTCGACGGTCTGCGAGGCGGCGCCGACTTTGAGGACCTCGTTCAGCGTGCTCGCCTGGCTGACGATCACCGTCACGCCCGGAACTACCAACTTCTGAAAGCCGGGCTGCGTGATCGAGACGTCGTAAGTTCCAGGCTTTAATCCGGGGAATACGAAGCGACCGTCTTTATTGGTTATCGTCGCCGTCGCAGTCTTAGTGCCTGTGTCCGTAAGCGTCACGGTTGCGCCCGGGACCACGGCGCCGGACGGGTCGCTTACTTGGCCGACGATTGATCCGCTTACCATCGCTTGGCCCCAAACCGTCATCGGGGCGACGAGCATCAGCGCAGCTGCAGCGGCGATGGCGAGAAGAACAAAGGACACGCGGCTACGCAAGTTCGTAAAGGGGATTAACATCTTCGCAAGCCTCCGGTTTTCATTTTTGTTTTTTGGCGCTCACTCCGGCGCCACACACCCTTTGATAAGACGGCTAATATTCCGAGCGCGGATATTTGTCAATAAAAAAGTACTAACAATGGGAAAATAACTATACCAATTTTAATAAATATGAAGTACGTAGTACCAGTACTGAACGGGAAATGATGGAGTGCGGCTGACGTTCGAGGGCGGATTGTGACGGGTTTGACGACGAACAGGTTTACCCTTACCCGCGTCTATCCTTGAGCCCGTCAAACGCGAACGCCAGAACGGCCTGGATGAGGCGAGCTTGGCGCGAGCTATCGCTGGGTGGGTTTTGCGCCGTGGACGAGGAGGGCGCCCTCGCGGCGGAAGGCAGCGAGCTCAGCAGCGTCGCGGAACCAGCGTCCGGTATACGTCTCCGGCGTGGGAGTGGGATCAAGGATGCGGCGATGGGCGATTTCGGAGAATCCTGCGCTGCGGAAGAGCTTCGCCCATTCGTCGCCAGAAAGCAGATGCATCGGTATCTGAATGAGCTTCGCCCATTGATGGCAATACGGATTGTCGCGGTAATAGTTGATGAGAATCCATGCCGAGCCGCCGGGACGCAACACGCGAAAAATCTCGCGAATGCCCGCAGACGGATTGGGCCAGTAATACGAAGACTCGACGGAAATTATTTTGTCGAATGAATCGGCTTCGCGAGGAATGGCGTCCACGCTGCCGACGATGAATTCGGCGTTGCGCGCGCCGGAGGATCCGAGGCGAGCGCGTTCGACCATTTCGTCGGAAAGATCCATGCCGACGGCGCGGCCTTGCGGCACGCGCGATGCAAGTTCGCGCACGAGCCAGCCGCCGCCGCAGCCCACATCCAGAATTGTCTCGCCGGGAGCAAACAGCATCATGGCGAGCATCGGCTCGACGATGGGACGATGCTCGTGTTCCATGCTTTCGCCCTTGCCGGCATCGGCCCAGGTATTGAATTCCTTGCGCAGGGTTTCGTTTTCAGCCGCGTGTGCTGTCTTTGGTGTCATTCGTGTGCTCATGCTCTCTTGTTTACATGCGGACTCAAGATAAGTGAAGATGAAAGATTCTTGCGGCGATTCCTAAACGGGGCGACCGCATACAGCGCAATAGCGTGC
>JBAQYT010000229.1:0-4316 GCA_049787175.1 Candidatus Acidiferrales bacterium | reverse complement strand
GGACCACTCTCGCTCCGCGATCTGCTCGCAGAAAATAGGCTGGCGAAGCGTCAGCGACTGCGCGGCTGCGCTGCGTTCGTGCGACGGCGCGACGATCGTTACGGTTCCGATGCTCGCGAGCGATTTTGCGAGCGCGCGCAGGCCGGGAGCGGCGATGCCGTCATCATTGGTGACTAAAATGTTTGGCATAGGGATTGATTCGAGCACCGAGAGAATTTGGCCAGGCAGAGCGCCACAGCGCCAAAAGAAGTGGTCGGGACGACTGGATTCGAACCAGCGACCTCACGCACCCCAAGCGTGCGCGCTACCAGGCTGCGCCACGTCCCGACCGCGAGCGGATTTAGCGTATCACCGGCCTTCAAGGAGGGTCAAGGCGGCGAGAAGTTCTTCCCGCAGGTCGAGCAGGCATTTGCGCTGCGTCCGCGATAGCTCGTGCTCGCGTTCGCGGGCCGGAGGCTGGGGCGCGGTTGCGATTTCCGCGCCAGCCTCTGCACTTCCATTTTGCTCGGCAAGGTGGCGGCGCGCTCCCGCGATGGTGAAACCTTCTTCGTAAAGGAGGCGCTTGATTTCAAAAACTGTTTCGATGTCTTCGCGGCGATACATTCGATGGCCGCTCGAGCTTTTCACCGGTTCCAGCGTCGGGAATTCTGTTTCCCAATAGCGCAGAACAAACGCTTTTGTTCCTGTCAACCGGCTGACCTCGCCGATGCGGAACAAATTCTTCTCGGGAATCGCGGATACGTGTTGGGCCGCCGAAGCCATCTCGCTTAAGAGCTTTCTTCCGTTATCGTAAACCCATTCTGGGCGATGTCAATGCCACCGTGCGCCCTGTAGACTCCCGCAGGAATTGCGGCCCTGCACTATTGCCGATCCACCTTCAAATCGGCGGTCCTGAGGAATTGCGGCGGTCTGCGGACGCGCGTGACTTGTTCGAATGCGTAAGCAATCTTGAGCAAGACTGGCTCGCTCCACGCGCGGCCGAAAAACGAAATGCCTACCGGCAGGCCGAAAATGAACCCCGCCGGGACGTTGATATTCGGGTAGCCTGCAACAGCCGCGGGAGAAGAGCTCCCGCCAGTATCGTGGTCGCCGTTCACGAGATCCGTCACCCAAGCGGGACCTCCCGTGGGTGCAATCAGGGCGTCGAGTTTGTATTTGTCCATCACCGCGTCGATTCCTTCTTGCCGCGCGAGCAGATGATTTTTCGCCAACGCATCCAAGTAAGCCTTATCCGTAAGCGGGCCTCTTTTCTCCGATTCGATCATGGTTTCCTGGCCGAAGTACAAAAGTTCCTTGTCGTAGTTGCGTTCGTTGAACTCGATGATGTCTTTGAGTGAATGCACGGGCGCATCGGGGAATTGCGCAAGGTAAGCGTGCATGTCGGCTTTGAACTCATACTGCAGGACAATATTTTCCGAGCCGTCGAATTTTCCGAGGCTGTCGATGGCGACGGGGTCGACCAGGACCGCGCCTTCGCTTTTCATGGCATCGAGAGCCGTTTTCATCACTGGATCGAGTTTCTCAGGGAGGAAAAAAAGTTTTCGCACCACTCCGATGCGAGCCCCGCGCAGTCCGGCGCGATCCAGAAATTTTGTGTAGTCGGGAAACGCTTTTCTCCCGGGGGCCTTGGTCGCCGCATCGTCCGGATCAACCCCCGCAATCGCGCTCAGTAGTGCGGCCGCATCGGCCACGGTGCGGCAGATCGGGCCGGCAGTATCCTGGCTATGCGAAATAGGAATAATGCCTGCACGGCTGACCAGGCCGACCGTCGGCTTGATTCCCACCACGCCGTTTGCCGAGGAGGGGCACACAATCGAGCCGTCTGTTTCCGTGCCAATGGTGATCGCGGCTAGATTGGCAGAAGCCGCCGCGCCTGAGCCAGAACTCGAACCGCACGGATTGCGGTCCGTTGCGTAAGGATTGTGAGTTTGGCCCCCGCGGCCGCTCCAACCGCTCGAAGAATGATTTGAGCGAAAATTCGCCCATTCGCTGAGATTTGTTTTGCCCAGAATTACCGCGCCCGCTTCTCGAAGACGCCGCGCGACTCCGGAGTCTTTTGCCGGCGAGAAGCCGGAAAGTGCGAGCGAGCCGGCTGTAGTCATCATGCGATCGTGAGTCCCGATGTTGTCCTTGATGAGAACGGGAATGCCGTGCAACGGGCCGCGCGGGCCTTTGCTTTTGCGTTCGTCGTCGAGCGAATCCGCGATGGAAAGCGCGTCCGGATTTACTTCAATCACCGAATTGATAGCGGGACCTTGCTTGTCTATCTCAGCGATGCGATCGAGATACTTCTGCGCGATCGAATGCGCAGTAAACTGTCCGGACTTCATGCCATCTTGCAGCGCCACGACCGTGGTTTCGTCAAGCTCGAACGGCGCGACGTCCGGCGCGGGCGTTGCTTCCGGGCGCGCTAGATGCGTGGCAGCAAGAGATGCGGCGCTGAGCAAAGCGGCGGACTCGATAAATTTCCGGCGGCTCAGTTGCGACGCGCGGCCCTTGTCCTTGTAGTCTTTGTCTCTATTTTTGTTGGATGGCAGCAAGACAGAGCTCCTCTTCGCGAGCGTTTGGGCCCCTGGAAAGTGTCCCCCATGCGAACGAGGAGATTGTAAGCAAATCTCCACGCGAATTCACGCCGATTCTCGGGCGGATCCGCCGGAGGAGCAGGAACGCTGTTTCACGCGCTGCTGAAAACGGATCGGCGTGCCAGTGAAATCGAATTTCTTGCGCAACTGATTTTCCAGGAAACGTTCATAGCTGAAATGCAAACGCCGTTTCTGATTTGTAAAAAGGACAAACGTGGGTGGCGCCACAGACGCCTGCGTAACGTAATAAATTTTCATTTTTTGCCCCGCGGGTGACGTGCCGCGATCCAAATCAACGCTCGACAGCCAACGATTCATTTCGCCGGTGGAAATGCGGCGCTGACGCGAAGCGATCACTTTGTCGATGAGCGAGAAGAGTCCGCCGGTACGCTCACCCGTGAGCGCGGAAAGGAAAATAATCGGAGCGTAGTCGAGGGATTTCAGTTTTTCGCGGATAAGTTTTTCATAGTCGGCCATGAGCTTCATCGGATTTACATTTCCCGTGGTTTTCGATTTGCTTGCTCTGCCGGCCTGTTCTCGGGCTGCCGCCAGCGCCAGATCCCATTTATTCACGACGACGATAAGCGCGCTGCCGGACTGCTGTGTGTAGCTAGCGATGGTCGCGTCGTGCGAAGTGACTCCGAGCAAGCCGTCAATGACGAGGAGCGCCACGTCGGCGCGCTCGAGATGGCGGCGAGCCATAACGACACTGAGCTTTTCGGCCACGAGTTTCGTTTTCGCCTTGCGGCGAATTCCCGCGGTGTCGAGAAAGCGATACAGTTTGCCTTCGCGCTCAATGACAGTGTCGACGGCATCGCGCGTGGTGCCGGGCTCGGGCGAAACGATGGAGCGCTCTTCGCCAGACATGCGGTTGAGCAGCGTTGACTTGCCAACATTGGGGCGGCCAACAATGGCGATATTGATTTCGGATGCTGGCTCGGCAGCAGCGCCCGCTGAAAAATCCGCGGTGAGCGAATCGAGCAGTTCGTCGACGCCGAGTCCGTGCTCGGAAGAAATGGGGAACACTTTGTCGCTGAGTTCATAGAAAGAGGCGGCCAGCGCCATCTGTTTTGGCGTGTCGACTTTGTTGGCGACCACGATGAGCGGCTTGCCCGTGCGGCGGAGAAGTTGCGCAAGCTCAAAATCGAGAGGCACAGGGCCAGTTCGGGCATCCGTGACGAGAAGCACAAAAGCCGCATTGGCAATGGCGACGCGTGCTTGGCGGAGGATCTCGCCCGGGATGCCCGCTTTTTCTTCGGGAACAATGCCGCCGGTGTCGACCACTTCGAAATGCTTACCTTCCCATTCGGCCGCGCCGTAGATGCGATCGCGCGTGATGCCCGGCTCGTCGGTGACAATCGACCGGCGACTACCGGTCAAGCGATTGAATAGCGTGGACTTGCCGACATTTGGCCGGCCGACGATGACGAGAGAGGGCAAATTTTCGTTCATAAGAGTGGAATTTTTGCTGGCGCTATCCTTTACGCTACCACGCTAGGTGGCAAGTTTAATCGAGTTAATTTTCTTAAAAGCGGAAATTCCCGCGATTAGAAATGACCTCGGCCGTTTGTTTTGTGCAGGTTGCATCGAGTTCTAATTCCCCATATTTCCTCGATTAGATTCGCTGAACTTTCGCCTCGGATGCCCATAAAAGCGAAAAGGCCGCGTTGCCGCGGCCCGCCTCTCTCCCCTTCAACTCCGGCTGGAGCGTCCAGCCGGAGCAGTTTGTACCAC
>JBAQYT010000223.1:0-11417 GCA_049787175.1 Candidatus Acidiferrales bacterium | reverse complement strand
AATGGTTACGAGGCATAACCAAATGATTACCATTCGACCCCGCGACGAACGCGGCCACAACCAAATCGGCTGGCTCGACTCCCATTTCAGCTTCTCCTTCGACCAGTATTACGACCCAAAGCACATGGGCTTTCGCCACTTGCGCGTCATCAATGAAGACGTCATCGCGCCCGGCCAGGGCTTTGGCATGCACCCGCACCGCGACATGGAAATTCTCACTTGGGTGCTCGAAGGCGCTCTCGAACATCGCGACAGCACCGGCTCGCATGGCGTTCTTCGCCCCGGCGAGCTTCAACACATGACCGCCGGTTCTGGTGTGATGCACAGCGAATTCAACGCTTCGAAATCCGATCCGGTCCATTTGCTGCAGATCTGGATTCTTCCCGAGCACAGCGGTCTGAAGCCCGCGTACGAACAGAAATCCTTCTCCGGTGAAAAGTGGAACGGGAATTTCCGCTTGCTCGCGGGAAAAGACGCGCCCATTGCCATACGGCAGGACGCGAAACTTTACGTCGCAAAAATGAAACCCGGCGAGGAAATCTCTCACTCGCTCGAACCGAAACGCCACGCGTGGGTTCAAATCGCGCGCGGCACAGTTCGCTTAAACGGCAAAGAGCTCACTGCCGGGGACGGCGCCGCCATTTCCGATGAGACCAATCTTAGCTTTCACGCCGCGGATACTTCCGAAGTTTTGCTCTTCGATTTGGCGTAAGATCGAAAATGCGTTCCGGGCCAAACTAAAATTCTCGAGCGAGAGGAGAGTTGCAGATGAAGCCTTGTGACCGAGTGATGCCTTTGATCGGCCGGATTTTGATCAGCGCCATTTTTATTTTGAGCGGTTTGATGAAGCTGGAATCCTGGAGCGGTTCGGCGGCCTTTCTGGCGAGCAAACACTTTCCCCTTCCCACCGCGATGCTCGCCGGCGCCGTCATCGTCGAATTGCTCGGCGGCCTACTAGTGTTGCTCGGATTCAAAGCGCGCATCGCCGCGTTCATCATCTTTCTCTATCTGATTCCCACCACGCTCATCTTCCACAACTTCTGGGCCATGCAGGGCTCGATGCGCGCCGACAATCACATTCACTTCCTGAAAAATTTGGCCATCATGGGCGGCTTGCTGATGCTTGCGTCCTATGGTCCCGGAAAATTGTCGGTCGATGGAGGTGCGAGAACAACGACGCCGGCGTGAATTCTCGCAAAAATCGGAAATCACAGGCGCGGCAGCACAATTCCCTGCTGCGCCTGGTATTTTCCTTTTTTGTCTTTGTACGAAATTTCGCATACTTCGTCCGACTCGAAGAAAATCACCTGGCACAATCCTTCATTCGCATAAATGCGCGCAGGCAGCGGCGTCGTGTTGCTGATTTCCAGCGTGACGAAGCCCTCCCACTCCGGCTCGAACGGCGTCACGTTCACGATGATCCCGCATCGCGCGTACGTCGACTTGCCCACGCAAATCGTCAGCACGCTCCGCGGAATACGGAAATATTCCACCGACCGCGCCAGCGCGAAAGAATTCGGCGGCACGATGCACACCGGCCCTTTGAACTCCACGAACGAACGCGCATCGAATTGCTTCGGATCCACGATCGTCGAATTCACATTGGTGAAAATGCGGAATTCATCCGCCACGCGCATGTCGTAGCCATAGGAGGAAACGCCGTAGCTGATCACTCCGTCGCGCATCTGCCGGTCGGCGAAAGGTTCGATCATTTTGTGCTCGCGCGCCATTTTCGTAATCCATCGGTCCGACTTCACGCTCATTGCTTCCTCCCACGCTTTCGATTTCCAAAAGGCGCGGCATGTTAGTACACCGCGTGCAGCTTGACAACCCACAACCGGGCCATCTAGCATTACTCATCGCAAAGGAGCGGCCGCTCAATATGATCAAACTGGACATCGTCAACGCCGTCGTGCAGCGCACGAATATTCCTCGCTCAAAGGCCGAGCAAGCCGTCGAAACCGTATTTGAGGCGCTCAAGAACGCGCTGGGGCGGGGCGAGCGCATCGAGCTTCGCCGCTTCGGAGTCTTCAACGTCAAGCCGCGCAAGACCGGCATCGGCCGCAATCCGCGCACCGGCCAGCAAGTGAATATTCAACCGGGCAGAGCGGTGCGCTTCAAGCCCGGCAAAGAATTGCAAGCCCTGTAATCGCACGCTGTGTGTGTTTCTTCGATGTGCCGTGCGATTTCCCAATGGGATTCCGGGAAGGATTTCATTTGCAGCGCGTGTCGGCGCTGAGCTGGATTCAAGCTGTGCCAAAACGTTTCCGACACACAAACGATTGCTGCATTCACAAATCAATTCCTTCGGAGGATATCTTGGCTTGTAGCCGGCTGTGGCGCCAGATAGCGATCTTATCGTGCACTCTGCTGCTGTTGGGCGGAAGGGCTCGCGCGGCGGGCCAAGTACGCATCGCGTCTGGAATTGTTGAAGGCACGACCAGCGCGGACGGAACAGTCCGAATCTTCGAGGGCATTCCTTACGCTGCGCCGCCCGTGGGCCAACTCCGTTGGAGGGCGCCGCAGCCCGCTCCTGTCTGGCAAGGTGTGCGGAAAGCCGCTGAATTTGGCGCGCGCTGCATGCAAGGAAACATTTACAGCGACATGAATTTCCGCGATGGCGGATCCAGCGAAGATTGCCTGTATCTCAATGTGTGGACTCCCGCGAAATCCGCGGATGCAAATCTCCCGGTGATGGTGTGGATCTATGGCGGAGGATTTGCCGCCGGCTCGACCTCCGAAGGCCGTCAGGACGGCGAAATGCTCGCGAAGAAGGGCGTTGTGGTCGTTAGCATGAACTACCGGCTGGGCGTCTTCGGATTTTTTTCGTATCCCGCGTTGACCAAGGAATCGAAGTACAAGGCTTCGGGAAACTATGGGCTGTTGGATCAGGTCGCCGCTCTGGAGTGGGTGCAAAAAAACATCTCAGCGTTCGGCGGCGATCCTCACCGTGTAACGATCTTCGGTGAATCGGCCGGCTCATTTTCCGTCAGTGCGCTCGTCGCATCGCCGCTCGCGCGGGGGCTGTTCGAGCGCGCCATCGGCGAAAGCGGGGCGTTTCTGGGCAAAGCGCCAATGGTGAAGTCCCTTGCTGAATCGGAAACGGACGGCAAGGAATTTGCCGAATCGCTCGGAGCGAACTCTCTGGATGCCCTTCGCGCCATTCCGGCCGCTGAGCTTCTCGCGGCAGCAACAAAATACAATCTGACTCGTTTCTGGCCGAATGTCGACGGCTATTTCTTTCCCGAGGACCCTCACGCGATTTATGCGAGCGGAAAGCAGAGTCACGTGCCGTTACTGGCCGGATGGAACATGGACGAGGGGGGTTACCGCGCGTTTTTTCAGAAAGCGAATCCAACTGCGGAGAATTTCGCGGTGCGCGCGCGGGCGATGTTCGGAAGCAATGCGAATGAATTCCTGAAACTGTATCCTGCGGCAACGGACGAAGAGGCGAAACGCTCCGCGCAGGACCTTTCCGGAGACCAATTCATCGCCTTCGGAACGTGGAAGTGGATCGAAATGCAGCGGACCACCGGCGAATCCACGGTCTATCGGTATGAATTCGACGATGCGCCACCGGAGCCCGAGGGGCAACCATCCCAGGGCGCTTATCACTCCTCGGAGATCGAATTCGTCTTCGAAACGCTGCCTTCAAAAAAGCTTCCTGGCGTCCAGGAGACGAGAAGCTCTCGGAATTAATGTCATCCTACTGGACGAACTTCGCGAAGACAGGCAACCCGAATGGCGCGGGACTGCCGCGTTGGCCAGCGTACACCGCCAAGACTGACTTCCAAGTGATGCACCTCAGTTTTGATCCTCATGCCGAGCCTGACGCGCACCGCGCTCGATACGAATTCCTGGACGGATTGCGGCGGATCAACTAGCTTGCGGGTATTCCCTTGCTTCAGCGTTGCATGACAACGAGATTTATTCGTAACGGAGCGCGACGAGTGGGTCGACGCGCATGGCGCGGCGAGCAGGCAAGTAACACGCGGCCAGCGCGATGAGCAGCAGGAAAATTGCGACGCACGCGAAAATCAGTGGATCCGCCGGTTTGACGCCAAAGAGCAACGCGGTCATCGAGCGCGTCAGCGCAAAGGCTCCTGCGCCGCCGAGCACCAATCCTGCAATTGCCAGTTTTGCTCCCTGAGCAAGAATGAGTTTCATCACGTCGCCCGGATGCGCGCCGAGCGCCATGCGGATGCCGATTTCACGCGTGCGCTGCACCACGAGAAAAGCGAGCACGCCGTAAGTGCCCACGGCGGCCAGCAGCAACCCCAGCCCCGCGAAAATTCCCAGCAGAGCAGCGTTGAAGCGCGGACGCGCTTCCAATTGGCTCATGCGCTCAGACATGGAGTCAACCGTGACTGGCACAGTGGGATCGAATGACGCGACCGTTGAACGCGTCCACGAAGCAACTGCGGCCGGACTGAGCGAGGTGCGCAAAATGATTTGCTGTTCCGGATCCATGAAGGCAGCGAAATACTGCAGTGGCAAGTAATATCCGGAATCGGGAGGCGAGATAAAACCGCTGTCTTGGACGTATTTGACATTTCCCGCGACGCCTACAATTGTGCACCAGGGGCCGTCTGGCTGATGAAACCGCACCTGCTTCCCTACAGCGTCTTCATTGGGGAAAAGGCGTTTCGCCAACACGCCATTCAAGATGGCGACATGCACATTCGGAGCGCGGTCGGTTTCGGTGAACGCGCGACCGCGCACGATAGGAATTTCCAGCGCCGAAAAATATTCCGGCGTTACAGTGCTAAAGCCAACGATGCCGCCGGTACCCTGCGGGGTGTGCGGACGACCGGGCACTTCGATATTGGCATAGGCATTGATATATGAACGACCGTTCAGAGGCAGCGAATCGCTGAGCGCAAAGGCGCTGACGCCGGGAAGCTGGCGAAGACGCTGCTCGATGCTTTCGAAGAAATGTTGCCGGCGAGCCATGTCCGCATAGAGGCGAGGATTGAGCGAGACCGTTGCCGTGATGACGCCGGAAGTATCCATACCGAGCGGTACGCGCTCCAAATTATTCAAGCTACGAATCAGCAACACCGCTCCGGCCAGTAGCACAAACGAAACGGCGATTTGTACGGAGACGAGCGCACGACGGAAGAAAGCGCGCGACAATCCGGAACTCGCGCGGCCATACAGCGCGTCGTTCGACGAGCCTTTCTGCACCGACGCCAAGCCGAAGAACAATCCGGAAACGACGGACACGGCCAGTGTGAATGCGAGCACACGCAAGTCCAGAGTGGCGTCGTTCAAATGCAAAATCCCCTGCGGGGAAATGGCTACGAAGATTCTCAGAAGAGCGTAAGCGAAGGCGCAGCCCAGCGCACCACCGAAGAGCGCTAGCATCACGCTTTCGGTGAGCGTTTGGCGCAGCAGGCGTCCCGGCGCGGCACCCAAGGCAGCGCGAATCGCGAATTCACGCTGGCGAGCGGTGGAGCGCGCGAGCAGCAAGTTCGCCACATTGGCGCAGGCAATCAGCAAGACTGCCAGCACAGCGCCGAATAAGACCCAAGAGGCGAGGCGCGCGTCTTCGATCTGGCGGTCGCGCAGCGAACGCACGGAAAGGCTGACTTCGTTGCGAAAACCGAGCGGCAACGCCTTCAATGATACTTGGAAGGCGGCCTGTAGCGCTGCGCGCGCTTGAGCAATGGTCACCCCGGGATTCAAGCGCGCGAAGGCTCGAAGAATCGGGATGGGGCCTTTGAACGAATGGTCGAACACCCGAGGGTCAAAGGCGTTAGGAACGAGCATGTCCGCGTCACCCAGCGTGGGCAGTTCGAAATCACGGGGCAAAACACCGACGATGGTGGTTTCCTGACCATCGAGCGAAATGGTCTTGCCGACGATGCGACGATCGCCACCGAAGCGGCTTTTCCAGAGGCCGTAGAATAGCAGCGCGACTTTGGGCCCCGCGGAAGTATCTTCTTCACGTGTAAAATTGCGTCCGAGCAACGGCTGAATGCCAAACGTGGGAAGAAATGTCCACTCGACGTGCGCGCACTGCAAGTGAGCGGCCGGTGCTTGCGTGATGTCACAATCTTGAACGAAGTCAAACGACGCAGTGGAAGCGAATGCGCCGTTGGCATTGGTCCAATCGCGAAAATCGGCGGGGAGGATGAACTCGTTCGGTTCAACCGGCGCGATGTATCCGAACGTGACGAGCTGATTGGCATTCGGATAAGGAAGGCTGCGGAAAAGGATGCGGTCGACCACGCTGAACACGGCCGTGGTGGCGCCGATGCCGAGGGCCACGGCGAGAATCACCGTGACGGCAAACGCAGGACTGCGCCCGAAACCGCGCAACGCATAAAGCACATCGCGCCAAAATCCTTCCATCGCGTCACCTCCGCGGATTTTGTGAACGTTGGCCTACGCGCCCGCATAGGCAAACAAAACCTAACCCCGAAAGTTAGACACCTCAAGAGAACAAATTGTTTCGCAGGCGTGCGGCTCACGACAAAGCCTCAGGTCAGTCCCGATGAAAAGCATCGGGACCTTCCTTCGTCAGGACACGCGGGCCCGAGCACGAGAAGGTGAGCCACACGCATGGTTTCGGGATTGGAGCTCTGAGCACAAAGCCGCAGAGCCTCAAAGCGGAGGCTCTGCGCTACCAGGTGACAGTATGCTACGGGTTGATGGTGGACTTGGGGCGCTTGCTGAAGCGCTCGTAGAGTTCGAGTTGCTTGTTGTCGAGGCTGGTCGGCTGGCCCTGAATGAAAAGATATTTCACGTGGGTGCGCAGCTCGAGCAAATCGCCGTCAGTGACGACGATGTTGGCCACTTTGCCAGGCTCGATGGTGCCGATATCGTTCAGGCCGAGCATTTGGGCGGCATTGACGGTGACGGCCTTCAACGCTTCCTCCCGCGGCAGGCCGTAGCCGACGGCAGTGCCGGCATACTGAGACAGGCGGCGGGACATGGAAGTGTTGAAGCTGCCGAAGGCAATCTTCACGCCCGCGGCATAAAGCTGGCCGGCCATGGCATATTCCGAATCGTAGGGGTCGTCATCGGATTGCGGCATGGACAGAACCGGACCGATGATGACCGGAACGTTATCCTGCTTGAGAAGGTCGATGGTCTTCCACGCTTCGGAGGCGCCCGCCAAGATCATGCGGACGTTCTGCTTCTGGCAGAATTCCACGGCGTTGCGAATGTCGCGCGCCTGAAAAGCGACGACCAGCAGCGGCTCTTTGCCGTCGACAACGGGCGCGAGGGCTTCCAACTTCAGGTCGCGTGGGAAATCGTTGGCACCGCTTTGCATCGCTTGGGCGTAATGCCGCGCCTGGTCGAACAAGTCGGAAAGGCCGTCGACTTTTTTCTGGTATTGCTTGGTGGCCTCGTCGAAAGGCACTTGGCGAAACGACATGGTAGTGAGATCGAAGGAGCCGGTGGAAACGGACGGCCAAGTCAGCTCCATCGCGGCGTGGCGCTGGATCACCATGTCATTGATATTCCAGCCGCCGAGATTCACGGCCGAGGCATTGCCGCCGATCACGGAATTGCCGCCGCCAAAGCCGCCGAGGGCGCCGGGAACGGTGAGCACCTCAGTGATTCCCGCGGCGCGGGTGACGTCGACGTGCGCGCTATCGGCGTTGAATGCCGTGGCGGCGGTGACGTCGGGATTGAAGTCGCCGGTTTCCACGGTATCGACGGTGGCTTTGACCGCGCCGACTTCTTCCAGGCCAATCTGAGTGACGGCGTCGAACATGCCGGGATAAACCTGGAGGCCGGAGCCGTCGATGACTTGCGCGCCATCGGGAACAGCGACATCCGCGCCGACGGCGGCGATTTTGCCGTCGCGAATCACCACCGTGCCGTTTTCAATGGGAGCTCCGGCGAGCGTGAATATTTTCGCGCCCTTGATGGCGTAGACGCCGCTGGTGGAAGTTTGCGCCACAGCGGGCAATGCAAATGCGAAAGCGAGAAGAGCCAGAGCAAAGGCCTTCACGCTGGGCTTATTCGGTTTGACGTTCGCGGCAAGCGTTTTCATCGCACACCTCCGGCCATCAAACTCGCAAGCTCGGGCGTCTTCTTGCCCTTTTTCGGCTTTTGTTTCTTTTCGTTCTGCCCATTTTCGATGTCAGCCTTGGGCGCGGGCTTGCCGGCATTTTCCTGCTTCGCGAGCAAATCCTGTTTTTCCTTCGCGAGAGCGGCGCGCTGCGCGAGGTCCTGATCGCGGTCGAAATAGACTTTTCCGTCGATGATGGTTTTCTGCACGACGGCGTAGACGCTCAATGGATCATGATTGTAAATGGTGAAGTCAGCGTCCTTGCCGGTTTCGATGGAGCCGACGTGATTATCGATGCCGAGCTGAATCGCGGGATTGAGCGTGACCAAACGCAGCGCTTCATTTTCCGTGAGGTCGCCGTAGTGCATGCTCTTCGCCGCTTCCTGATTCAAATGGCGGGCTTCGTCGGGATCGTCGGAATTGACGGATACGATGACGCCGCGGCGGGTCATCAGCGCGGCGTTGTACGGAATAGCCTCGTACGCCTCCATTTTGTACGCCCACCAGTCGGAGAAAGTTGAGCCATAGGCGCCGTTGGCAACCATTTCGTCGGCGACTTTGTAGCCTTCGAGAACATGCTGGAAAGTGCGGACTTTGAAGCCCATTTCGTTGGCGACGCGCATGAGCATCAGAATTTCGTCGGAGACATAAGAATGGCAATGAATGTAACGCTTGCCTTCGAGCACTTCGACCAGCGGCTCAAGCTGCAAATTGCGGCGCGGAGGAATCAGGTTCTGGCCGCCCGCAGCCTTGCGCTGATTGTAGTCGGCCCATTCTTTCTGATATTCCTTGGCGCGCACGAACGCGTCGCGAATTGTTTCTTCGACGCCCATGCGCGTTTCCGGATAGCGCGGAATGGGGCCGCCGAAATTCGAATGCTTCACGTTTTCGCCGAGAGCGAACTTGATGCCGGGAAGCGCGTCGGGAAATGGCAATTCCTCGGGCGGCGCGCCGTACTTCAGTTTGATGACGATGGTTTGGCCACCAATGGGATTGGCGCTGCCGTGGAGCACGTTGCCAATCACCACCCCGCCGGCAAGCTCGTGATAGATGTTCACGTCGTAAGGATTGAGCACGTCCTTGATATTCACCATGGACGAAACGGAGACGCTGCCTTCGTTCACGTCGCCATCGACGGCAATGTGCGTGTGGCAATCGACGATGCCGGGCATGACGTACATTCCGGTCGCGTCAATCACTTTCGCGCCCGCGGGCGCCTGCACGTCCGTGCCGACGTCGGCGATTTTGCCGTCGCGAACCAGAATCGAGCCGTGCTCGATGCGGCCATGCGTGATGGTGATGATCGTCGCGTTCTTGATCAGCGTGACGCCCGAATCGTCCTGCGCACGCGCCGCGAACGGAAGCAACGAAGCCGCCGCCAGAATCAGAAGAAAACGAATTGTATTTTTTAATGTTCGGCAGTTCATGGTTGCACCCCCTCGGCGCTCTGTTGCATGGACATCGGCTTTCCGCCCGGCGGCCCCGCTGGGGGCGCATCGTGAATTTGGTAGCGCATGCCATCGACGAACACATCCTTGATTTTGGTTTTCTCTCCGAAGATGTCGCCGTCGGTGACCACGAGGTTGGCAATCTTGCCCTGCTCGATGGAACCGGTACGGTCGGCGACGCCGAGAATCTGCGCCGGGTTCACGGTCATCGCCTTCAGAGCGTCATCGGGCGATAAGCCGGCGTCGATGGCCTTCTTCACATTCTTCAAAATGTCTTTCGGATCGGCGAGGCCGCCGGAGTAAAACGCATACATCACCCCGGCTTTGGAAAGCGCCGCAGGAGTGGACGGCGCGCGGTCCCAGAAGCGCAATTCGCGAAGCGTGATCGCTTCTTCGTCTCCGCCCTTCTGCATCTTCGGCCAGTTCACGTTGACGAACACGGGAAGTTTGCTGGCGGCGATTTCATTGACCATGTCGTAGCCCTGCTGCACGCCATACATGGCGGCATGAATCTGCCATTCGTTGGCCAGGCGAATCGCGCGATAGATGCGCAGATTCTCGTCCGCCGGGAGCAAAACAAGTTCGTTGTTTTTGAGCGCGTCGCCGACGACAACTTCGGTGCGGTCATACGGCGGACGCTCGATGCCAGACTGGTGTGCGTCGTAAACCGACTCGGCATCTTGATACCAACGCGTGTCGATAAAAACCTGGCGCACGTAAGCAACCGCTCCCATCAGCGAAGTGGGAAAACTGGAGAAATTTCCCGAAGTTTCAAAGGCGATGCCCAAGGTCGCGCGCGGCGCGACAACCATGTTGCCGGCGCGCTCGTCGCCGAGATCGACGACGGAGCCCTGTCCAGGGAAAATTCCGCCTTCGGGTTCGACCAACGCGGTAGTAAACCCGGCGTCGCGCCAATTTTCGATGCGTGGATCTTCAGGATTCAATTCGTTTGCAGCGATGATCCATGGGGTAGTTTGCGGACGATCTTGTGGCCCATTGGACTGGCGCACTGGCGCAGCGGCGCGCGCGCCGCGTCCTCGACCAACGGCAGGGCCAGCGCTTTCCGGCAATGGCAGGCCAACGGTAGTGCCGGCATCGATCAGGCCAGGATAAACGGTGAGACCCGCGCCATCGATAACCGCGGCTTCGGGAGGAATGGTCACATCCGTGCCAACGGCGGTGATGATTCCGTTGGCCATGACAATCGTGCCGTTTTCGATTGGCGCGCCAGAAACGGTGACGATGCGCGCGCCTTTAATAGCGAAGATGCGCGGTTCGCCGGCCTGGGACAATCCCGCCGATTCGGACAATCCGCTTAGCGCTTGCGCGAAGGTCACGCGAGGAAGGCTGAGCGCGGCAATCGCGCACATCCCCACTGTCACGAGCGATACCACAAGCAAACGAATGCGGCTTCGTTGTTTCATTTCACACCCCAGAGTGCTGACGATTTGGCGCCACGTTCAGAGACGGCAGATGCTATCGGTAGGCCTTCGCCGTGTCAACTATTCCGAAGACTAAATTTGCGGGATTGCAGAGAGGCCTATGGGCGATCCTACTATCGCCCATAGGAGAGGTCTGTTATGAAACAAACGTTTCATTGCCTACAGCTCTGCTTCTCGGCGCCAACTAAGAAGGGCCGAGGTACATTACATGCACGTAAGTGCCAAGCCTGACGTTATAGGCTAAATACCAGCCTGGGTTGTCCGGGTCGAGATAAATGACGATGTCGTCGGAGTCCCACAGCCAGTCGGAGCAGTAGTCAACATCGTACGGCGCGACACTCCAAAAAAAGGCGCCGAACTGGAAGCGCGTTGGCCCGCCGCCGACGAGGCGATAAACGTAGCTGCGGCCAATCTGTCCAGGGTAACGGCCGTGCTCCCAGGGATGATCCAGGTGATAGTTCGGGCTCGGTCCATTTCCAACCCATGCGCCCGTGCTGG
>JBAQYT010000262.1:0-3565 GCA_049787175.1 Candidatus Acidiferrales bacterium | reverse complement strand
GTTAGGGGTGCCGGAAGGGGTCAGAAGGCAGAATTTTGTGGAACTCTTGGGTACAAGGACGGGAATAGATAACGAGAAACGCGGCAGATACGTCGAATGGAAAGGGATGCTGGAGAGGGACGAACCTCGAGACGACCATCTGCTGCGGCGGATGGCGACAGGCGATGAAGAGGCGTTTCGCCTGTTTTACGCGCGCCATCAGGGGCCGATCTACCGGTATGCGTTGCACATGACAGGCCGGCGCGAGGCGGCCGAAGAGGTGGTGCAGGAAGCGTTTATGACGCTGATTCAAAAAGCGGGGAAATTCGAGCCGGAGCGAGGCGAGCCGCAAGCCTTCTTGTACGGAATCGCGCGAATTCATGTGCGGAGGCTGCTGGAGCGTGAGCGGCGCTACGAGCCGCTGACGGAGGAAGCCAATCTGCAACAAGACGAGGCGATGGGCAGACAGAATGGGCATTCCTCAAGAGAGGCCGTACTGGGCGAGTTGACTCACGGAGAGACGGTGGAACAGGTGCGGCACGCGGTGACCATGCTGCCTACGCATTATCGCGAAGCGGTGACGCTTTGTGATCTGCAGGGTCGCGATTACGCAAGCGCGGCGAAGATTTTGGATTGCCCGATTGGTACGGTGCGTTCGCGGCTGGCGCGCGGGCGTGAAATGCTGGCGTCGCGGTTGCGCCCTACTCCGGCCGGAGCAAGGAAGACGGCAGGAGGAAGGTATTAAAACGAGGCAAGGATTTAGGTGAAGGGAAAATGAACTGCACGGATTTCAAAAACATCGTTCATGAGCTAGCACGAGACGACGCCCGCGAGATTCTGGGCGAGGCTGTGACGGTGATGGCTCGTTTCCATGCGGAAACTTGTGAACCGTGCGCTGCGCGGCTGGCAGAGGCGCGATCGTTGGCGCAGGCGCTTAAAGACGCGGCAGAAGATTCAACGCAATGGGGAGCGCCAGTACAGTTGGAAGCGTCGCTGACATCAGCGTTTCGAGAATACCACCGCGGCTTGGAACGATCTCGTTACCGCGCTCGGCAGTCACGCTTGCGCTGGGCGGAATGGATGGCTCTTGGCGTTGCGGCCGCGGTCCTTCTGGCCGTCGGTGCGTGGAATTTTTCGCGAGGGCGTGCGAGCGCGACGAAGACGAATCCAGGCACGGTTGTAGTAAATTCCGCGACTTCCAACGCGGCCAATGTGAACGGCGTCACGCCGCAAGCAGCGCCGGTTGAGACAGCGGCGGCGGAGGATTCGGTTTCCGATTTTGTTCCCGTGCCTTATGGGGAAGGTCTGTCGCCAGATGATTCGGGGTTGGTGGTTCGCGTTACCATGACGCGCAGCGCATTAGGGAGCCTGGGATATCCGGTAGATGAAATGCACGCTGGGGATATGATTCAAGCGGACCTGCTGGTCGGCGAAGATGGATGGCCGCGCGCGGTGCGGCTGGTGCAGTAGAAGGATTTTCATTTTGGCGGCTTTAGCGCCGCAAAACGAAAGCAGAGAGGAGTTCGACAATGATGGGCAGAATCGCCAAGTACGCCGTGGTGGCGTTTGTTGCGGTCGGTATGGGCCTGACAGTAAGAGCGCAGGGTCCAGGAATGCCGGGACGTCACGGCGGGCCTATGGGACCGGGAAACTTTGCGTTCGAACGGCTGGTCGGCGGATTTGGCGGGAAGGTGGTAACGAACGCGCCATTCTCCGCGCAAGTGACGCGCGAGACGATTCAAGTGCTTTCCAACGGGACGCGTGTAGACCAGAAGGAGACTGGCAACGTCGCGCGCGATAGCGTGGGCAGAACAAGGCAAGAAATGACGCTGCCGGCCATTGGGCCGCTCGCCGCGTCGGGGCAAGTGCCACATCTCGCGTTCATTCGAGACCCAGCGGCCGGCAAAAATTATATTTTGAATGAAGACAAAAAGACTGCGTTGACCATTAATCGTCCGTCGGGGGCGAATGCGGAAGGACGAGAGACGATGAGGGGCAGGATGGGTTCCAACCAAAATGCCAACATGCAGACCGTGTCACTGGGCACAAAGACGATGGATGGTTTGACCGTCCAGGGCACGCGCAGGACACGGACGATTCCTGCCGGTCAGATTGGCAATGACGCGCCCATCGTGATTACAAGCGAAGAATGGTATTCGCAGGACTTGCAAATGGTGGTTTCGAGCACGCGCACGGATCCACGCTTCGGCACGACCACGTATCAATTGACGAACATCAATCGCAGCGAGCCGGCGCAATCGCTGTTCGCGGTGCCACCAGACTACACGGCTGCGCCGCGGACGTTTCACGGCGGGCAACGGATGCAGCCGCCCGACAGCAACTGAAGAATCGGTTTCTGGCAACACACATGAACTTGCAGGGCGGCTGCGCATCCGGCCGCCGACGCAAGCCCCGGGCGACTCCATACTCGGTGCAAACGGGGAAGAAGGGGCGCGCTCCCGCGCGCCCCTTTCTTGCTTTCTGCTCACTTCCCTTAGTAGAGAACGCGGAATTTGATCGTGTGTGGAATTTCCCGCAAATCGCTGAGAATTTTTTCTTTGTACGCCGTGCCGATGTCAGTGATGGCGTAGCCAATCGTTTCCGCGGTCTTCAAATATTGGCCGAGGATATTCGCCTCATGATCCGCGAAAACATGGTTGATCTGGGCCAGCATTCCGGGAATGTTTTCGTGGATGTGGATGAGGCGGTGAGCGTTTTTGATTTTCGGCAATTGGACGTTGGGGAAATTTACGCTGTAAAGAGTGCTGCCGTCGCGCGCATAGTCGACAATTCTCTCTGAAACGAACGAGCCAATATCCTGCTGTGCCTCTTCGGTGCTGCCGGCGATATGCGGCGTCAAGATTGCTTGCTCGACGCCTTGCAGAGGGGAGGAGAACTTTTCGTGATTGCCCTGGGGTTCGCGGGGGAAAACGTCGATGGCAGCGGCGCGGACTTTGCCGGACTTGAGGCTGTCGGCGAGGGCTTCGTCGTCCACGACGAAGCCGCGGCTGGCGTTCAAGAAAATGACCCCCGGCTTCATCTGACGAAATTCCTTCTTTCCGATGAGGCCGCGATTTTCCGAGCGGCCATCGACGTGAAGCGTGACGATGTCGGCGAGGCCCAGAAGCTGCGAGAGCGAGCGGCACTTCCTCGCGTTTCCGAGGACGAGCTTGACTTCGAGGTCGTAGAAAAAGACTTCCATGCCGAGCGACTCGGCCAAAACGGAAAGCTGCGATCCGATTTTGCCGTAGCCGATGATGCCGAGCTTCTTGCCGCGGATTTCGTTGCTGCCGGCCGCGGACTTGTCCCATACGCCGCGATGGAGTTTCTGGCTTTTCGCGAAGACGCCGCGCGCCAGCAAGAGAATTTCGCCAAGGATGATTTCAACGACGCTGCGCGTGCTGCTATACGGAGCATTGAAGGCGGCGACTCCCTTGTGAGCGCAGGCTTGCAGATCGATTTGATCGGTGCCGATGCAGAAAGCGCCGACAGCGATGAGTTCGGCGGCGCTGGCGAGGGCGCGCGGCGTCACACGTGTTTTCGAGCGAATCCCCAGAACGGAAACGCGCGGGAGTTTTTGGCAAAG
>JBAQYT010000209.1:0-10427 GCA_049787175.1 Candidatus Acidiferrales bacterium | reverse complement strand
CCTCTTGAAGCAGAACAAATCAAGAACGACGCGGCGCAGGCCGCGACACCTTTTTCGCGGGGTGTGCGTCTAAGATTGCAGAAGTCAGACGGGCTGTTGAAGCCGATCGCGCAATTGCGGGGCGTGTTGGAGCTTGGACCAGGACGTGCATACCAAATTGCAGCGCCCGTACACGCGGCCACCACGGGAAATTAGCGACAATCCAGAGAATGAGGAGGAGAACCGCCATGAGAAAAAGGCTGATTGCGGGCTTGGTTATGCTCGCAAGCGTGGCCATGATCGCAACGCTCGCGTGGGCCGCGCGCGTCGGCGAACCCGCGCCCGATTTCACAGCGACCGATTCGAACGGGCAAACGCATCACTTGTCCGACTATCGAGGAATGTTCGTCGTGCTGGAGTGGACCAATCGAGGCTGTCCGTACACGCGCAAGCATTACGACAGCGGCAACATGCAGCGGCTGCAGCAGGAATGGACCGCGAAGGGCGTGATCTGGCTGACCGTGCTGTCATCCGCGCCGGGAAAACAAGGCTATATGGACGCCGCGGAAGAAAACGCATATCTGAAGCAAGAAAATGCGCATCCCACGGCGGCGCTGCTTGATCCAACGGGCGCGCTCGGGCACCTCTATGACGCGAAAACCAGTCCGCAAATGTTCGTCATCAACCGGCAAGGGACGCTCGTTTACGATGGCGCGATTGACGACAAGCCAACCACGGACGTGTCGGACATCCAAGGCGCGAAGAATTACCTCAGCGAAGCGCTTGAGGAAGCGATGAGCGGAAAACAGGTGAGCGATCCCGTGACGCGGCCCTATGGCTGCTCGGTGAAATACGCAGGCGAATAACTGACCACGAGGATTTTGCTGGAAGCGGCGGCGGCACTCCGTCACTCATAGGGCGCGCCTTGTTTATGTGAGGCTGCGGCCGCCGTCGACGGCGAGGATTTGGCCCGTGACAAAATCGGAGGTAGCGAAAAAGAACACGGCTTCCGCGATTTCCGAACCTTTGCCGGTGCGGTGCAGCGGTGCGCGCTTGATGTATTCCTCGTCGGGTTCTTCTCCGGGAAACTGAATTGTGCCTGGCGCGATGCTGTTTACCAGAATTTCCGGTGCGAGCGCGCGAGCCAGGCAGCGCGTCAGCATGATGACTCCCGCCTTGGAAACGCAATAATGCGTGAATTTGGGCCAGGGAAGCATTCCGCCGAGCGAAGAAATGTTGATGATGCGTCCGTGCCCGCTTTTCTTGAGCAAGGGCGCGGCAGCCTGCGCGCACAAGAATTGGGATTTTAGGTTTGTGGACATAATGGTGTCCCATTGCTCTTCGGTCAGGTCCAGAAAATCCGCAGTGAAAAACATTCCGGCATTGTTCACAAGGATATCGAGACGCGAGAACTCGCGCTCGATGGTTTGAAACATGCGCTGGACATCTTGTTTCTTGGAAACGTTGGCAGGAATGGCCAGGGCCCGGCGGCCGAGCTTGCGAACATCCGAGGCGAGGCTTTCCGCCTCCACCTGCGATGACGCGTAATTGATGACGATATCCGCGCCTTCCGCTGCGAGCTTTTCCACGATGCTGCGGCCGATTCGTTTAGCGCCGCCAGTGACTAAAGCGACGCGACCTTCGAGTGCATGAGGCATTGGGGACTCCTACCAGCAAATTACGTTAACATCGTCTCTTGCTCAGGCCAACCGTTTTGACGGCGCTCTCAGGCAGACGATAGAATCGGCGCAGCAACCATTGCAGGAGGCGGAATGAGACTCGATTTGCTGGCGATTGCGGCGCATCCGGACGACGTGGAGCTGACTTGCGGAGGCACGCTCATCAAGATGGCGCAGCACGGATATAAAACGGGCGTTCTCGATTTGACGCGCGGCGAAATGGGAACGCGCGGGACGCCCGAAACACGCCTTCACGAAGCGGCGCGCGCGGGGCGAATTATGGGCTTGGCGATGCGCGCGAATCTGGGGCTGCCTGATGCGCGCCTTGAAGTCAGCGAAAAGTATAAGTTGGCCGTGGCGGCCAAAATTCGTGAGTGGCAACCGCACACGGTGATTCTGCCCTACTGGGAAGGACGCCACCCAGATCACTACAACGCCGCAAAACTGTCCTACGAGGGATGCTTTCTTGCTGGCTTGAAGCAACTGGCGATTCCTGGCGAAGCGTTCAGGCCGTTCAAGATTTTGTATGCCACCACCTACGACGAGACAGTAAGGCCGTCGTTTGCAGTGGATATTACCGCGCAGTTCGAGCGGCGGCGGCGGGCTATTTTGGCGTACCAATCACAGTTCCGGCCCAAGAAACGAGCCAGCAAGTCGAAAGTGCATCTGCCGCTCGATGAGTTGGAAGATCGCGTGAATCTGACCTCGCGGCATTATGGCCGCATGATCGGCGTCAAGTATGCGGAGCCCTTTCTGGTGCGGGAGATCATGCAGGTGGAAGACGTCGTGAAGATTCCGGTGCGATCGGTCTAGAAATCCGTATAAAAACGGGATGCCTTTGAGTTTCTCATTGCATCGAATTCTGAGCGAGAAAACATGCGACAGACAATGACCTTGATGCTGGCAATGGTTGCGACGGGCGGATTGATTGCGCAGCACGCTGGCCACTTGGCGCCTGCCGGGAATCAACCGCAATACACGGATGGAAACCATCTGGTTCGTCCGCGGAATTATCGCGAATGGATTTATTTGTCTTCGGGGTTGGGGATGGCGTACAGCCCGAATCCAAACACTCCTCCAGCTTTCACAAATGTTTTCGTCACGCCGAGTGCATATCGCGCGTTTGTCGCCACGGGCCGATGGCCGGATAAGACCATATTCGTGCTCGAAGAGCGCACAGCGTCGAGCAAAGGCTCGATCAACAAGGGCGGCCATTTTCAGTCGGACCTGCAAGGAATCGCAGCGGCCGTGAAAGACGAAAGCCGCTTTCCGGAGAAGTGGTCCTATTTCAGCTTTGGCTTGGATCGACAGAGCGCGCCAGCGAATCCGAAGGAAGCGTGCTGGCAATGCCACAGCCAGCACGGCGCAGTGGACAACACTTTCGTGCAGTTTTATCCCACGCTCAAGCCAATTGCCACGAAGTTCGGCACATACAAACCAAAAGAATAGTTCAGGCCCGCTAGAAAATCCCGGCAGCGCTGGAGCGCTTGGCAATCATTGCGCGGCAACCGGGCAGCCCGCGCCATTCGATATCCAAGTAATGCCGCCTTTGTCGAGCCGCATTTCGTTAATCGGCGGGCCTACGTCGCCGTGCGAATTGTCGATTTCAAGCTGGACGAGTTTCGCGGCGAGCGCGGGGAAGTCGAAATCCTCGCCGGCATTTTCCCGCATGAATTTTTCGGCGAAGGTTTTCTCTCCCAGCGAAACCAATTCCCGGCCATCCGGACAGTCGCCCGGACATGTGATGCGGTCAATCTTTATCCCAGGAGCCGGATTTGCGATCCATCCAAATCCGCGCGCCGCGAGATGCGGCACTCCACCCTGATATTGAGCGAGGACCAGACTAACCACCTCTCTGCTGCTGTGCATCGTGAAGGCGTAGGTGCCCGGATCCTCTCGTTGCAAGCGGCTCAATTCCGTCATCAAGGATTGGGAAATGGCGTTCTCAACGCGCGCGACTTGATCATCGAAGTTCGCCGAGGGTAAAAGACTCCGCGCAACAATGTCCTTCACATAGAAATTGCGGCGCGCGTCATGATCCAGGCCAGCCGCGGCGAAATAAAGTCGCCCGTTGTTATAAATCTTGCAGACCGTGGGAGGCCCGGCTTGCCCTAGGTATGTTGCCTTGCTGTCCGTGGCAATGATGACGAATTCTGCCGTGCGTACCGCGATGATCGTTGTGGCAAAAGCCGAAGCTGGCACGAGGCAGAACGCTAACAAGATGCGGCCTATTCGCCCTGCATGAGCGAACATCTTCGGAAAGCAGTCGGCCATCAGGGACCCCGCGGACCGGCCTAAAACTCTTCCGATTCTTGCGCGAAGCGGAAGCCGGGAAGGCTGGGCGACGGCCCCGCATGAGCGATGCGAATCCGCAAAGGAGCCTCTGTTTCGGACCCTGCCTTGCGCAGCACGGCAAACGTGGCCAACGCCTCGTTATAGACCTTGGTCACTAGATACGAGTCACCCGTATCGTCCTTCTTCCAGACTTGACCGACCTGTATTTTCTTGAGGGCCATACCGCTAACAAGCACTGTAAATAGAACAACAAACAGCGTCAATAGAACTAAATCTGCAGGTTTTCATAGACACCAAGAGGGGCCCCCCGCAAGCGGACCTCTCGTATCCGAGAGAAAGAAACTCTTTCCGGCCATCCTGCATCGAATTCCTTACGCATCAGTAACCGGCGGGGGTGTATAATTCCCCCTATCAGCAAGGAGGCAAGATCTAATGAAGAGAACCTCCACGAGTTTTGCAGTTTTCCTTCTGGCGATTGTTATTTGCGCCCCAGCTGCGTTGGCCCAATCCGACACGGTAAAGCCAGGTACGGAATCTGACGTAAACGCGATCGGCAATCGAAAAGTAGGGCACGGGCCGGACATGTATTCCATTGAGCGCGAAATCGCGCTGGGCAAACAGCTCTCGCAGGAAGTGGAAAAAGTTTCGAAACTGATCCAGGATCCGGTCATCGTGGGCTACGTTAACAAAGTCGGGCAGAACCTGGTGCGAAACTCTGATGCCGAGGTGCCCTTCACCATCAAGGTGATCGATGATGAGCACATCAATGCCTTCGCTCTCCCCGGTGGCTTTTTCTATGTCAACACCGGCGTGATCCTACATGCCGATGAGGAATCGGAACTCGCTGGAGTGATGGCGCATGAGATTGCGCATGTCGCCGCGCGGCACCAAACCCGGAATGCCACAAAAGCGAACATCATGCAGATTGCATCCATCCCGCTCATTATGACTTTGCCCGGCACATTGGCTGGATACGGAATCTACGAAGGAATGAATTTCGCAATTCCGATGACGTATTTGAAGTTTGGCCGCGATGCAGAGCGCGAGGCCGATTACCTCGGATTGCAGTACATGTACAAGGCAGGCTACGATCCGAATGCGTTTGTTGCGTTCTTTGAAAAGGTCGAGGCTGAAGAAAAGAAGCAGCCAGGAACGATTCCTAAGATTTTCGATACCCACCCGCCCACACCGGACCGCATCATCGCGGCGCAAAAGGAGATTGCTACCATACTTCCGTCGCGCCCCGAATACATCGTGACAACTTCTGAATTCGATGCGGTGAAAGCCCGGCTCCTGCGATTGGAATCAGGCGAAAGGATTCAGGAAGCGCGCGATGGGAAGCCCACGTTGAAAAGCAAAGCGGAACAGAAAAACGCTCAGAATCAGCAGCCGGGAACGGATAATGGCGATGACAATGCGCCCGTGCTGAAGCGCCGGCCCGACTGAAATAACATACCCATTCGCGCAGGAAAAGGCGGCCCTTCCAGGCCACCTTTTTTTGTGAGCGGAATGCCCTTTTTCCCCTTACTTTTTTGTGGGAAGACTCCGTAATAATAATCATGTACACAAAAGCATGCGCACTGTGTTCCCCACTTTACTGGAATCAACAGCTTCGTCGGCGGAACGCTGCCGCGGTAAATTTCGAGCCTCCGTGAATAATTGTTAATACTGGACTTAGCTGAGCCTGCAAATTCCGAAGAGGTTGCGTCGTTTGGCACTGCGGTTGCTCCTCACTTCCAGGGCGGGATTCCTTCGGAGCAGCCCTCGCGGAGAAATCTCGTAGGAGACTACAAAATGGTAAAAACGATCGTTAAGGCAGGGATTGCAGGCGCCTGCCTGTTCATGCTTGCTACATTCGTACCACGGGCAAACGCCGGTTCTATCGATTTCTCGTGCGGCGCGCCGTCGACGAACCTGTGCAGCGGTACCATCACAGGAACGGGGGCCCTCGCATTCACGAGTACAGGTATCGGGCTGGAAAGCAGTTTCGACGGTACCGAAGCGTACACCGCAATGTTCACGACCAACAGTGCTGGAATAGGTTCAATCTCCATCACCGCCAGCGATGGAAACTCGCTTTCCGGAAACATTCTCAAGACAAGTGAAAGCAGCTTCGGCGGAGACGAGACGCTGACGTTCAACGTTAACTGGACCACACTGTCTGCCGGAGTTCAATCCGCTTTGGGCGGCGCTGCTGGAATGGGGCAGTCAACCGTGCATTTCATGGTCACCGGCGGCGCAGTCGACAGTGCGGATTTGCACGTAAACGCCGGCGCTACTCCCGAGCCATCCACTCTACTCTTGCTCGGAACCGGCCTATTGGGGGTTGGATTCGCTTTTCGACGCTACACTTCCTAGGCGCAGAAACGCGGGCTCTATTGCAACGCCCATCGATTAAAACATAACCCTCCGCTTGGCCTCGAAAAGGTCTGGCGGAGGTTTTTCTTATTCAGGGAGTTATAGCCTGCGCGGTTCTGCGAGGTCCGCAATGCCCATGCGCTTGAGCGACTCGCTGTAATAGCGACGGTAGAGAATATCCCATTCTTCGCTGCCTTCGAGAATTTCCCTTTTCTGCGAAGCGATCTTGGCGCGCGCTTCTGCGTCGACTTGCTCTTCCTGCTTCAGCAATTCCTGCAAAATGGTGACGATTTCCTGGCGAATGGTATCGCGGTCCTCGACAAAGTCCACATCTTCGATGGAAACAAGAAGGTCAATGACTCGGTGCGAGAGGCGTACCGTCTTTTCGCGGGTCAGTCGCATCAGCGAAGAATCAACTTCCTCTGGCGCGCGAGTTCGCCCTTCACTTTCTTATACATTTCCTGGTAGGAGGCCCCAACTTTGCGCATTTCGTCGTTGTGCTGTGCAAGGATGTCGCGCACTTCTTCGTTCAGACGATCCTCTACAGTGAGCTCATCGGCCATCGTCTGGCGCACTCGCTCGGAGAGATGCTCAACGGACTTGGCCTCAATCATTTGGCGGTCCACGAGGCGCTTGACCACTTCCTTAGACATGTAGCCGACGAAATCGCGAGAAAGAAGCATCTGTTTTGTTTGGCTGCAATATCGAGTGTACTTGGCGAGTACCACAACGTCAAGCCGATGAAAATCATGGTGGTGGGTCAGTTTGAATTTTTTGATCGTGACACATGGAGTCAAAATTCAAACCGGCCCACTGCCGAAATCGTCCCCGAAAAACTGAAAGAAATAAACCGTTACAGTCGCGGTTGACGCTCAGCGAACCTTCGGATAGCATGTTATGGGCGGTTAGCTCAGAGGTTAGAGCATCCCGCTTACACCGGGAAGGTCGTGCGTTCAAATCGCACATCGCCCACCAGTGTCCGCTTCATTCCGTTTAGCTTGCGGGGACGTAGTTCAGTTGGTTAGAACGCTGCCCTGTCACGGCAGAGGTCGCGGGTTCGAGTCCCGTCGTCCCCGCCATTCATCTCACTGAATTGGCAAACGTTGGTCAACTGCGATTTCCTCACTGCTCTCAGATTTGAGAGCAACTGGGAGCAAAACCTCGGCGATCTTGCTCGCCAGCCGCCGCTGTGCTTCCGGCTGGGGCTGCGTGTACACCGAAAGCGTTACCTTTGGGTCCGTGTGACCCAACTGATTCTGCAAGGCCTTAATATTCTCGCCGGTCGCGTTTCCCCACGTCGTGTAGGTGTAACGAAACGAATGCCAGCCCACACGCGGGATTCCCGCACGCTCGCACGCCGGATACAGTACGCGGCTGCGAACATTTTCTGGATTGAGCGCCGTGCCCCGGCCCGAAGAAAAAACATAGCCGTTCGGATCGCAAGTCTCCGGCTGAATTTTCCGCAGAGCTTCGAGCACGACGGAATCCACAAAAACCATGCGACGCGACGCGCGAGTTTTTGGCTGCGATTGCTGGCCGTGGTAGTTCGATTCGCAAACGAGAATCGAACCCTCGGAAAAATCCACGCTCTTCCATCGCAGACCGAACAACTCGCCGCGCCGAAGCCCAGAGAGCACGGCTACCAGGGCCATCGTACGATGCGGCTCCGGCAATTCATCGAGCAAACGGCGCATTTGTTCTGGCGTAAGCACGATTTTCTCTCGGACATCGCACAGCGCGGGCAATTGAACCTCATCGGCTGGATTCACTGCGATATAGCCCCAACTCTTCGCCACTCCGAAGATTTTCCGCAGACGATTCCGAACCGAAAGAACCGTGCGCGGCGCGACCTTCTTCGACAGCGACGACAGGAGCATTTGAACATCCGCCGCACCGATCTGCGGCAGAGGCACTTTACCTAGCACGGGAAGCAGGTATCCTCGAATCGTCCAGCGGTAGCCGTTCGCCGTGGAAACTCGAAGCGCCGGAAAGATGTTCGGCTCGAAACGCTCCAATACAAAACGCTCGAACGAGAGCATCACTTCCGGCTTGTGCCTACCCTGATTTATTTCGGCCAGCCGCTCCGACAACCGCCGCTGCGCCTCCCGTTTTCCCAACTCGCGGACAAGCCCCAGAACAACGGAACGCTCGCGCCGCTGGCGAGAACCATCGTCAGCGATATAGTCCTCGCGGAATCGTCCAACCCACACGGGATTTTTCTTTCCTCTCTGGAACAGCCAACCACCTTGCCATCTTGGACGCGCCACGGATTCTCCATTCTCCGTAGCCCGCCTTGCTTCTGCGGCGCGCAGCCTATCACAGTTATCTGTATTAGAATCCCCCAAAATTGCCACAACAGACGCGCTACGGACGGCGCAGAGCGGTTTTTCGGGAATGGGTAGGGGTAGAGCACCACTATTTTTCCTGTTTTCCCGATTATCGAGCGCATCGGACACACCTCCGCGTTGTCGCCCCGCGGTTCGCGCCAGCCGGATTGTCGCGGTTTGTGTCACGGACTCGCTCCATCCGCTGCGAGGACATCGCCAAAATCCGTAGTACGTCCGTCGCCATGCAAAGGCAGATAGCCTTGCGCTTCTAAATCACTGACAAGGGACAAGCGCGGGATGCTTCCGCCATTCGGGAGAACCTTCGCGTCAAACGAGAGCACGCCGATTTTTTGCAGCCCCATGCGCTTGCAAGTTGGACATGGGCAATTCGCCGCTTCTTTTTTCGGGCACTTCCCATAGAATTTCCCGAGCGCGTGAACCCGCTTCGTACCATCGAATGCAATAATTAGGGCAGCGAGCCTGTCCGCCGTGACCGCTGGCGGCTTGGAAAGATATTTGAGCAGGTGATTCAGCGCCCATCGTGCAGCGCGCTCTGGATTCTGACGAAATCCCTTAACTCGCGTGATATAAAATCCCGTGCTCTCTTCTCCGAATCGCTTGGCTGTTTCCGCCCTCCAGAAGTCGCGCGTGCGCTTCCAATCCACGTAAGGCCCGAAATAAAGGCCGTGGCAGTGAAGATTCAAACCATGCGCGACGCGCAGCGCATCAGGCAAGTGTCCTCGCTTCTCGAATCCGACCTCATCACAAAATAGGAACCCGTAAGCACTCCGAGAGCGTAGTGACTTGCGGATAGCGAACCTAACCGCCTGATTAAACCGCTTAACCCTTTCGGGCGTGATAGCGCTTCCATCCGAGCGAAGAGAAAATGTCACGCGCGCTAGTGTCCAATCTTTCGGAATGCCGCTACCAATTGCCTTCAGGATGACTTGGAGGTACTTCTCGAAGAGACTTCGCCGCTGGCCCTGAGCGCACTTCATGCAAAAATCCGTCCCGCAATCGTGCGGCGCATAAAATTTGTGATCGAACGGATACAGTGAGCAAATAGCGGAACGGCCCAGCCGCCCGCAGTTTGCGAAACGAATGGCCTTGCGCTTTAACCGGAGAGCCTTCCGCTCGATCTTGGCATCGCCGGATTCCGCGCCGCGCTGATTCCATTCCCGAGCAGCGGCCATCAAAACCTCAGCGACCTCACCCCGAAATCCGAAGCGCTTCCATTCGGGATTGGAATCGAAATCACCAGACGCAGATGAGTCTATCGACTCTGAAACCATCGAAGCCGCCAGCGGATGCAAAACAGCGCAGAGCTTCGCTACGTGATACCGCGCCGCCGCTAAATTCTGAGAAGAACTGCTGCAATGCTCGCAAACTAAAGCCGAAAACGATGAGCGTGCGCCCTCGCCCGTATCGGCAATTCGTGTCCGTTGGCCGGACACGCACGCTCCCTCCCTCGCGGGCAAATCGGGAATCGCCGCGCGAGGCGGCCCCGCGAGCAAGCCATCGAAATTGCTTCGAACCTCACTCATGGCCAGTTATCCGCTTGTTGACAAGTAAAAGCGCGGCTTCCCCGCGCAGAGGCTCGCAAGCAGTTCCGAATTCAGCAGACGCGGAATCGTTAGCAGTGCGGATCGCCGCATTGCGCTTCTCAATCGCATCGAGGCGAGCGAGAAGCTCGGCGCGCGACTCTCTCTTCTGGCTATGTATGACGCGGGCCTCCGGCCCGCTGAGGGGCTTCGCCCCTTCGCGCGCTCGAATCCGTTCGCCGCTTCGC
>JBAQYT010000206.1:0-6394 GCA_049787175.1 Candidatus Acidiferrales bacterium | reverse complement strand
GTGACACGCACCAGGTGTGACACAGCTATGACAAATTCCGTGGAGTGAGCCCCCCACCCTTCGCACAAGACGCGAAGGATGGGGCACCCGCGGACCGCCGCACTCCAAAAAGACAACAGCAGATTCCTCACACCAGTCGCGAAGGGCGACTGGGTTCCCTTCGTTCCTCAGGGCAGGCGGGAGACAACGTTAAGAGCGGCGGAGAAGGAGCGGGCCGAGGGCGAGGAGGCCAGTGCCGAGCAGCAACAGCGAGGATGGCTCGGGAACGACGCCGGTATCAAATTGGCCGAAGGAGCAGTCCGCTTGAGAGTTTCCACAGACCTCGAGGAACGCGGCCTCCGGAATTTGTAACTGCGCGGAACTGAAAACTAGATTCAAGGCAACTTCGGGGCCGCCGTCGGGTCCGAAGAAAGAAATATCATCCATGCCAGCAAACTCGGAAACGGAAGCCATGTCACCGTTACTCGAGGAGAATGGAGTGCCATCGAGACTCGAAAGGAAAGACCATGGGCCGACGACGGATTCAGTGCCGGGATCAAACTGAAACGTGCCGGTGAACGTCCCTTGCGCGAAACATCCGCCGGAAACCGGACTGGGTATATTGCAAACAGCGTTTCCGGAGAAGTTTATGGTGACATCGGCTGGATCGGCTTGAGCGCATCTGGGCAAGAAGAGTGCGCAGAAAATCGTGACCGCCAGAGAATATTTCGCGGAACGAAGCAGGAAATCCATGGACATGGCCCCCCTCACTGCCCCTCGCCTAAGCTGACACCCCAATTCGACTTGCAAGCCCACTCAACAAACTGACCCTATAGTATGGCGGCGCAACTCGAATGCCAAACTGTTTTTTGGATTAGATGATTGGAATTCCAGTTATGAAATCGTGCAAATGTTTGCGAGGAAGAAAGCGTGGAGACGCGACTCGGAGAGTCGCGCGGGGCGCAGCAAGCAGCGCCCCTACGAGGCGACAGCAAAAGCTCCCACCCTTTGCGTCTGCTTTTAACTTGCGCTGCAGGAGCAGCGTGGGCGCAAAGGATGGGGCACCCGCAAAGGCAAAGAAACAGCAGATTCCTCGTCCCGCAGAAGCGTCCGGGATGCGAAAGGCGCATCGGATGCTCGTCGCATCCTCGCTCGGAATGACACGGAAAGCAGTGACGAGTGACGAACAGGAAACCGCTAGGAAAAAACAGGAAAACGTTAGACCTTCAAGACAATCTTTCCGAACTGCTCGCGGTGCTCGAGACGCTTGTGGGCGGCGGCGGCTTCGGCGAGGGGGAAAACCTTGTCGAGGACGGGATGGAGGAGCTTGCGGGAGACGAGATCGAGGACGGGGAAGAGTTCGGCTTTGCTGCCCATGTAGGAGCCGAGAAGGGAGAGATGGCGGCTGAAAAGGAAGCGCAAATCGATTTTGGCGTCGAAGCCGGTGGTGGCTCCGCAGGTGACGAGGCGGCCGTTGACGGCGAGCGACGCGACGCTTTGCGGCCAAGTGGCTTCGCCGACGTGTTCGAAGACCACGTCGACGCCGCGGTTGTTGGTGAAGCGCTTCACTTCGGCGCGAATTTGCTGGCGCGTGTGCACGATGACTTCGTCGGCGCCGAGGGCGCGAAGTTTTTCAACTTTTTCTTCCGCGCCGACGGTGGTGATGACGCGCGCGCCGAGGATTTTGGCGATTTGAATTCCGGCCGTGCCGACGCCGCTGCCTCCTCCGAGGATGAGAACTTCTTCGCCGGGCTGAAGTTTGGCGCGGGTAACCAGCATGTGCCAAGCGGTGAGGAAAACGAGAGGAATCGCGGCGGCTTCTTCGAAAGAAAGGCCGGCGGGGATGGGTACGGCGTTGCGCGCGGGGGCGCAGACGTATTCGGCATAGCCTCCATTGACGAGATAGCCAAGGAGCGTGTACTTGCGGCAAAGATTGTCGTTGCCGGCGAGGCAGGCGGCGCAGCGTCCGCAGGAAATGCCGGGCTGGAGGAGAACCTTTTCGCCGAGAGTGATGCCGGTGACGAGTTCGCCGGCGGCGGCGATTTCGCCGGAGATGTCGCTGCCATTGATGTGGCCAACGGTGTGCGGCATCAGGATCTGAATGCCGGGAATGCCGTTGCGAATAAAAAGGTCGAGATGGTTTAAGGCGCAGGCGCGAACGCGGACGAGGACTTCGTCGGCGCGCGGCTTCGGCTCGGGCACGTCAGTGTACGTGAGCACTTCCGGGCCGCCGTGCTGGGTGAAGATGACTGCTTTCATGGAGAGTCTCCGTGGAAGAGCGAAGCAGGAGTTTACCGCAAAGGAGCAATTCTTGGGTGGCCCATCCTTTGCGGTTTTTGCAAAGGGTGGGAGTTCTGGTGGCGTGGAGGGGAAAGAAAGTGGCCAGTCGTCAGCGTGCAGCGGACAGTGCGCGTTTGGCACTGATCAAACGTCCGTTTCCTTTTGCGCTTCCTCATCCGCGCAAGGTGGTCGCATCCCGCACTTCACTTTGCTAATATCCCTCGCGCATGTCTCTGTCCCTGAAGCCGGCCCACGCCGCAGTCAAAGCCTACTACGACACGCTCCATCAATTCGGCCAACTCTCTATCGACCACGAAGGCGCCGTGCGCAGCGCCTTCCAAACGCTTCTCGCCGCATGCGGCCGGAAAGCCACTCCAAAGCTCACTCTCGTCCCCGAATACCGCATTGAACGCGCCCGCTCGTCCGTGATCGTCGACGGCGCAATGGTGGACATGTACCACCTGCCCTACGGCTACTGGGAAGCCAAAGACGAGCAGGACGATCTGGCAAAAGAGGTCTCGCGCAAACTCGACAAGGGCTATCCCCGCGACAACATCATTTTCCAGGCCCCCGAGCGCGCCATCCTCTATCAGGGCAATGCCAAAATTTTCGACGACAGCATCGTCAAGCCCGAAGCGCTCGTCTACGTCGTCAACACTTTCTTCGATTACAAAGCGCCCCACATCGTTGAATGGGAAGAAGCCGTCGGAGACTTCTCCGAACGCATCCCCGAACTTTCAGGTGCCGTTGAAAAACTCATCGACGAAGAGCGCCGCCGCAATCCGGCCTTCGTTCGCAGCTTCGACGACTTCTACGCCCTCTGCCGTCAGGCCATCAATCCCAACCTCTCGCAGGAAGCCGTCGAACGCATGCTCGTCCAGCATCTGCTCACCGAGCGCATCTTCCGCAAAATCTTCAATAATCCCGACTTCACCCGCCGCAACGTTGTCGCCGCTGAAATCGAAAAGGTCATCACCGAACTCACTCGCCGCGCCTTCAATCGCGATGAATTCCTGAGCGGTCTCGACCGTTTCTACAAAGCCATCGAGCGCAGCGCCGAAGAGACCTCCAGCTTCTCCGAAAAACAGGCGTTCTTGAACAAAGTCTACGAGCGCTTCTTCCAGGGCTACTCACCCAAAGAGGCAGACACGCACGGCATCGTTTACACGCCCCAGCCCATCGTCAATTTCATGGTCCGCAGCGTTGAGGAAATTCTGCAAAAGGAATTTGGCCGCTCGCTCGGCGATAAAGGCGTCCACATTCTCGACCCTTTCGTCGGTACCGGCAATTTCATCGTCCGCATCATGCAGGAAATTCCGGCAACTGACCTGCCCTACAAATACGAAAACGAATTGCACTGCAACGAACTCATGCTCCTGCCTTATTACATTGCTAGCATGAACATCGAGCACGCTTTCTTCGACCGCACCGGCGAATACAAAGCCTTTCCTGGCATCTGTCTCGTCGATACGTTCGAGTTAGCCGAAGCCGATCAGAGTAAATTCAGCTTCATGACAGCAGAAAACGCCGACCGCGTTCGCAGGCAGAAGGAGTCGCCTATATTTGTAATTATTGGTAACCCGCCTTACAACGCGTGGCAAGCAGATGAAAACGACAACAATCGAAATCGAAAGTACCCGACGACTGACAAACGCATCGCGGATACCTACGGACGCGATTCGACTGCTCAGAACAAGAACGCCCTTGCCGATCCTTACATAAAGGCAATCCGCTGGGCGAGCGACCGTATAGGTCCAGAGGGCGTCCTCTCGTTCGTCACCAACAGCGGATTCACACACTCCGTCGCCGCGGACGGCATGCGAAAACACCTCGCACGCGACTTCAGCGAGATTTACATCCTAGATCTCGGCGGAAACGTGAGAAGGAACCCGAAGCTTTCCGGCACAACGCACAATGTCTTCGGCATCCAAGTTGGGGTGAGTATCAACATTCTAATCAGACGCAAGACGAACCAACCCTGCACCGTACACTACGCCAAACTTGCCGACCCGCTTCGGAAGGAGCAGAAATACAAGGTCCTCGACGACGCGGGCAAATATGCCGCGATGAAGTGGACCCAAATCCCCCTCCAAGACGATCAGAGCTGGCTGCCGAATGAAACGAACGACGGATTCCAAGCCTTCTTGTCTATCGGGAATCCAGAAACAAAGTCGGGAAGCGAGACGTCTGCGATTTTTGGACTCTACAGCCGGGGCGTCGAAACCACGAGGGACGAGTGGGTCTATAACTTTGACGCAATTGAGCTTCGCAAAAACGTAGAGCGGCTAGCCGAGAATTACAATGCGGAGCTTAACCGCTGGCAAGATTCCGACCGAACCAAAAATCCAACAGCAGATGGCTTCGTAAGCAACGACCCACAACGCATTAAGTGGAGCAGCAGCCTGAAACAGGCGCTTTTATCAGGACAGAAAGCTGTCGTTCAAAAAGAGAACTTCCGGTCGTGTCTCTACAGGCCTTTTTGCAAGGAATACGTCTACTTTGACCGCCTGCTCACTCACAGGCGCGGCAAATTCCCGGTCATCGTGCCCAGCGCAGAAAGTGCGAACACGCTCATCGGCTTGCCCGGCCCAGGTTCAGAGCGGCCATTCCACACTCTTACGGCCGACGGACTGGCGGACCTCCACCTATCAGGAGCAGGATGCAGCACGGAATGCTTTCCGTTTTATAACTACGACGATGGCGCGGCCACTCGACGCGAGAACATCACCGACTGGGCGCTCGAACAGTTCCGCTCGCACTACGCCGACAAATCGATCACGAAATGGGACATCTTCCATTACGTCTACGCCGTCCTGCATCATCCCGAGTATCGCGAACGCTACGCCGCCAACCTTCGCCGCGAACTCCCGCGCATCCCGTTCGTCTCTGGTAAGGCAGGGACGAAAGACACTGACGTTTTCCGCGCATTCGTCAAAACGGGCAAGCGCCTTGCAGAAATCCACGTCCACTATGAAAAGCAGCCCGAATACAAGCTTGCGAAAATCGAAAAGTCCGGCAAGAAACTCGACTACTGCGTCACCAAGATGCGCCTCAGCAAGGACAAGACGCAGATCGCCTACAACGACTTCCTCACTCTCTCCGGCATCCCGCCCGAGACCTTTGAATACCGCCTCGGCAACCGCTCTGCCCTCGACTGGGTCATCGACCAATATCAGGTCTCAACCGACAAGCGCAGCGGCATCACCAATGACCCAAATCGCGCCGACGATCCGCAATACATCCTTCGGCTCGTCGGCCAAGTCATCACCGTCAGCCTCGAAACCGTGAAACTCGTAAACTCCCTTCCGCCTTTCCTTCCCTCACCGCCACCATCCTAAACCCTCCGCTTCGCGCGCCGTCGGGCGCGGTGTTCGTCCTTATTTTTAGCGATTTTGCTTGCCTTTTAGTTGACTGTATGGTATACATCAGCCTGTACGTTTAACTTGCACTCTGCCCATGACTTAGCAGGTGCAGACAGGACACAAGCCGCGGCGACGCGGCTTTTCGCTTTTTGTGCACCTTCGAAATTCTAATCGAGTTTCTATGGGAAATTAGAACTTCATGCAACTCACTGAAAAGAAACGAACGAGGTCATTTCTAATCGAGTTTTTTCGCGCTTTTTTTCGCGCCTCTGTCCGTTTACGGACACCCACGCCCGCCGGCGATTATCATAAGTCCACACCAAACCGGCCTGCGGGGCGATTGACAGGTGCGGGCGCGAGCCGTAACCTGAAAGCACCGGAAAAGAATATGGACCTGTTCGAAGAAATCGTGCGGATGAGGCGCGCGGGGCAGCGCGGGGCGCTGGCTACGATTGTGCATACGAACGGGTCGATTCCGAGCTACGAAAGTTCGCGGATGCTGGTGCGCGACGATGGGTCGATTGTGGGGACGGTGGGCGGCGGGTGCGTGGAAGCGGAAGTGTGGGCCGCGGCGAAGGAAGTGATTCGCGAAGAGATGCCGCGGAAGATGACGTTCAGCCTGAACAATGAAGCGGCGTACGACGCCGGGCTGATTTGCGGCGGGACGCTGGAGATTTTTGTCGAGCCGATTTTGCCGCAACCGAAATTGTATTTGTTCGGCGGCGGGCACGTGTCAACGGCGCTGGCGCGCGTGGCGCATCTGGCGGGATTTT
>JBAQYT010000200.1:0-30317 GCA_049787175.1 Candidatus Acidiferrales bacterium | reverse complement strand
ACCACTGAGCTACGCCCCTAAACTGTCTACTGCGCAGGGACTTGTGCGACACCGCTTGCTTGAGCGAGCTGCTCGGTGTCAGTTACCGAGTCAGTTGCATTAAGCAAGGACACCACAGCATGCAATTCGCTCGGACTGAAATGTGCGTAACGCCTCATCATCGTCAAAATCTTGTGCCCCAGCACGTCCATGCCTTCGAGCGGCGCTCCCTTCATTCGCAACCGACTCGCAAACCTGCGACGCAAGCCATGCCAGTGAAAGTTTCTAAGCATGGCTTCTGTTACCGAATCGTCGAACCAATAACGGCCATTTTCGAGAGGCTCGCCCGTTTTGACAGACGTAAAGACTCGTCCCTACCATCCCCGATTTCAAAACCGTCGTGAGCGCACGAATAGCGCATCGTTCAACGGGGCGTAAAACGGCTCCTCATTCTTGGTACGTGGAATGTGAAGCTCTCGGGACTTCCAGTCTACCATGTCCCATGTTAATCCGTATTGGCTTCCCTTCCGAAGACCCGTGTTGAGCGCGAGATCCAGTTCTGGCCGATGGGTCGGCCACTTCTCCTGAACAATCTTCCAAAGGCGCTTCTCTTCTTCTTCGGTGAGAAATCGAACTCTACTCACGCTAGAAAAGTCCGCTCGTTCGCAAGAAGATCTGTAGCTTTGCCAATTTTATTGGATCAGTCTTGTGGCGTCATCTGGCCAGATCTCCTCTTCTGACCGAATGGAATGGATCGTTTGTTCTCTCCAGCACTCTAATGAGACTTGCGAGAGCCAAGAAAACTAACAAGATCGCTCAATTCATTTGCCGAAAGATTGCCTCCATACGCAGGCATGTTCGTTCCGCCATTCACAATGCGGATCGTCTCCTGGTCAGCCGTAAGGCGATCGCTCACGAATGTGAGATCAGGGCCGCGATGCCCTCCATATCCCGCAACTTCATGGCAATATTCGCAACCCTTGGAATGAAATAACTGCGCTCCCTCCCGTACGGGTCCGCTGTCCGCATGCACAATGCTAGCGGGCAATGGCTGCGCGGAAAAGTCAGGCGACCAGGGAGCTTTCTTCCCCTCAATCCAAAGAGTGCCGATCATCGTCCAGCATGTAATCACAAGCAGAATTGCCCACGGACGGCGCCACGCGCTACGTTCGCCTTTGTTCGCAACCAGCGGCGGCAAAATCAAAAATAGAACAAAGACGAGCGGCGCGAGGATCATCACGTAGCTCTCCAGTTTCGGAGGAATCAACGCGAGGAGAGCGAAATACCACAGCAAATACCAGTCTGGCCGGGGTTCCGCAGCGAGAATCGTCGGGTCCGGCGGCTTGGATAGATGAGGCGCCCCTATAACCCATGCCAAAATCACCAGGACTAAAACCATTGCTACTCCGAAAACAACGTCGCGCCAGGCGGCGTTGGGCCAGAAAGGATGGCCCTCCCTTTTCAGCATGTTCTCATACCAAGCGCGGTAGGTTTTCGGATCGACAGGATGCCCTTTTCTTGGCGGCTCGGAAATCCCATTGCGAATCACAAGGTACAAATGCACACCGATAAATCCGAAAATCAGCATAGGAATGAAGAAAACGTGGAAGGCGAAAAATCGGCTGAGAGTTGCGCCGCCGACGGCATCTCCTGCGAGAATAAAATGCGCGATGGTTTTGCCGATAAACGGCACGCGCCCAGCCTGCTCGGCCGCAATGTAAACGGACCAATAAGCAACTTGGTCCCAGCGAAGGAGCTGCCCAGTGAAACCCATTCCGACAATGAGCAACAGCAAAGCCGAGCCGCTCAACCAGCTCATTTCGCGCGGATATTTGTATGCGGCCATCAGATAGGTACGTGTGACGTGAATCCCAACCAGCAAAATCATCGCGGAAGCACCAAAGTAATGCAGGCCGCGCAGCAGATGTCCCCATTTTGCTTGCGTGCTGATGAACTGGAGGGTGCTGTAAGCGTTGGCGGTGGACGGCACGTAAATTGTAGCAAGTGCAATGCCGGTGACAACTTGCACGATGAATGCGACAAGCGTGGCACTACCGAACACATACCACCAGCCCGTGTTCGGGGGGACCAAATGGCCTGCCGTAGCCTTCCAAACTGCCGAAGCGCCGGTTCGGTCGTCAAACCAGCGCCAAAGTTGTAAGAGAATCTGCATAGGCTGATTTATCGGACGTTCATCGGGTGATTGGTGCAGGGCTCGTTAGAATTTCCACCTGCCCGTCCTGCACACGCACCGGGTACTTTACGAGTCCTCTGGGCGGCGGTCCCGCAGCGACATCACCGTTCTTGTAATAAACACCTCCATGGCAAGGGCACATAAACAGCTCGGCATCTGCCTCCCATCTCACAGGGCACCCCAGATGACTGCAGTTCACGGAGTACGCCACGAACTCCTGCTCACCCTGGCGGTAAAGCCATGCTGCTGTCTTGCTCGTTAGTCCGGCCCACGGAAGCGCCGACGTGCCGTCAAAGCTGACCTCCGCGACATCGCCAACCTTAAAGTCGTCGACTACCCCCACCCGCCGCCACAATCTAGGCGCTGGTCGAAAGAGAGGCGCCACTAAGAACCCAACAATTGGCACGCCTACCAAAAGAGAGGCGAAGCCCACTAACGCGAGGCTGAGCCTATTAAAAAAGCGCCGCCGACTGAATTCCCTATCAGAGGACCGTTCGTGACGGAGAGGTTCCTGCGGATTCTTTGACTCAGCATTATTTGACTTCGTGTTCATGAAGAAGTTCTCCGATCCAACCGGCCAAACCCACTACGAATAAAATCATACCGAGTACAGAGATCAAGTAAGTCGTCACGATCCCCCACAGTAGGCACACGATCGCAAGCGCTAACACGGCCGGACTATATGTTGGCCGGGGAATATTTTGAGGTCGTGGTTCGCTCCACGAGTCGTCGCTTCGAGAGACGGTCGAACATTCCGGGGAGTGGTTCAAATCATTTTCCATAGGCGACTCTGAAGATAATCCCGCGCTGGCGGAATGATAAATAGACGGCTTTTCGTCCCTAGCTGGCTGACCTCGCGGGACGCTTTCACAACGACTGAAATCGATACCGGTGCGAATGCTCCTCGCCCTCGCTGACGCTTCCGGCGACGGACCTAATGCCGAACGCCGCATGCGGCCCCTTATGCCTTCCACCGTTTCAAGCGCGACCGTTAGCATCTCGTCAACGGGGAGAAACTGCAGGCGCACCCGCTCTGTCGCTTCGCTGACTATTCGGTTGATCGTCTGCGTACGCTCGCGCGCCCGTCGAGTCTTTCCCGCGACGTCCTTCATGGTTTCGATAATCTTCGCCTCCGATTTCTCAAGCAAGTGCGTCACGCGAAATAGAATCGGATCGAGCTTCGATTGCAACTCGTCAATCGCGTGATGCATTTTTCGGTTCGCTTGCCGGAGTCCGTAGTACGCTCCTGCCAGAATCGACGTCTGCAGCACAATCTCGACGGTAACCACAACCACACAAGCTGTTATCCAGCCGTTCATCTCCACGAACTCTTCATGATTCCTCGCTGCTCAGCCATACGTCGGACGTTTTTCGATGAGACCTCTCTTCGTCCGCGTCAACAGACGCCGCAGATGTCATGGCGAACGATGGCACGAAATCATCCCGCTCCGGCGTCTGATACCAGCGGGCGAGTATAGCCAATAAAACGCTGAGATAAACCAGGCACGCTGGCACCCACATCATCAGGCCGCCCCATTGTTGATCGACGCGTGGAGTAAGCCCCCAGCGATCTCGAATGAGCGGAAGAATATGGAGCGTGTCCACTGGCCGCAGGTATGCGGGATAGAGACCGAGCGGCGCGAAGGTGAGCAGAATCGCCAGGACGGTGTGCGCCACGCAAGCGCCAAAAACGTAAACCACGGCCTGGAGAGGAGCCAGGCGCAATTCCTTGATCGGCCCTATCACCGGCCACCAGAAAATGGTAGCAGTGACAAGGAACATCAAGTGCTCCACGATGTGGATGGGCTCGCTTGCAAGAGCTGCGTTATACAGCGGAGGCCAGTGCCATATCCACATTGTTCCCACGCCCAGCGTCCACGCGAGAACCGGCTTGCTCAATACACGTTCCGCCATGCTGGTAAGCGGACGCCGAAGAACACGCTCTGCGAGATCCCGTGGCATTCCCAAGAGCAATAGGGGCGGGACAATCAGAATCAGCAGAATGTGCTGCAACATATGGGCGCTGAAAAGATAGGTGTCCCCGAGCGTGTCAAGCGGAGAAACGAGCGCGAGAAGCAAGACGATGATTCCCGCGATGAAATACCACGCGACTTTTGGAAACCGGAATCGCAGAGCGGCGAAGTACACCAATAGGAGGGCCGCGCAGCCCACCACGACCGAAGGTTCCCAATCCCAAGCGGAAATAAAAAGTTGCCAGCCGCTCATGCGTTGCGCCTCTTAAAAGAGAGTCCAAATATAGACGACAGAAAAGATTACCAGCCAAACCCAGTCAACAAAGTGCCAGTAGGTGGCAATCGTCCTGACGGCAGACGATTGCCTGCCGCTCTGGTCCGCAAGTGCCACGCCAAAGAGAATCGCCAGCGCGATTAATCCGAGCAGGACGTGCAATCCATGAAAGCCGGTCAGAGTGAAAAATGTGCTGCCAAAGATATTCCGACTGACGGTCACATTAGCCCGGTACAAATGAATGTACTCGCGTCCTTGCCCAACGAGAAAAACAGCGCCCAGCAGGATCGTCAGCAGGAGCCATTCGGCGAACGCGCGGCTGCGGCCGCAGTCATAGCTCTTTTCCGCGCGCCAGACGGTAAAACTACTGGCAAGCAGAGCCACGGTGTAGATTCCGGTCTTTAATGGATCCAAGGAATTCGCTGCGTCGGGTCCCGCTTTCACGGCATTATGGAAATACACGTAGGCGATGATCAGAAATGCGAAAAAAGCCGCTTCGGAAAGCAAGAATAGAAGCATGGCGAATCTATTGATGTCGCCCGTGACAAAGCGCTCTGCGCGTTCAGCGTCCATGTTTCCAGTCCGGGTTTTCCGGGTGCGCTAGATCCCAAAGTGGACGGCGGCTGCGAACGGGCGGTAACCGCTTGAAATTATCTGGCGGGGGCGGCGAAGAGGTCGCCCACTCCAGAGTCCAGGCACCCCACGGATTGTCGCCCGCGATCTCACCATGCAAGAGACTGACGGCGATGTTCCAGACGAAGACCACGACCGCGAACCCCATGACCACCGCGCCGATCGAAGAAATCAGGTTCAATGCGAACCAGCCCGGCAGGTTCGGATACGTGAATGTGCGGCGCGTCATGCCCATCAACCCAAGGAAATGCTGGTCAAGAAAAGTCATGTTGAATCCAATGAGCATGAGCCAGAAATGCCATTTCCCCAGAGTTTCTGAAAGCATGCGTCCGCTGATTTTTGGAAACCAGTAATAGAGGCCGGCAAATACAGCGAAGATAGTGCCGCCAAAAAGCACGTAGTGGATATGGGCGACTAAGTAGTAGGTATCCGTAACCTGCCAATCGATAGGAAATGCCGCGAAGGAAACTCCGCTGAGGCCGCCAATCGTAAACATCACCAGAAAACCCACTGCGAACAACATGGATGTGGTGAATCGGATCGATCCTCCCCACATGGTGGCGATCCAGTTGAATATTTTCACGCCCGTGGGTACTGCAATCAGCATGCTGCCAATGGCAAACATCAAGTCAACTGGATGGCCGAGTCCAACAGCAAACATGTGATGAGCCCAGACCAGAAAGCTGAGCACCCCGATCGCAACCGTCGAAGCGGCCACGAATTCGTAACCATAGATCACCTTGCCCGAGAAGACGGGAATTACTTCTGAGATCATCCCGAACGCGGGGAGCACGACGATATAAACCTCGGGATGTCCAAAGGCCCAGAAGAAATGCTGCCAAAGAACCGCTGAGCCACCGGAGTTTGCAACGAAGAAGTGGGCGTTCAAGAGGCGATCAATCAGCAGCATAGAAAGCGAGGCATTCAAGGCAGGGAGGGCCAAAAGGATGAGAACTTGCGTGACGAGGACCATCCAAACGAACAGTGGCAGTCTGCGAATGGTCAGGCCCGGCGCGCGAAATTTCGCCACGGTGACGATGAGATTGATGGCCGCGATGATGGAAGCAATTCCCACCACCAAAAGGCTAAGAGCATAGTAGTCTACACCGCTGGTCATCGAATATGGCTTCTCGCTGAGCGGCGCATAGCTGAACCATCCCACTGCCGGCGCCCCCCCCGCGATAAAGCTGAAATAAAGGAGCAACCCGCCGAAAACCAGGAGCCAGAGGCTCAAGGCATTCAGCCGGGGAAAAGCCATATCTTTTGCACCAATCATCAGGGGCACTAGATAGTTGGCCATCCCTGTGAGCACGGGCATGGCAACCAGAAAAATCATCGTCGTGCCGTGCATCGTGAAGATTTGGTTGAATGCGTCGGGCGAAAGGAAATCATTGTTGGGCCTGGCCAGTTGGATGCGCATCAACAGCGCCTCAATACCGCCGGCTCCGAAGAAGATGAGGCTTAGGAGGAGGTACATGATCCCGATTCGTTTGTGATCGACGCTCGCCACCCACCCTAACACGCCGGAGCGCTCTTCCGAATCTCGATCCATGGGAAGAGCCGGTGCCGCCGAAATGTAAGGGGTGTCGCTCATTTGAGCGTCTCCAAATATGCGGTGAGGTCGCGAACCTGGTCGGGGGTCATCTCGAAATTTGGCATATGAATCCCGGGCTTGATAGCCTGAGGATTCGAGAGCCATTGCTCGAGATTCGCAGGCGTGTTTTCGAGGCGCCCCGCTGCGAGCGTCTGGCGTTCAGCCATATGCGTCAAATTAGGGCCGATGTCCGCTCTCGCCGGTGTGCCGGAGATAGTGTGACAATCGGCGCAGGTGAGTTCCTGGAAAAGCCGTGCTCCCAGCGCGGCGTCACCCGTGTAAGATTGCGATGGTATATCAAGCTGATGCTCGCTCCAGCGCTCGAAATCGACCGGTGATTGTGCGATGACGCGAATGCGCATCCAGGCGTGCTCCGCCCCGCAGTATTCGGAGCAAGTTCCCAGATAGGTTCCTGGAACATCGGCCTCAATCCAAAAAAGATTGGGATGGCCAGGTATCGCATCCATCTTGCGCCCCAACTGCGGCACCCACCAGTCATGGATTACGTCCGCCGATTCCAACCGTACCAGCAAGAGTTTGCCTACAGGGATATGGATTTCATTCGCGGCCACAACATGAGAACTCGTGTAGCGAGCCTCCCACCACCACTGATGACCCACGATGACCATATCCGGTTGGCGGTCGGTCGAAATACCAGGGTCTGATCGGTGCATGGCTTGGACCGTCACTGTAAAAATGTAAACCAGCAACAGGAGCGGAGCGATGGTCCATGCCACTTCCAGCCCTTTGCGACCGAATTCCTGCCGTGGTTCATTCGCTCCCGGACGCCGGCGATACCGGAAAGATGCATAAAGGACGAGGCTGGTGACGAGCAGAAGGATTGCCATCATCACGATTCCCATGATGAGGAACAAATGCGCGATTGGCTGTGCCAGAGTCGAGGCCGGATTAAATGACGAAACCCTTTGCATGAGTGCATCCCGCGATGCGATTTAGCCTCGGTCCTGTAAGTCCCTCGTTGGCCTTCCTACAATATCGTCACGCTCTCTTAACCGCCGCATTCTTGGCCACTGCAGGTTTAGCCGCTACACCGACTTCCAAGTTCGCTCCCTCCCATCTGTTGGCATCCGGCCAGAAGAAAGTGAAAGTGACTTTTCCGCCGATCGGCAGTTTATTCGTCGGTAAGTCAACGTAGTGCAATCCCAGTCCTGAGTCCACCGTTTTTACATCCGCTACCGTTTTCCAGTCGTCGCCGCTCCAATGCACAATCGCCGGCGTCAGTACCTCGACTCGCAGACTCGTTCCTTCCAAGAGATGCTTCGCCATGTGATTGAAGCGCCACGTAGAAAGCGAAGAGCCGGTTTTTTGCACCTGATAGCGCTCGACTGTTTGCGGAGGTGTGTCGAAAACACGCTCGTCGCGCAGAGACCGCGCCAATTTCACATACTCTGCGTGAGCCCAGGCGAGCGGCATGCCCGAGCCGGAAGGGTGACCGTTGAACAACTCCCTTTGTGGGATATCGGCCGCATCCCACACCTGCTCGGGAATAAGTCCTCCCGGGCTCGTTTGTTTCGCCATTACACCCAACAACCGGTGTGCCTCACCCCTATTGCCTCGCGCCAGTTCATAGTGAGCCCGTTCCCCTCCCAGCAGCGGCCAGCCTCGACCGATTCCAGCGTTGCCGAAGGGGCTGCCATCGCTCGTCTCACCGTAGCCATCCATCGTGTAGCGGTGCCAGACGGGTCCAGTCGAAACTTCCGTCTTCAGCGTGGCGTCGATAACCTTGGCTGTGTTCACAATTCGCGGATCGTTCGCAGCGCGCAAGCCGTAGCGCACCAGCGCCAGGGCGTCGGGGCTCACCACGGCGCTTGCGGCCAATGTTCCCTTGTCCGCTGGCTGATTCTTGATTTTCAAAGAGACACCCAGGACTGATCCAGTTTTCAGGACCTCAGGCGGGGCCATACGAACATAGTAACCATCGACTCCGACTTTACGAGCGAGTTGTGTGCCGGTCGCGTAAGTCCACTGGTCGATGTTGGAGTTCCAAGTATCAGCGGTCTGGCGCAAATAGCCGGCCAGTTTTCCTTCCTTCGCTTCGTCGGCAAAATCCGCGGCGGCGAGCAGGGCTGCGATTTCGACCGCCATTGTGTAAGTCGAGTAACCCGCATTCTCTTCCCAACGGTCCTGCTCGGATTCTGGACCGTGCCCGACAAGAAATGCTGCCGCGGCCCGCACAGTTGGCCACGGATTGATCGTGGATAATTCACCGGTGCGCCGCAGCAGGTCGGCAAGCAGGATGACAAACCCTGTCCCGTCCATTTGAATCCCGTTCCAATATGGAGTGCCTGGCAGCCACATGTTTTGAGGCCAATGGCCGTCGGCATCTTGTGTGCTCATCAAATAAAAAAGAGTCCGCCGTGCGCTGTCCGGGTCCCCGGCCGCGAGTAAACCACCGGCTGCCTGCACCAAATCACGAGGCCAGACAACGTGATAGCCGGCCACGTCGTGATCGCTCTTGGACGCGCCCCAGGGAATCGACAAGCTCGCAATCATTCCACCAGGGAACCGTTTCGATTCGTGTGTTCTCAACACCGCCGTGCTTACGCGGTATGTATCGAAGCCATTTTGCTGGCCTTCTCCCAAATCCAAGAATGACGTTTGAACATGCTGCCAGCCATCGACATAGCGTTTCACGACGGAATCAGATTTTTCGAGCAGCGTCGCTCGAGAGCGTTGCCCCGCCTCCGGAGGAGCCTCTCCAAACCCGAGCGCGAGACAAAAATCCCCGCCGCACGCTTGCAGATCGATCTCCGCGGTTAATGCGAGATTCCCATCCATAGCCCGCGGATAGAACCAGGTCATGCGCTTGTGCTCGCTTATGTCCGACCAACCATCGCTTCTGCCAACATAGCCGCAACTTCGGCCGAGGAAGGGAGCCGAACATGCAAGCGCCAGAACGATATCCTCTCGCTGGGCAAAGAGCATGGGAATGCTTTTGTAATCACCCAACCAGCCATTATTGCCTTGGCCTTGATCATTCACGTGAGGCGCCAGGAGGGCATAAAGGTGGTAATCCTTTAAAGATCCTAGAAGGGGCTCGAATTTGATCCTTTGCAGCAGAACTTCCCGGAGAGAATCAATCACAACCGTCTTCACGATGCGGTAGCGGTGCCGCTTGCAAGTGTTGGTCAGGCGATAACCTGGAACACCCTGAGCGAGCGGCTCAATCTTGTGCTCAGCATCTCGTTTTTCTTCGGAAAAAAAATTTAAACCGTCCGTGACGAGAAGTTGGAAGTCTCGAGTGTCGGCCCGGTCAATATTCGGATAATAGATTTCATTGATGATTCCGTGAGAAATCGTAAACCACAAGCGGCTTTGGCTGCTAACCGCAGTCCCTACCCCGCTCTTACTGCTCGAAGTCCAGTGAGGCGTAATGCCTGGATGCCCAGGAGCGACCTGACCGTTTACATTTTTAGAACTCATAAATCACCTCCAGAATTTTCGAGCCGGCCCATTCGACGGCCCTCCGCACAATCTGAATCAGGTCAGGCGGCGAAGCGCACTGTGCGCCTCTGGAATCACGAGCGGCACAGAGGCAAACGTAGCGGCGGACGCAAGCAGACACCAGAAGCACAAGGCCCGGTGTTTCCGCCATTCCTCAAGCGTGTACTTGGCCGCCACAACGGCATCGAATCCCACCTTTGCAGCCAGCACAATGGGAAGCAATGGTTGCTCGTTCGCCCTGTCGGGCGACCCCATCGCCGCGAGAGTCATGGTCACCGCATAACTACCCATGGCCAGCACAGCATCAGGCGTTGCGACAAGTGAATATGCTTTGGCTGAACCCGTAATATTGTCGGAATCCAATCGAGGCAAAGGCGGTTCCGGAACGCTCTTCAGGATTCCCAGTTGATACATCGCGATAACGCTCATTGACGCACTCGCTGCGAGAAACAATCCAAAAATGCCCCGGCGTCGCCGGAGCGATCTGCACGAACCCTGGCGAAGACCGGAACCCAATGTCTCGGATTTTTGTCTATTCGTTTGAATTAGCTCCATCGTCTGCTCCCGAGCACGGCAGCACAAGCCAGGGCCGCAACGCCCAAGCCAGCTGCAGTCAGCCAACCACGATGGGTCGTTTGCCAAAGCTGGGCACTGTTGTCACGCGCTTTACTGTCAAAGATTCCGTGAGCGCCGTGGTCTCCCGCTACAGGCTCGAATAGATTGTTCGGCCGATTTGGGCTGACTGGATCATCTGTTTGCTGCCCGTCGTAGCAGGTGCGCGCGAGATACAGATCCAGCAGCCCTGGCGCAATTTTATTGGCCTCGATGGCTTGCACGGTTGGTCCGCCGACATAAACTTCGCGTCGTTTATGATGTGCGGCCCAGACAATGGCTTCGGCGGCGACCTCGGGTTGAAAGATAGGTGGGACTGGTTGTGGATGGCGCGGAAGGCGAGTCTTGCACCAATTGAATTGCGGCGTATTGAGGGCTGGCATCTGCACCATCGTCAAATGAATATTGCTGTGGTCGTGCATGAGTTCCGAACGAAGGGAGTCTGTAAAACCTCGAATCGCGTGTTTGGCGCCGCAATAGGGCGCTTGCAGTGGAATCGACCGGTACGCGAGCGCGGAGCCTACCTGCACGATAGTCCCCCGGTCGCGAGGAGCCATCCTCTTAAGTGCGGCCATTGTGCCGTAGACCGCTCCGAGATATGTGACTTCCGTTGCTCGCTTGAACTCCTCGGGGGTGATCTCCTTCAACGGCGAGAAAATTGTCGTCATTGCATTGTTTACCCAAATGTTGATGGGTCCAAACTGCTTCTCGACGGCCTCCGCAGCAGCCTCGACCTCGTCGCTGTGAGCAACATCAGTCGGGATCGCCAGGGCTTCGCCACCGTCTGCTTCAACATCAGACCGGGCCCCTTCCAAGCCATCCTTCCCTCGCGCGAGAAGTCCTATGCGTGCGCCTCTGCGCGCAAAAGCCCGAGCTGTGGCGCGGCCAACGCCTGCCGACGCACCAGTTATAACCACGACTTCGGGGCTGCCACCATTTCGAACTGACATTTGAGATTTCCTTTCTTCTGTTCCTATGAGCAAAACTACCGAAACAGTGTTACCGACCCGAATCGCGTGTCACGTGAGACGCGGCACGCCTTTGCCCCATGTGCCGGGCGGGGACAAGTCGTATCGAATCGGTGGTCGCTCGGTGCTACGAGCTGTTCTTGTAAAAGCCTCGCTTCCTTGAGAGACCAGGTAATCAGCGGTTCGTGCAGCCAGTGCCTGGATAGTCAGTCCGGGATTTGCCGACCCTTGCGTGGGCATTACACTGCCGTCGCAGACAAAAAGATTGGGAATATCGTGTGTGCGTCCGAACTTATCGACTACCGAAGTGCCTGGATCGTTTCCCATGCGCGCGCCGCCTACCAAATGGGCATAGCGCGCTTCTTGGACTACTTCCTCTGCTCCAGCCGCTTGCATAATTTCCGTGACTTTGTTCTTGCCGTACTCGATCATCTTTTTGTCGTTGTCGTGCAGATTGAATGTGACTTTTGCTACAGGAATGCCGTTGCCGTCTTTTTCCGCAGCCAACTCAACGCGATTGTCCTCCCAGGGAAGGATTTCGCCGAGCAGTGCGATGGCGCCCCAATGGTTGTAGTCCATCATCACTTGGCGCATTCCCCATCCCCACGCACCCTTTGCAACCATCATTTGCCGGGCGAAGGAGATCGGTAGCGGGCCGACAGTCTGAACAGCAAAGCCACGAGCAAAGCTGCGCTTGGGATCGGTTTCGTAGAATTCTTCGGTCAGTGCGTGTGCGGGAGGCGCTTTGTACATGCGCACAAGTTCTTCGAAGCGACCAAGGACGACATTTCCCGCCTGCGCCATCAAGTAGCGGCCGAGAGTGCCGCTCGAATTTGCCAGACCATCTTCGTAGCCGGAGCATGCAGAGTTCAGCAACAGGCGCGGAGTTTCAATGGCATATCCGCAGACAATGACTGCTTTAGCTTTCTGTTCGGCCTCACGCCCATTAGAGTCAAAGTACGCCACTCCGGTCACGCGTCCCTCTTTCCCGACGTGAATTCGGGATACCATGCAATGGTCGCGGATCTCGGCTCCATGATCGAGTGCATCAGGAACGTGCGATATCAACGTGCTTTGTTTAGCGCCGACTTTGCAGCCTTGAATACAGAAACCCCGGTAGATGCAATGTGGCCGGTCACCGTGAGAACCCGCGAGGATTGCCACCGGGCCGCCGATGCTCACCCGGATGCCCAGTTTCGTGCAGCCTTTGATCAAAATGTCTCCGCATCCGCCCATGGGATGAGGGCCGTACGGGTAGCCATGTGGATCACCCCACGGAAAGTAGGCGGGGCCAGATACAGGGATTTCTCTTTCGAGCAGCTCGTAATACGGCTTTATTTCTTTATAGGAGATTGGCCAGTCAACCGCGACGCCGTCTTCGGAGTGAACACGGAAATCGGAGGGATGCAGACGCGGAGTGAAGCCTGCCCAATGAACTGAACCGCCGCCAACTCCTCGCCCACTGTTGTTTGCACCGAGCGCGAGGGGATCTTGGCCGCCTGTTATACGGAGCTCATTCCAATACAGATTGTAAGACCCAGCTTCATCGCTCACCCAATCTCGCTCCGTATCCCAAAATGGGCCCGCTTCGAGCCCGACGACGCTGAACCCCGCCCGAGCAAGCCGCTGCAGCAACACTCCACCCGCCGATCCGACACCGACAATGCAGAAGTCGACCTGTTCGGTGTTTCGATAGCGACGCATTGGCACACCAAGGCGCTGCTTGGCTCCGAGCATGTGATTATTAGGGGAGGCTTCAAAGGCGCCGAGGAGAGGCTCTTTCAATGCGTGCCTCCTTGCCCGGCGCTACCTTTATGCTCCGATGATCCTCCTACGGGAGTGAACTCCGCCGATGGCGAGCCAGGTGGCGGAGCCCATGCATATCGCCGCTCATCAACTTCCCACGGTTCCGGATCGCCCTTTTCCAGACGCATGTAGCCTCGCGGATATGCTGGACCTCCAAACCCAATTTCATCCCAGGCAAACGGATGTGCGTAGTACACACCGACGACATCCTGCACAAGGAGCAACCAGAAGCGGGAAATGGGCATTCGTTCCCATATATGCTGACCAGCAGGCGGCTTGCCATCATGCAAGGTCTTCAGGACGAATTCTTGTTCGAGCGGACTAAGTTCAACAAATGGCTTCCCGTACATGTGTTGAGAGACCGCTGTGATTCCTTCGAGCCCGAGACGGAATGCCTCTTGATCGCTAGGCATGGATTCAAATCGGTAACCATCGAGGCGGTTCTCGTAGAGGCGTTCGTCGATGAAATTCACGATGGGTATTTTGTGGAGTTCGTCGCGATCATCTTGCGGCAGGATCCGATCGCAAAGAGCGGTCATCAACAGGGTTTCCTGGTGAGAGAAAAAGCGAATAGCGGGAATTTGTTCTACCCTGGCGAGAACTAGATTGCGAGTGGCTTGGTCCCAAAAACCTTTTTGGCCAAGGGTGCTGAAGCCGGGATAGTAGCCGGGGCGCGCACGTGGTGCCAACGGCTTTCCGGTATTGGGATCAACAGGCCTTCCATCATGGCTCGATCCGGACATCAACGCTCTCTCCGGAACATGCTGGCGAGCAAGCCAAGAAAGCCACACGCCGCGAAAAGGAGTGGGGCGAAGATCGGCGGCCCATACATGACGTTATAGACAGGATGTTTCAAGCCGCCCGGGCGTCTCGCGATACCGCGTGCGTGATAATAAAATCCGGCGGACCCATCCGCGATGGCAAGTGCGGAAGCTGCGGGCAACAGTTTCTTGGCGACTTTGGGGCTTCGGATTGCACCTAACGCCGCTCCGATCAACAACGCAGAAATTACAATAGGGCTCCACTGAGCTTTATATTTGAAGTTATTTTTGTAGTGCGAGTAAAGGGCTTCAATCCCGCTGAAGAAGGCTGACGCCGCGGTTGCCAATGCAAGATGTTTTTGAAACCGACCCTCTCGCAGCTCCTGAACGACCGTGATCTCGTGGCCCCGCAATTTCTGCGGCAATAATTTCGTCCAGCCTGTAACCGGAAGTCTCGGACTCTCCTGCGCGGAGTCTTCGCGCCTCAAGAACGAAGCCACCAGACCGAGGTACGCACTCGTTCCGAATAAAAGGGGCGCAAAAATAGGCGGCCCCATAATTATGTTGAATACCGGCAGCCGCCAACCTCCCGGCTTCCGTTGTATCCCTCGCACGTGAAAGCCAAATCCGATAAGGCAATCGGCAAGGGTGATAGCGGACACAACGGGCAAAATAGTGCGAGCCGCGCGGCGATTCATCGCCGCCGACACACCAGAGACGAAAAGCGCTCCACTGAGAACGACGGGCGTGTACATCACTGGATTACTGTAACTGCCGCGGTAGTGTTCGTAGGTTACTTCGACTCCGGCGACCGCGCTCGATAGCCCGGCGACCAGGGCCAGACTCCTCTGAAATCTGCCTTCCCTAATGTGATGGGCGATTGTGCTCTCCGCATTCTCGATTCCGTCCAGAAGATCGCCGCTACTGGATTGATTTCTTCCTGTCTTCTCAAAGGAATTCACTGACGTACCCTCAATCTCCTCATCCTAACCAAGCGCCTCAAATGACCTCTCGGATTTTGTCCTCCAGCACAGTCTTGATGATTTTCCAGCTGTTTTTCTGGCCTCGGGCAAGCGATTCCGCGAATTTAAAAGCTTGCTCGGAAGTAACGTTGCCGGGGAGAGGAGGTTCGTTGGCGTCCACAATTGCTTGAACGACCGCCGGTCCCTTACAAGCTAGAGCTTCTCGTAGAATGGATTTTGCTTGTTCCGGTTCTTCGATTGTGTAACCTGTGGCCCCGCAACTCTTCGCAATGCCGGCGAAATCAATGGGTTGCAGCTCCACCCCAAACTCAGGATTTCCCTCCTGCACCATCTGCTCCCATTTGATTTGTCCCAGCACGTTGTTTTTGATGACGATCACCTTTACAGGAAGTTCGTACTTCACCAAGGTCGCGATTTCGCCCATCAGCATCGTCAGACCCCCATCGCCGACGATGCACACCACCTGCCTTCCGGGAAAAGCAATCGCTGCTCCTATGCTGTAGGGGAGTCCATTCGCCATGGTTGCCAGCGAACCCGAAAGCGAGAACTTCATGTCACCGCGCATTTCGATATAGCGGGCGCTCCAGGTCGCGATTGTCCCGCTATCCGATGAGACGATGGCATCGTCGTCGAGAAGCTTGTTCAGGGTCCACGTCACCACCTGCGGCTTCATTGGCTTGTCTTTGCGCGTTCCACGCTCCTCCATTAACCGATTCCATTTCTTCATATTTTTTTGAGCTCGACCTAAGAAGGCTTGGTCTTTCTTCTTGCTGATAAGCGGCAGCAATGCTTGCAAGACTGCTCGGCACTCGCCTGCCAGGCCAATGTCTACCGGATGGCGCAAGCCGATGCGAGATGGATCAATGTCAATTTGGACTGTTTTTGCATGACCCACCTTTGGATAAAACTCCATGTAGGGGAATCCACTTCCGGCGATGACCAGCGTGTCGCATTCTTGCAAGGCTTCTTGCGACGGCGCGGTGCCGAGTAATCCGATTCCTCCGATCGTGTACGGACTCTGGTCAGGCACGACCGCTTTTCCTAGCAGCGGTTTGATGATGGGTCCGGCTACTTTTTCGGCGAGTTGCAGCACCTCGTTCCGGGCTTTCAGGCAGCCGGCGCCCGCCAGGATCGCGACCTTCGAGCCGCGATTGATTATTTCAGCGGCCTCCTCGAGGGATCGCTGAGGCGGCATTGGATGAGCCGCAGCATACAGATCCGAGCTGTGCCTCGGCACGTTGGCTTTGGACCTCTCTTCATTGTGCAGTGTCCATTCCTGAATATCTTTGGGAATGGTGATGTGGCTTACGGTGCGCCGGGTCAGCGACGTCTTTATGGCTTCGTCGACGATGTTATTTACGTGGCCTGGACCCATAATCCGCTGGTTAAACTCAGCGACATCCATGAAAAGCTTATCGAGATCAATATCCTGTTGGTAATGGGTGCCGATTAAGTCGTGAAACGTATGGCCAGTGATAGCGAGCACCGGTTGACTGTCGCATTTCGCATCGTAGAGTCCATTCAACAGATGAATTCCACCAGGCCCGGAAGTGGCTAGGCAGACTCCCAAGCGCCCTGAATATTTGGCGTAGCCGCAAGCAGCAAAAGCCGCTGCTTCTTCATGCCTCACTTGAATGAATTTGAGTTTTTCCTGGTGAGTGCGTAGTGCCTCGAATATGCCGTTAATCCCGTCGCCAGGAAATCCGAAGATCGTGTCTACGTCCCAACTGATCAGACGCTCGACCAATAAATCCGCCACCGTCTTTGCCATGAATTCCCTCCCCCGCTATTTGCTATTCCGATTGCCCCTTTGAGGCAATGACTTCACTAAACAGCTCTCGATCGAACGGATTGTTTGCGCATGGAATCAATGACCGTTACCGTGAGACTTCCAACGTCTGATTGAAATTCTGTTAGCAGTTCATGGCCACTGCTCGTTACGGCCACCATGTCGCAGTGACGCACGCCGCCGTACCCATCAACGTAAACAGCCGGTTCAACGTTAAAAACCATTCCCTCGCGCAGCACATCGGGAGATTCGGCATGAATGCGAGGGAGGCTGTAAGCGCTCATTGGTGAAAAGCCGACCCCATGACCCGTACTGTGTTTGAGATACTTGCCCAGACTAAAATCCTCGATCACTTGCCGTGCCACTGAATCCACTTCCGAAGCGCGAACTCCGGGCGCAATCGCAGCCAGGGAGGCTTTTCGTGCCGCAAAAACCGCGCTCCACATCTTTGCTTGCAGTTCCTCTGGAGGTTGTAGCGTGTAAGTGCGCGTAATGTCCGTCCACAAGCCGTCAACGTAAGAATTGCAGTGGATCATCACCAGATCCGCCGGTTTCAGGATGCGTTCTCGCGTCCGTGCATAAGCCGCACACGCCTTGGCTGAATTCGGGCCGGACATGCAGAATGCGAAGCCACCCCGTCTGTGAATCTGACGACCTGTAACTTCAGTGCCACTCAGTGACGCACGAAACAGTTGGGCAACCTCAGGTTCCTTCATCCCGGCGCGAAGCTGGCGGGCGCCCAGCTCAAATGCATTTTTCGCAATGGCACACGACTGGCGAATTCTCTCAAGTTCGAGCGGCGTCTTGATCGATTTCAATCTTTGAATCCAGTTATCGATGGAAGTAAGCATTGAAGCAGTAAGCAATTCGCGCAGCATATTGGGGAGATCGCTGCCGAACAGATGGACTGCAAGGTAAGCCGCCGCCTGAGAACTGGCCCCGGATTCAACGCCGATTTTTCCGGTTTCAATTTTGAGTTTGCGCAAAATATCAGCGAAACGCGGCTTCACCACCGCGGAAACGTCCGGCATCTCGTTTAATGTTTCCGGCAGAAATGTCTCGATCGAGTCGGCGAAACTGGCCTCCGCGAGATCTGCCTCATCTTTCGGAACTAGCAGCACGGTGGGGCCGCCGCAAACACAAATGGCTATGCTTTCGCCCACTACCGGCCAGTATCCCGTGAGCAGAAGGACGTTCGACGGAAGCGCGCAAACTACCGCCGTCAATCCGCCGCTTTGAAGAGCCTCTTGAATCCGGGATTTGCGCTCAGGGTCCATGTTTCCATTGCTTTCATTTAGACGGCATAGCGTTCTATGTCCTGGCACTTCAATTCGATTCCCATGCCGGGACGTGAAAGGTCGGGGTGCAGCCTTCCGCCAACTGGACGGATCACGCCATCAAAGAAGATGTTCTCGATGCGGACATGATCGTGAAAGTATTCGATATTTCGCAAACGCTGGAGACTGCAACAGGGATGCAGATGAAGTGAAGGTGACGTATGCGCTGACATCGGCATGTTTGCTGCATCACACAGCGCCCCGACTCTTAGAAATTCGCTGATCCCCGCGCAACGCGTTGCGTCCGCCTGCTGGACATCCACTGCTCCCGCGTCGAGCATCCGTTTGAAATAGAGGATGTCGTAACCATATTCGCCCGCCGCGATTTCGATGATCGCGGGGGCTCGATCTCGAATCAATCGTAAACCTTCGAGATCATCCGACGTGACCGGCTCTTCAAACCAGCTCACATCGAATTCTGTGAACTTGTCCGCCATAAATAAAGCCTGCTTGCGCGAGTAAGCTCCATTCGCATCCACATAGAGCGCCGCGCGCGGACCGATTGCTTCACGCGCCGCTTTCACGCGGTCGAGGTCTTTCTCGGGATGCGTGCCAATTTTCATTTTCACCGCTTTGATTCCTTCGTCCACCCATCCACCAAGCTGCTTTTGAAGTTGCCCGATCGAGTAGGAAGTAAATCCGCCGCTGCCGTAAACTTCAACGCTTGTCTGAGCTGCGCCTAACAAAACGACAAGCGGCACATTGAGCAGCTTCGCTTTAAGGTCCCACAACGCCGAATCGACTGCCGCGATGGCCATCGAACAAATGCCGGGACGCCCCAGGTTACGGATTTGATGTCTCATGGCGGACCAGCATGCAGGCACATCCATCGCCTCCTTTCCTCGAATCACAGGAATCAGAGTGCGCTGTATCATCTCCGCTGTCGCAACATCTGCATACGTATAGCCGATCCCGGTTTCATCCGCCGCGCTTGCGTGTACGATCACAATGGTTGTTTTGTCCCACGCAAGCGTGCCGTCCGATTCAGGAAAATCTGTCGGCACCGTGTACGCCTCAACGGACATCTCCCGAATAACCGAAGTTTCTGAGGTCACCAACTAGCTCCAGTTGTGACTGAGCGTAAATTAAGATTCGCCCGCTAGAACATTTGTTACCGCTGACGTTAAGTCGCTATCGAGTGATTTACATACCCTTCGTGCGTGGCTGAGTAAGATTGCACCCAAGGCGACAGTTGCTCTGGGAAGAAAACTTCGCTTCTTGAGCATATTCGTTAATCTCGCACAGCAGTGTGCGACGCTGAGATGGACAATTACCGAAAACGTTGGCACCTTGAAGTTGTTATTAATAATGCCTTCATAGATTTCGCTTCCCTGAAAACACTTTCGCAATCGTTACGAACTGCGGGCCTTTCCGCAGAAGAGTGCAAGTGTGGCAGAGTCACTCGCGGCTATTGATTTGACTTATCACGCCCGTTCACCCGATCCACGGTTTAATTGTGGACAAGCCCACACCGAGGTTACAATCAGCACTTGAGTGTAGAATCGACGTGAATTCACTGTAATAAAAAGATCTTGCGCGGCGGCCGGTGTTCCTTAGTGAAGGTAAGAAGGTTGTTACTATTTGTCCGCCCCACGGCGGGTGCTTTGCGCTGCGCTTCTCGCAAGGGCATGAATTTCTCCCAGCCCATTGACGGAGTACTTTTGGAAATTAATTGTCAGCGTCTCCTTGCCAAATATCCTGACCTCTGAAACCGCTTCTTCTCTTAAGAGAAGCCAGAACCCGCCGATGTTTTCATAGTAGCGCGAAAAATCCACCTGCTTGATCCAAAATGATGGACTCTTGGCAAGATGCCCGGTAATCTTCACGATTGCAAAATCCTGATCATCGATCCACATCTTCCCGTCGAAGAGGTCTGTTTCCTTGCGTTTCGGGATAGCGTGAACAATTGTGCAGTTAGAGCTGCCGATTCTTTCCCTACCAATTACTGCAAGGGTGTAATTCTTTGAAGTAATCAAGCTGTCCGGGTCTTTGTTGTCGCGTATCCTCTTCCCTTCATGTTTCATGAGCCGCTGGAATACATGGTTGCGTACGAATGCCGAGCCTTCTCCAGAGATGATTGTGAAAGTTTCCGATTCGGGCGTTCTGTATTTCATGGTTACTACTTCTTTAGCGACCGTCTTCCCTTTGCTGTTCTCCACTCTGTAGGTGCGAACAACAGAGAGCCTATCGAGATGAGCTTCTTGCCAATTGTGGTGCGCAATCAACTTCGAGAAAATCTCGGTCACACTGTATTGCTCTCGGCCGGGGGGATTAACTTGCACTGTTCTCATTGCTAGCTTGATAAGGGTCTCGCCTGGATGCGACCAAAGGGTCCCTATTGAAATTACTCCCCACAGGGATATCGCCAGGCACTGTCTTACAAACACATTTCCCATACCGAGCCGACTCCACCCCAGTTTTGCCGCTTGATGGCCTCTCTATGAAGATGCTATTGCTCCGCATGCAGACACCTTTCGCGCCGTCCGAGAACATCAAGAAGTGGCACACTGTCATTTGTTTCAATGCCGACCAACCGGCGAGGCAGGCCACGAAAAGGGTCCATGTTGTAAAGTTCGGACTCAAGCCAGTAATCAAGAAGCTGGATTGCCATCGAAGGATGTCGGCCTTCACGCATTCCGGCATGGCCATTTGTCTATGGATTCAAAAACACGAGCCTAGGCCAGACCGCTGACCGAGATTCTTACTCGTCCGAGCCATTTCGCGGCGCAAAGCGACGGCAGTAGAAAGCACCCAGCAAAAACAGAATCGCTCCCCACCAAACACTAGCGTGAAGGTCGTACAAGATGACCGGGTGCTGGGGCGGATGCACGAGCTCATAGAGACCTGTACCGAAGATCAGCAGCCCATTCACCAACAACGAGATGCCGATAAAAAACCAAATCGAAATCGATCCTCGCAAGTCCACGGTATCACCAGAAAATAACATTCAGTGCCACGAATACAATGCCCACAACAATCGCCCAGAAAGCAGGACGCTGGTACAACGGAGCATGCTCCTCAGTAGGTATTTGAGTCGCTCCGTAGACAAGTCCGTTGAGCTCCTCCACTGGCTTTGGCCGCGTGGCCATGCTCACGCCAATCGTGACCACCATGCATACAATCCAGGACCATAGAGCCCGATACATATCCGCAGCCATGGGGCTCGCATGGCTCGAGAGCGCAACGTAGCGGACCGCTGACGGATTCAGCTCGATCCAGCCGAACATCGCGGCCGCAGAGACTGTTCCTGTAAGCAAGCCCCAGAACCCGCCCGCGGAAGTCGTTCGTTTCCAGAACATCCCCAGGATGACCGTACCGAAAAGCGGCGCGATGAAAATACTGAATAGCGCCTGGACATAATCCATGATGCTCAGAAATTGCATTACGAAATAGGCAGTGCCAATACTGATGAGAACTCCCAGAATTGTGCACCAGCGGCCCATCGAAACGTAGTGGGCGTCCGATTCCTGCTTTCGAATGAGCGCTCGATAGATGTCATAAGTCCAGACTGTGGAAAACGCACTGACGTTGCCCGCCATCCCCGACATGAACCCAGCGATTAGCGCCGTTATGCCGAGCCCAAGCAAGCCAGGGCCACAGTATCGCGCGAGCATCAACGGCAGCACTTCATTGTAACTATGCCCACCCGTCACCGCCGCCACATTGGCGCCCGTCAGCTTAAACGGCAGCACAGCCAGCGCCAGTAGGCCCGGTAAAATAACGATGAACGGCACAAACATTTTGAACGCAGCGCCAATGATGGGCGCCATCTTCGCAGATCGTAAATCCTTCGCAGCCAGCAATCGCTGCACGACAAGGAAGTCTGTTGTCCAATAACCAAACGAAATCACCAGGCCTTGGCCAAAGAGAACACCCGTCCAGTGGATGCCTTCCGGATTCGTGCTAAATGATCCCAAGTACCTCCATAGATGCACATATTCGATCGATGTATTGTGGATGATTTGCGCTTTTAGCGGACCCCAGCCGCCCACTTCGATCAACCCCAAGATCGGAATCAGCAAGGCACCCGCCCAAATGAGCACAAACTGCAGCACTTCATTGAAAATCGCCGAACGCAACCCGCCGAGCGCCACATAGATGGCGACCGTAATGGCAGAAACCCAGATGCTGAAATTCATGTTCCAGCCCAAAACAATTTTCAGCACCAGCGCCATCGAATACATATTGATACCGCTCATCAGCACAGTCATGAATGCGAACGAAACGGCTGCAAGGCCGCGGCTCGATTCGCCGAATCGGAGTTTCAGGTAACCGGGAACAGAATGGGTCTTCGAAATGTAATAGAACGGCATCATGAAAATGCCGAGAAACAACATCGCGGGAATCGCCGCGATCCAATACGCATGCGTGGCCAGAATGCCGTACTCGTAGGCCGAGGAAGCCCAGCCCATTAACTCCAGCGCTCCCAGGTTCGCGGAGAGGAAGCTTAGGCCAGCGATCCACGCCGTCATTTCGCGGCCCGCCATGAAGAAATCCTCGCCCGTACTTGCCCGCCGCTTCAGATAGAAGCCGATCGCCAAGACGAGGGCGAAATAGAAAATCACGATGATCAGATCAACCGGGGAAAGCCGGACCAGCCGAGTAGGAACAGCTAGTATCGCGGCTGGATTCATGACCGCCTCATCGCGGCGCAGGGGGAGCGCAGCCCTCGTGTCGAACGCACAGAGCTCCTGCCGGGATGATGGATGAGAATAGAGGAGGGAGAGGGGGGTTGTGGTAATGGGGCTAGCGTGTCAGCGATTTGACACCGCGCGTGACTCAATTTCATCCGATCCGCAAATTACTTTGCCCTAATCCTGACCAGTACGACTCCGTGCATCGGCACATAGGCGCTGAATTTGTCAGTGAACATGCCGAGGTCTTTCTTCAACCAAAGATCACGGATGGTGGCGTCACCGCTCAGACCGATGTCGGGAAAATTCACCGTCATTTGCTCCGTCGTGCGCTGGCGATTGAACAATCCCACAACTTTGCTGCCATCGGCCATCGGCTTCATCCAAACTTCAAACGGCCCTTGCTGCGAAATACGGTATCCCTGTTTGCCTAGCGGGTCCTGGTCGACCGCAATCACCTCGGGATTCGTGAGCAATTCGACCGTGTAAGGAGTCATTTGCGACAGGTCGTTGCCGGACATCAGCGGCGCTGCCAGGATAGCCCACAGGGCCATGTGCGTCCGGTATTCGTCTTCCGACATACCGCCATTGCCGACCTCAAGCATGTCGGGGTCATTCCAGTGGCCCGGACCCGCGTATTTCTCGAGGCCATTCTGGCCGAATCCGATTTCCGCCATCGCGAAATACCGGTCACTGATATCGCCGGTCGTTCGCCACAGATTGCCGCCAACGGAAGCACCCCATTCCCATACTTTGTGCCAGCCGTACTGGCAGAGGCTCAAGACGATCGGCCGGCTTGTCTTTTGCAGCGCGTCATGCATTTTGGTGTACGCGGCTTCCATGTCGTCGAGGCTTCCTCCCGACTGACACCAATCGTATTTCAAATAATCCATCCCCCAGCTCGCGTAGGTCTGCGCGTCCTGCTCTTCATGGCCCAGGCTGCCTTCGTAACCGGCACATGTCTTTGCCGCGGGCGATGAATAAATTCCCAGCTTCAGCCCTTTGCTGTGCACGTAATCGGCGAGCGCCTTCATATCAGGAAATTTTGCATTTGGATGAATGAATCCACTCGCGTCGCGCTGGCCGGCCCACGTATCGTCGATGACGATATAGGTGTATCCCGCGGCCTTCATGCCGCTGGAAACCATGGCGTCGGCTTCCGCGCGGACAATTTTGTCGTCAATGCGCTCAGCGAAGTGATTCCAACTGTTCCAACCCATCGGCGGCGTCGGCGCCAGATCGGTCTGCTGAGCGGAACAGGAGAGAGAAAATGCGAGCCCGAGGAAACCAATCAAGAGATACTTGCAGAACTTTTTATTCATTAGTCTTACTTCCTTCCAAGCAGAGGGCAGCAATTCACGCTACGCACGCGGGATTTCGATCGGTGAGTATAACGCATTCACTGGATGCAAGAGAGGCGTGCATCCAGTGAATACACTATAAGGCGGTTAGCCTTACCTAGAAATCGAGCCTCGCGCGCAATTCAACGGCTCGGGGACTATTGATTACATTGGCCTGCGCAAATCCGGTGTTGAGGATACTGCTCGGATGATAGTCCGTGTAGTCCGTGACTCCCCAGTTGGGATGATTAAATGCGTTTAGGAATTCCCCCTGGAGCACAAATGTGAGCCGCTCGTTGATGTGGGTTGACTTGGTAAGGGCCAAATCGTCGTTGAAGAAATGAGGCCCATAGAGCCAAATGTGCTGTCCGAAAGTGCCCGGTGTTTCGTTGGGCGTCAGGTACGTCGGATTCGCGGCGCCCGCGATTCCGGTTAGGTACTGGACGGGGAGTGCGTCTTTGAAAGCGGCCCCAGGCACAGAGTACGTGCCAATGGCACCCTGCAACTGAGACGTAGTGACGTTATGCAGTATGACGCCGCCATCGCCGTAGTCATTGAACGTTTCGTAACCGCCGTTAACGCCAAACGGAGCGCCAGTTTCAAGGGTGAGAATCGTGCCGAGGCTCCAGCCGCCAACGATGCGGTCGACGAAACCGTTGCTATTCAGGAAAGTGCGGCCACTGCCAAATGGGAGATCGTAGGTGCCAGCGGCGTGGACGACCTGCCGGATGTCGTAGGGATTCGGGCCGTATGCCATCCGAGGATCCCGGAGAGTATAGAAGTTCGAGAATCCTTGCCACTGGCCGTTGGGTTCGACGCCGAGGGCATGGCCCCAAGTATAATTCGCGTCAAATTGCATGCCGTGCCATGGATTCTGACGGAACTCGACCTGGAGAGCGTTGTAGTTTCCGTAGCCGGCGTCCGTCATGTACAGGATCTGGCTTCCAGACATGTCAGGATTGGCCTGGAAATAATTGATCGGATAGCCAGCGCCTGCGCCGGTGTAACCAAGCAGCGAGGAACAGGGACCGAAAGATGCGCCGACCAAATTACAGAAATAAGGGGCGTTGCCAAAGACGCTGTCGAGCGTCCCGGCCATGGCCCCGGCTTGGCCCTGATTCAGATAATTAATAAATTGTGAGTTTCCGTAGTCCGCAAGCGGTATTCCCGCCCCGCCGCTGGCCTCGCCGGCGAATGCGGCGTTAAAGACCGGAAGCGGCACTTGACCGGCGTAGCCGTTGTTGGCGAACGACTGTATACCGTGGTTGGCGTTGATGCCCAAGTTTGTTTGTGCTCCTTTGAATTGCGTCAGGAAGCCGTTCTCGAAAATATTGGCCTCATTGGGATCTTCCAGGATCCATTCGTGAACGCTGTGGCTGCCAATGTATCGCACGGAAAGAACGTTGTCGTGGGTTAGCAACCGCTGGATGCCAACGTTCCATTGCTGAACGTAGGGTTGGCCGATGTTCTGGTCAATGCCGCTCAGCCCGTTGCCAAACCAAGTCTGAGTAGCTTCAGGAACGGTCGTTTCGTAACTGGGGATGCTGTAGTGGAATGGGGGCAGCGCATCGCCGAGGGCCAAAGCGCCCGGAGCGAACGTCCCCGTGGGTTGCGAACCGTTGATGGGCGCGGAGGCCTTCAGCGAGAAGAATTGATAATAGGCAAAGCCATAGTTGGAAGCTGCGTCCCAGTAATACTGCTGCGGCTCAGTGAATCTTCGCAGCATATAGCCGGCCTGAATTACCGTATTGCCATCGCCAAATTTTCCCCAACCATTGTGCGGATTCCATGCGATGCCCATTTCTGGCTGAGGGCTCACGTTCCAGGGATTGTAGACATGCTCGCGAGCATCATAAGTGGGATCCATTGTGCCGTTGAGCACGCCGGGGTTAAAGATGTTTCCGACGCCTGACGGCCCCCAAATTCCGGCATTGTCAGGACTATGGTACGCACCTGTCAAATCGTGATTGTCGCCCGTGAAGTCCCAGCGCAGACCGTAATTGAACGTCAATGTCGGCTTAACGTGCCACGAGTCGTGGAAATACCAACCCCATGTTTTCATCAGTTCATCGAGAGGATACTCGCCTACCGTGGTGAAGAACTGGCCGGTTTTGAGGTTGAGGGGGAACCCGCTGCCACCGCCGGGATTGACTCCAGAAATTCGGCCGACGAGAGTGGCGTAGAGGTTTTCCGCATCTGTTCTGTCTTGCTGCGCAGCGCTGCCGAAGTAGCTCTCGAAGTCGTTGAGAGCCGGGTCCCCGGTTGCCAAGCCCAAGGTGTTGCTGACGATGCCGTCGGGCGGATTCCAGTAATGATCCTGCTCACGCCACCAGTCCACGCCGAAATTGAAATTATGTGAACTATGCTGCCAGGTCAAGTTGTCGGAGAAATTGAAGACGGGATAGTAGGTTGTAACCGGCAAATTGGGGAACGTTTGTCCTGAGGCGTTGTCGAACTGAGGCGCCTCTATCGGCCAAAAAACTCGTTGCTGAGTAAGATATTGGGTTCCGACACCCTCTCCGTACCAATCAGCGTCGTAGAGGAAACCTCCGCGGAACTGGTTGAGCATCGTGGAGGAGATAGTCCAATCGACGCCAATGCCAGCGGTATAGTTGTTCCACTTCGTAGACCCGCCCAAAGTCGCATAATTTGATCCCGGGAATGGAGCGGGGTCCGCTCCAGGCTGATTCCCCTTGGTCACATTCCAGTTGAAATCGACGCGCAGCTTTGGAGCCACCTGGTAATCGACGCGCACAGCCGGATAGTAGGTCGTGGTCGGCGCGGGTACAAACCATGCAACCTGATTATAATTGGGGTCCGACGTAGTTGTCAGCTTTCCAGCTGCCGCTGCGGTGTTGATTCCGGATATCTCCGATGCAATGATCGAGTTTATAGTGGTCGGAAGGCCATTGGGCTGTGCCACTTGCGTGAAGAGGTTGACTTGCTGGCCGGTCGATTCCGTCAAAATCCCCCGCTGGGCAGCGGGCGTCAAGACTCCATCCGTGGTTGTATAACCGCCGGGCTGCTTGGACATGGCGAAACTGGCGAAAAAGAAGAGTTTGTTTCTGATGATGGGTCCGCCGACATTTCCACCAAAATCATTGAGAATGAATGGGTTTCGCGGCAGGCCTTCGGCGTTGTTGGTCCAACTGTTGGCGTTCAACGCCGCGTTTTGAAAATCTTCATAGACGCCACCGTGAAAATTGTTGGTGCCGTTCTTGCTGACAAAAGTAGACTGCATGGCAGCTTGACCATAGCCCTCGCTCACGTTGAGCTGTCCGGTATCGACGGTCATTTCCTGCATGTCTTCAAGGCGGGCGGATACGTTCGGCTGAGCGTTGCCGTCGAATTTCATGCGAGCGCTGGAGGAGACGACGCCGTTGATGTTGTTTCCCTGGGCGATCACGGGCAGCCCGTTCCAGGTGTTGGTGGCGCCCCCATTGACTGACGGAGCGGAAGCATAGCCGGGAGTGAGGAAGGCGAGGCTGAAAATATCGCGACCCTGAAGAGGCAGGTCTTCGATTTGCTTCATATCAATGGTGGTGGAAATGGCGGAGCTGGTTGTTTCTAACAGAGGAGTTACGGCACCGTTGACCTTCACGGACTCAACCGCGGTACCTACTTTCAGAGTGGCGCTCAGATCGGTGGTGCGACCCGCCTCGGCAATTACACTGTCGAATTCCTGGCTCGCAAAGCCGCTTTTGCTAATCGTGAGCCGGTACGCCCCAATCGGCACACCTTCAAAACTGTATGTGCCCGCGCGAGTTGTGCTGCCCTTGGTTTCAACGTTTGTACTCTCGTTGACGAGAGACAGATCGGCGTTGGGAACCACGGCGCCACTGGGGTCGAGCACAGTGATGGTCACCGTAGCGACAGTGGTGGTTTGACCCCACGCTGGAACGATGTTGAATACAAAGCAAAAGCAAACTGCCAGACCAAAAATCAAAGAGCGAGAAAAGCTCCGCAGCATACTCCCCTCCTTAAGACGCGCTCAAGCTTGTTTTTGAAAACCACACAATAAACTCGATCCTGCCCCCAACGCACCACGTGCAAAAACCGAAAATGCACTTGTCCGGAAAAACCGTCGAATCACATCAGGATAGAAAGAAAGCAGCGCAAAGGAAGACACGCAAGCGCAATAATTTGACCCGGCACCAGCCGCGGCATCATGGCCTTCAGAAAAGGATGAAAGTAAACGTTTACTCAAACTGCCCACCCCGTTGACACAGGCCCCCTCGTAGATAATCGTTTTTTATAATCCATTCCCACTCCCTGTCAAGCCAAATCTGAAAAAAATCGTCTTTGACCCCTTAATTGCCTGCCTGGCCACTAGCAACGTGATACGTCCACGGCAGGAGAAAACATTCTAGATTTCCTCGAAATGGTAAACGTTTACATTGAGGTCCAAGAAACGTGGAGCCCGTCGCCTCGTAGAATTCCCCTCTCCTGACTCCTATTGCTGTGATAACGTCTGCAAGATGGATGGCGTTGGGCTTTGTTACAAGCCGCTTAAAACCATGCATCCAGCAAAGCAAAGCACATCGGTTATTTTCCGGGGGTTGGGGAGCTTCTCTTTATTGGTTTCCCTATTCTGGACCTGCGCGCGGGCGCCCGCGTGTGCAAGGAATGGCCTTGGCAACGTCGATTCTCTGGCCCAGTCGGCCCCGGGCACTCAAGCAGAATCAGACCTTGTCACAGGGATTGCGCTGACTCACCAGGGAGACTTCACTAGCGCGATTCCACACCTCTTGGCTGCGCGTGGCAGAGTCGCCGACGAATACGCCGCCAACTTTGACCTGGCTCTCTGCTATGTGGCGACAAACCAATACCAAGATGCAGTTGGCATTCTCGCTTCTCTGGCGAATGGGGGCCACGCAACCGCAGACGTGAATAACTTATTAGCCCAAGCCTATATTGGCGCGGGCCAACCGCAAAAGGCGCTCGCCGCATTTCAACAAGCTGTCCAACAAACCTCGTTGGACGAAAAACTTTATCTCTTGGTGGCGGACGCCTGCATGGATCACGAGTCTTACGATCTTGGCACCGAGATCTTAAATATCGGGCTGCAACATCTCCCGCGTTCCTCGCGCTTGCATTACGAGCGAGGCGTCTTTCTTACCTTTCAGAACCAGGCCGACTTGGCAAAATCTGATTACAAAATGGCTGCCAAACTTGCCCCTGGCACCGATATTTCCTACATGGCCCTGGGCCAAAATGACCTTCTCGAGGGAAACCTCCCGGGCGCGATAGAGATTACGCGCAAGGGAATTCGAGCGGGCCATGAAAACTACATTCTGCTGACGATTTTCGGGGATGCGGTCGTTCGTTCCGGCGCCACTCCGGATGAACGCGTGTTCGCGGACGCACAGCAAGCGCTGGAAAAATCGGTCACGGAACGTCCTAATTACGCCGCTTCACAGCTCGCGCTGGGCGAGCTGTACCTTGCAGATGGGCGTCTTGACGCCGCCGTCGTGCACCTCGAAAATGCACGGCAACTTGCCCCACAAGACCCTGCCGTTTATTCGCATCTGGCAATTGCCTATCGGCGCCAAGGCCGCACGGACCAAGTACAACAGGTGCTGACGATCCTCTCCAAATTGAATCGGCAACAAGCGGAAAAATATAAGACCGATTCACCCAACAAGTACGGTTACATCGCATCGGGTCGGACGGTCCAGCCGCCGTCCCAATAGCGCAACTGATTCATCCACGCGAAGCAACGCGGGGAAATGACCGTTCCGCGAGTCCCTGCCCTTCTTTGATGGTGATGACTTGATCCGCTTTCAGATTCCGAAGTGCTGTAGCACTGCCGCTTGGCCAAGTAATCTGTACTGAATCCACAACCTGCCGATCTCCTAGCCCGAAATGAAGCCGCGGATCCTGTGCAGATTGATAACTCATCCCACCTTTTTTTTGATCGTAGAGAACGAGGTCGCCTGCCACCAGCTTAATGCGCGCGCCCACGCCATCACGGT
>JBAQYT010000174.1:0-18754 GCA_049787175.1 Candidatus Acidiferrales bacterium | reverse complement strand
CGGGGGATGCCACCGAAATTGCGCTCGGCGCTCTCGCGCTCGCTTCACCCGCGCCACAGGATTTGGAATTGATGACAAGTGTAACCGCCGAGCGTGTCGCCTATCAGGTCGGTACCAACGCCGCCGGCTCCTGGTTTTCACTCACCAAGCTCGTGCCCTAGTCCAAGCCCGCGCCGTGGTCCCTCATCCGCGGCCACAACTAGTCCTGGCCCGAAGGCATGTATTCTCAGTAATGTACGGGCGCGGGGATGGTTACAAGTAGTTACAAGAGTGTGCAAATGTAGCGAGAAATAGCAACAAGATGTAGCAAAAGGTGGCCAAAGGTGTTATAATGACTTTGGAATTGCTCCCCGCTCGACATGCCGCAAGGCCTCGGGCGGGGTTATTTTTCTCTCTTTGTGTCACAGGAGCCCCAGCGCAAACGCGTCGTTTCCTTCATTGATGGGCAGAACCTTTTCTACGCAGCAAAGGAAGCCTTTGGCTATTCGCACCCTAATTACGATGTAAACACTCTTTCTCGTTCCTTGTGTCGAACACGTGGCTGGGACCTAATTCAGGTTCGATTCTACACTGGCATTCCAGACCTTGCCGATGATCCGGACAAGAATCACTTCTGGTCGGGCAAGCTTGCGGTAATGGGGAAACAAGGCGTGGAAGTCTTTACTAGACCGCTCCGCTATCGAAACAGAAGGGTCCGTTTGCCGGACAATACGACGCACACATTTCTTGCTGGAGAAGAAAAGGGTATCGATGTCAGGATTGCGCTCGATGTCATACGCCTTGCTCGGTTGCGCCAATACGACGTTGCCCTGATATTCAGTCAAGACCAGGATCTGTCGGAAGTCGCTGAGGAGATTCGAGCCTTGGCACGGGAACAAGATCGCTGGATTAAGATAGCTTCTGCATTCCCTTCTAGTCCGACCTCGCGTAACAGGCGTGGAATCAATAAGACAGATTGGATCAAGATTGACCGGGCAACTTACGATGCTTGCCTGGACCGTCGTGACTACCGCCAGAAACCAGTGGGAAGCTGACCTGTAAACGCAAGGTTACGCGAAGCGCTGCCACGCCGTCGCCAACGCAATGATCACGCTGCCTACGCCGCCGACCAGGTAACTGAATGCGTGCGCGAACGCGTCAGCCATAAACGCGGCCTGCTTATTCGCAGGGAGCATCAAGCCCCAGGCCTGCACTGACGATATTTGCCCCGTGCTGGCCATCCAATGGCCCATGAATCCTGCAAGCGTGGCGCTCACAGCCATCACAATCAGCAGCGTAACTATGGGCCGCACAAATCGCCGCCACGTGAACTTTTGCGGCGAGCCCGCGCGCGCCGCGAATGCAAACGCAACGCCAGCGGCGAGTCCACCCCACCAGGTGGCCACCACGCCCCAGCCGAGCGCGATCAGCGTCAGCGAGTCAGTGCGGAAAATATGCGGATGCGCCACGGTGAAATATTCCGGGCAAACGCGAATCGTGATCTGGTCGTGGACAACGCCGTAAAGAATTGCAGCCCCCATCGCTAGCAAAATGATTTTCAGCGATTCAACGCCAAGCAACGCGCCGATTTTGGTCGTCATTGAATGCAAGCGATTCTTTCTGCGCGCATAGTATCAAATTCGCAAGTACGGACAGGCTAGGTAAACAAACATGCCGCTGAACATTCCCCCAATCGAGTCGCTTAAATCCAACACGCAGCTTTACGAATCCATGAAGCGTGTTGTCTCCGGCGTGAACAATCTAAAGCTTTCGATGGATACGGGGGTGACCGACGGCACCGATTTCGCGCGTGTCTCCTCCGACGCTCTCACTTTGAATGACGTCGACCCCACCAAGCCCGGCGTTCTGATGAAGGGCTCCGTGCCGCCAACCTGGTCCGGCGCGTTCACTTACGCGAGCACCACATCGAGTATCACCTGGTCGTGGAGCGGCCTCACGATTTTTCGCGCCGACGGCACCACAACGCAAATCGCCAATGGCTCGCTCGCGGTCAGTAGCCTCACCGCCGCAACCACATACTTCTTTTATCCTTACTGGGACGAAACGCAACTCGCGCTCCTATTTGTAGCAGGCGGGGCAGGGAATCCTGCAAACGCGCAAGCCGCGAAGACCATCACGGCCGCGCAACAACAGGCACTCCAAGGGCGCATCCCGCTTTCTGCGGGAGCAATGACCGCAGCCACAACTGCTTCAGGTAGTGGAGGGGGCTCCGGCGGAGGATCCGGTTCTTGCGTTCGCGCAGGAATGAACGTGCTCACGAAGGATCGCGGAACAGTACAAATTCAGCATCTCCGCGTAGGCGATCATATTCGCGGACGCGAGACCTGGACTCAAGTCGTTCGCCATGAGGTTCATCCCGCGGACACCTTTGTGCGCCTCACGTTCTCGAGCGATGACGTCCTCGACGTCACGCCACATCACATTTTCACGCTCGCCGACGAAGCTCCGGTTCGCGCCGAGCGCCTCTGCCTTGGCGACATTCTCGTCGGCAGCCACGGCTGGCTCACGCTCAAGAAGATCGAACTTATTGTCGAAGAAGGAGCGAAGGTCATCGTCACCTGCGAACCGGACCATGAATTCTTCGCTGGACGCGTGGCCGCGTCCGTGCTCACGCACAACTACAATCTCAGTTCGTGAACGAACCGCGGTTACTCGGCGTAGACGCGCACGCGTTTGCCGTTGCGCCCTTGAATGTTGACGTTCATTCGGTCGATGGCCGCCTGAAACTCCTGGTCATTCATCGCGTCCAGAGAGCCAAAGTCAATTCCGTACTCGGATAGCTTGTCAGCCACGCGCAGAGGAAGAAAAGCCGCCCAGTGCCGCCCGCATCGAGCCACTCCGAGCGGCACGCGCACGTCGACGTCTTCCCGGCCCGGCCGCTGGACCTGTATGCGCAAAAAACGCGGCCTCTTCGCGCCGGGGGCGTTTCCCGGCGCGCCGGCGCTTGTTCCTGAGGTCGGCCCCGCGGCCGTTTGCGAATTTACTTGCTCTGCTGACGCCGCGGCGCCCGACAGCTTATCGAGCAGCCGTTCGGCATCGTCTGGCGAAAGTTTTCCTGCGGCGAGCATTTCGAGTATCTTTTTCGTTTCAGCGGACATCTGTCACTCCTTTTCTCTTCGTTTCGCGTTGCACCAAATTCCTAGCCGAGCCGTTCCAGCGCCTCGTCGACGGTCAGTTCGCCCCGCGCAAGCTGCTCGAGGACATATACATTCGGCGTCGGCGCCTCAAAGCTCTTGTCCAGCGCGGCGGCAATGGCGTTCAGGCGGTTTTTCACCGTCGGATAGCTGATGTCGAACAGGCTCTCCATTTTTTTCAAAGAGCCGTGATGGCGCACGAACGCGATCACGAACGCCTGGTCGTCGAGGGGTAGTTTTCCAAGTGGCGACACTTCAAAATCGCCATCCATGGCGATTCCGCACGACGGGCAAAGCGCCTTGGAAAGCTTCATTGGCTGCTTGCAATCAGGGCAGGTCGCCTTTGATATATCCATCAATTGCCTCCAATAAGTTTACATTTATAACTCAACACTTAATAATGTCAAGTACTAACTTGAGTTAATTAAGCTAGACTGATGCTTGCACGAGGTATACGGATTTAAATGGCTATAATTCAACTACTTACATGACTGGCCGGCGATACTATTTGACTACCCTCGCTGCTTGGCAGCGCCACGCGCCCCACTGCGCCGAAACTCATTTTGTTGTTCTGAGCACGCCTCGGGAGAAGGGAACTGCATCCGCGCTGCCAGTGCCTGCGCCAGAGGAACGTACGTCGCCGAACGATGCCACGCTCGTCTTCGCGCTGATTACCGCGGACGAAGCCGCGCACATCGCGCTCGAAAACGACGTCGAAACCGAGCCGCTGCCGAACCCCCTAGCGCGCACGTCCGTCTCTGAGCGCGTCGCCAGTGCTCTCACGCCTTTCGGCGTCGTTTCGGGCGACGACACTTTCACCGTGACGGAGAAGCTCGCCCATCTGAATCCGCTGCTGCGCTATCGCGTGTTCTGACAACCCGGCCAGGGTTGTCATCCTGAGGAGCGAGTGTTTGGCGCGACGAAGGATCTCGCACTGGGCCGTTCAATGCGAGCTTTTGGCTAGGAGTTTCGCTTTTCACTGGCCGCTGGCACTTCCTCAATGGTTCGTGAATATACCGACGCGGACTTGAATGCGCTACTGGCCATGCATCGCGCACAGGGCTTCGATTATCCGTTACCCGATTTGCGCGATCCGATTTTCGTCAGCAAGCTCGTCCTCCAGGACGATGCCGGAAATGCCGTCATGGCAGCACTCGCGCGCCTGACGTGCGAAATGTACTTGCTCGCCGATCCGAAGGCGGGGACGCCGCGTGAGCGGTATGCGCGTTTGCTGGAGTTGCATCGCGTCGGCGCGAATGATTTGCGCGCGCGCGGACTGGACGATGCGCACGCCTGGCTGCCGCCGCGCATCGCGCAGCGCTTCGGCCGCCGCCTCGCAACGCTCGGCTGGATCCGCGACGATGCGTGGACGCCATACTGCAAGCGCCTGCGCTGACGCAACAATTACAGGGGAGGAAATATGAGCCGTGGAGCGCAACAACAAACGCAGCAACTGACGCAGCAACAGCTTGCGTCGCAGGACCAACTCATTTCGCAAGCGGATCAGGAGAGCCAGCAGGATCTCTCGACGCTGACGCCGGAAATCCAGAACCTGCTGAACAGCCCGGGCTACACACCCGCGCAGCAATCCGCCATCGAGCAGCAAGGCATGGGCGCGGCGCGCACCGCCTATGACGCTTTGCAAGAAACGGCCGCAAATCGCGTGGCGCGAACGAATAACGCCGCCGGTTACGGAGCGTTACAGTCGGAACTTGGCCAGCAGGAAGCGCAAACGCTCGCCAGCCAAGCGCAGTCGGACCAAATCAAGTTCGCGAATGAGCAGATCGGCCAGCAAATGGCCGGGCTCAACGCGCTCGAAAACACGTACAACATCAACACAAACCTGCTGGGAAAAGCGATGGGCGTCCCCGCGCAATTGCTCAACGTGCAGGAACAAGCGTCGCGGGGACCCGGCGCGGGCACTTTTCTTGGCGACATTGGCCTCGGCATTGGTTCACTCTTCGGCTAACCGCCGCTGCGCAGCGCGCTTTGTGCCGAACCCTTTGCGCCGTGCCATCTGCGCAATGCTGCTAAGATGGTTCAGTGTTGAATAACTATCGCGCAAAGCCCCGGAGAGGGTCGCAGCGCAAATTGCCGCCCGGTCCGCGCGGCTGGCCCATCTTGGGCAACATTCCGCTGCCCGGTGGCGACTGGCTCGCGGGCTTCGAGAGCGCCGCGCGCGCATTTGGAGACGTGGTCTACTTTCAATTTCTCCACGTGCCCATGATCTTGCTCGTGCATCCCGAAGCGATCGAATCCGTGCTGCTGACCAATCCCGCGAATTTCATGAAATCGCGCGACTATCGCGCCCTCGCGAAGGTGCTGGGTAACGGCCTGCTGACCAGCGAAGGCGACACGTGGCGCATGCAGCGGAAGATGCTGCAACCCGCTTTTCGCCGCGAAAATATTCGTTCTTACGCGCCCGTGATGACCGCGTGCGCGGAGAGCCTGCTGGGCCGCTGGCGCGATGGCGAGACGCGCGATCTGCACCAGGAAATGATGGCGCTGACGCTCGATATCGTGGGCAAAGCACTCTTTGGCGCGGACGTTTTGCGAAGCGCCGATCGCGTCGGCTCCGCCCTGGAAACGGCGATGCAGCAGTTCACGCACATCGCCGGCTGGGCCTTCCTATTGCCCGAGAGTTTTCCTGTGCCGGGCACTTGGCGGATGCGCCGCGCCACGCGTCAGCTCGACGAAGTAATTTACGGCATCATTCGCGAACGTCGTGCCCGCGCGCGCATTTCCGGGGTAGGGAGCTCGGTTGATCTTCTCGGGACGCTGCTCGAAATGCGCGACGATGATGGGCGCCCGCTCAGCGACCTGGAGTTAAGGGATCAGTTGATGACGTTTTTTCTCGCCGGCCACGAGACCACCGCGATTGCGCTGTCTTGGACGTGGTATCTGCTGGCCACGAATCCTGAAGCCGAGCGCGCATTGCAGGCCGAGTTGGAGAGAGTTCTGCGCGGCCAAACTCCCACGGCGGGCGATTTGCCGCGCTTGCCGTATACCGAAATGGTCATCAAGGAATCCATGCGCCTCTATCCTCCGGCGTGGGGAATTGGCCGGCAAGCGCGCACGGAATTTGAAGCCGGCGGTTATCAGTTGCCCGCGCGCACGAATATTTTCATGCTGCAATGGGTCACGCAGCGCGACGCGCGATTTTTCCCCGAGCCGGACCGCTTTTTGCCGGAGCGTTGGAGCCCCGAGCCTTCTGGCGAAGATCCCGTTCGCACCGGCCCGATTCCGAATCGAAATACCCCGCGCTTCGCTTATTTTCCGTTTGGCGGCGGTCCGCGCGTTTGCATCGGGGCGGGATTCGCCATGATGGAGGCCACCCTGTTGCTGGCCACGATCGCGCAACGTTACAGATTCACACTCGTGCCCGGCCATCCCATCAAATTGTTTCCGTCGGTCACTCTCCGCCCGCGCCATGGCATTCGCGCCATTTTGCACAAACGCTGAACCCTGATTAGGGAACCTGTTGCTTTTTTTGCTCTTTTTTAGTACGGTATCATCATCATCCCAGGATACTGCCTAGGGCAGTATCTTGGCCCCGACCCTAGCATGGGGTCGGGTTCTTTTCTAAATGGCTAAGGTTGTTGTCTTTATAGATGGTTTTAATCTGTACCACGCCATCGCCGCCCACGCGAAATACCGCCCCTACAAATGGTTAAATTTGAGAAAGTTGGCGTCCCTCTACGTACACGGTCAGGACACTCTCGAAGCAGTCCTATACTTCACGACGCTCGCAACCTGGGACATGGCCAAGGCAGTGCGTCACAAACTTTACATCAGGGCGCTCGAGAACGAGGGACTGACGATTGTCTACGGCGAATTCAAGAGAAAACAAAAACACTGCAAGCTCTGCCAAAAGGACTTTTGGAGCTTCGAGGAAAAACAGACTGACGTGAACATCGCCTTAAGCCTGTTTCAGTTTGCGGTCGCGGATCGATATGACAAGGCGGTCATCATTTCTGGCGACACGGATCTGCTTCCAGCAGTCAAGGCGGTTCGCGCTACGTTCCCAGGCAAACAAATTGGGGTCGTTATTCCGATCGGCAGAGCCTCCGAGGATTTCAAGAAACAAGCCGACTTCCACTACAAGATGAGAGAACATCACCTAGTATCTAGCCGTTTTAGTGACGTCATAACTCTAAAAGACAAAACTCTCCTTAGCTGCCCTGAAACTTGGAAGTAAAGATGCGCCGCTGTCGCGCCCACATTTGAGCGGAGGCACGCGCCACGGCATTCGCGCCGTCCTGCACAAACGGGAGTAGCCGCGAATCGCACCCGGTCTCTCGGTTTATATCCAGCCGGCCTCGTAGGGCATTGCATTCCCAGCAAGGATAAGATAACTCTGTCGATAATATGCCAGCATTTATCATTCTAGAGCTTACTCTGTGCCTTTTGCGTTGTACTAGCCGTCTGTACAGCAGAACGCTGTCGAGGAATACTCCCATGAGGAATTCACCGCGAATCTTCGCATTCATCTCGCTGGTGTGGATTGCCGCGGCGCCGGCGTTTGCCCAGGGCGTGCGCTATAACGACATCGCGCGCACGGCGGACAACACGCCACTGAATAATGGCGCGGTCGCTGTCTGCGTATCAAACCCCACCAATCCTGGGAACCCAGGCGAGCCATGCTCGCCACTAGCGGCGATTTATATGGACCCAGGGCTTTCCGTGCCAGCCGCGAACCCGATTCTTGCGGACAGGAACGGTAATTTCGGTTTTTGGGCGGCACCGGGAACATACTTCATCGAATTTTATTCTCCCTCCAGGGCGACCGTGCCATTTACGCAGATGATCACCTTGGCCTGCGTCGCCAATTCCACGGCCGCCGGTTGCGGATCCGTCGCGACGCAGAGTAACAACACCTGGACCGGCACGAACATCTTCGGCTCCGACGCGCTGTTCAAATCAGGAGATCCGTGGTTCGACGTCAAAGCCTTCGGCGCCAAGTGCGATGACGTCACTGACGACACCGCCGCGATTCAGGCAACGCTTGCGGCCGTTCCTTCGACCGGCGGCCTGGTCATGATTCCGGGCGTATGCAAGTTCACTTCGACGCTGGTCATCAGTACGCCCGACGTCACCATCGAAGGCCACGGCCATTTTCAATTCATTACGCAAAATGCTCCGGTCACGTATCTCGATTATCAAGGCGCGAACGGCAACGCAATCCTAGTCTCCGCGCAGGGATTCAAAATGCAGGACGTGGGGATCAAGTATCCCACCACAATTGGCGGTCCGCTCGCGCCTCCCGCCGCTCCCACGCTCACGCAAGTCACAGGCACAGGCTGTCCCGCGGAGCCCTACTACGCGGAAATCACTTATCTCAACGCGCAGGGAGAAACGTCCGTTTCCGCGGAGGCGACTCTCACAACAACGGCAGGGAACTGCTTGCAAGTAGCCTCGCCGCCCGCTGTTAGCGGCGCGACAGGGTGGAATCTGTACGTCTCGACGAACCCAAACAACGAAACAAAACAAAACGCCACGCCGTTCGCCATTGGCGCCACATGGACCTTCACCGGCACGCTCGTCAACCTCGGCTATCGGCCGCCATTCAACACCACTGCATACTCCGCGATCTACGACAACAACGGCGCGCAGCTCGACGGCGTCAAGATTTTCACCGATGCCGCTTCCTCTGCCGGAACAGCGTCGATGGCCAACGGCTACACCGGCTTTGGGTGCTGCGGCAAATTGCACAACGTCTACATCGCCGGCTTCGGCGTGGGCGTCGCGGGCGCGGGCTCTAACAACGATTTTTCGCTGACCGATAGCTTCGTGCAGTCCAACTATGTCGGCGCTTTCATCGTCAACGGCGCGGACATCAACATCGTGCGCGACGACTTTGAAGGCAACGTCGTTGGCAACATCAAAATGCTCTACGGTTCTCCTTACACCATCAGCCAAAATTATTTCGAGCAGCAGGGAACCAATCCTCCTTCCTACAACGTGCAGGTCGGAGACACAACCATTCCGCCGCAGGGATTCACGCCCACTCCTGGCTCGATGATCATCGAGGGCAATTTCATGCAATGCAATTTGACGGCGTACCCTCCCGCGCCGATTGTCATCGACACGGCGGCTTCGCTCAATATCGAGCGAAACTCGTTTTCGCAATGCGGCAATCAGAACATCATTGCGAACCTCGCCGGCGCGGCCGCGCACATCAAGATCCTCGGGAATATTTCCGACGCTGCGCCGCTTTCGTGGATCACTTCCACCAGCGGCGTCGACGAAAGCGACCTAAGCGGCACGCAATTGTTGCCTGGCGCGCCCTTTTTCTACGGCCTCGGGATTGATTCCGCTTCGGGAAGCAGTTCGCTGCTGTTTCGCAGCGCCGGCGCAAGCGCATGGAACATGAACGCATCCACGTCGGCGTTTTCCTTCGGCTTCAACGCCCACACCGGCGAAAACGTGCTTCAGCTCAAGCCATTCGGTTCGCAAAGCTTTGCCAGCGTGCAAAGCAATTACGCCATGGACGCCGCCGAAGTGATCGTCACGCAGTCCGGCGGCGCGGCCACTTTCGACGCGGGCCTTGGCAACACATTTGAACTGACGCTCACCGCCAACGTCACGTCGAGCGCTCTCGTCAATCTTCAGCCCGGCCAGTGGTTGGCATTCTTGATTTGCCAAGGCGGCTCGGGAGGGCCATTCACTTTCGCGTGGCCCTCAAATGTTTTCGGCGGCGGCACCATTGGCTCTGTGGGAGGGAATTGCAGCACGCAAACTTTTTACGTCAGCAGCTCCAACGCCTGGGCAGTCAGCCCCATGATGGCAAACTTATCGACTGGCCTGAGCGGGCTTTCGCTGCCGGCCGCTTCTGGCACGGTGCCGTATTTCACGAGCGCGTGGACCAACGGCAATTGCCTCGAAGCCGGCGGCTCGCCCGGCCTGATCACCGTCACGTCGAGTGCATGCGGTGCGGGTGGCTCGGGTGGTGGCTCGCCCGGAGGCGCGAACGCCGCGGTGCAGTTCAACGACTCTGGCGCGTTTGGCGGCGACGCAACGAATTTCTTCTACAACTCCAGCACGCACAATTTGACCATCACCGGCGCGCTCACGACCGCGGCAAATTCATTCGCGCTCAGCCAGCTCGCGAATCCCGCTGCGCAAGGCGACGTGCTTTGCGGCAATTCCGCTCCCGCCTGGTCCGACTGCGCGCCGGGCTTGCAGCATCGCAGCGTCACGGGCGCGACGGACACCATCGCCGCAACCGATCGCGGCAACATGGTCACTTACAGCGGCACATCCGTTGTTGCCGTCACGCTTCCCGCGGCATCTTCCTTCGGTAACAATTTCTTTTTCCATGTCGAAGCCACCAGTAGCGGAATACCAACCTTTACGCCGGCTTCGGGCACAATCAATGGGTTAGCATCATTCACGCCGCCCGAAAATAGTTTCGGCACAATTTATTCTCCGGACAACGCCAATTGGACCGCCGATTTCGCCTTTGCCACTTCCGCGGACGGCGCGGCCACGGTATCAGCTACGGCGCCATCGAGCATCGGCTGCAACGACACAACGGTGACGGTTGCGGGAGCCGTCACTTCGATGGCGGTTTCCGTTTCTCCACAATCAAGCCCGGGATCAAACGTCACCTGGTCTGCGTTTGTTTCCGCGGCAAACACGATCGATCTCCGCCTCTGCACGCTCGTCGCGTTCGCACCGTCGGCAGCAACGTACAACATCCGATTGATCCCATAACTACCAGAGAAATCCGCCCAAAGTAATTCGCTGTGCCTGTAGTTAACGGAGGCAATGCATGAAAAGGGGGTTTTGCATGCCCGCTCACCGCCACGCTGTGATTTTCCTGCCGCTATTTTTTCTTGGGTGGCTGACCATCCTGGCGCCGCGCACCTGGGGCCAGCTTCCATCGCTTGATGCCTATGGCGGGCGCACGGACATCACCTGTCCGGGGACGCCGGTCCCTTATTGGACTGTGCAGAAGGTTGGAACTCATTGGTACTTTTGCACTCCAGTGACGACTGCTGGGGAGGGCGGCGCCACGGTTCCTGCGAACACCACGAGCCATGCGTTCTTCTCGAACAGCGTAGGAAGCATCCTCCCGAATTGCAGCAACCAGTCCGCGTGCACCAGCACCACGACCCCAAACGCCGCAGGCTACAACACCAACGCGATTTACGCGATCAAATATGCTAATGGCAGCACGGACCCTGCTGGAGTGGCCTATAACTGGTCTTGGCAAGTTCTCAAGCGGATAACCGGCTGGGACTTTAACTCCATTGGCCAAGACTCCGGTTCGCAGGTATTTCCTTTCGACACATGCAACAGTTGCGGCTGGCCGGGAGGATCGAGCGGCAAGCAGCCCATTCCGCTGCCTTACATCTCCGAGGACAAGCCAGCCGAGTACGCTTCCTATAACGAATTCAACTTTCTGTCGAGCTGCATCAAGGACATGCTCGGAGGCGTGAATACATTCTACGGAGGCTACCGCGGCGGAGCGACTTACGACAGCTTCGACCCAGAGCTTGCTACCGAATGGACAGACGAACTGGCCGCCAGCAACACTTCCGTTGAAAACCTGCGCAACAATTATCCTTTCGTTCTGGCGCTTTACACGGACGATTCCGACTACTTTACTGGCTCGGGGGCAGGCCCAGATTTCATTTCCGGGAACACCAACGCGAACGGAGCATTCATCACGCTCATCACTTCGCCAGTGCAGACGTACTCGAACAGCACGGCCGAGGGCGGCAAAAAGGTGCTTTATCCGAATACACTGGTTTATGCCAAAGCTCTGGCTACGAATCCTGCTTCCTGCTCGATTTCCTCGCCATGCAGCCTGCGCGATTTTCTTTGGTGCGAATACACGCTTTGCGGCACACGCTCGAACGCGACTGGGATTGCCGACCTCGACGCCGCGTGGGGAGGGGCGAATTACACATCGTTCGATTCGACTGGGTCGCAATCCCCTGAAGTAACCCCCAGCGGCTGCACGAACTCCTGCATTGGTAATGGCTCAACCACCACGTTCACGGGGACTTTGACCGCGAATATATCTCCCTTCAGCGTTAAGTTTTTTGTCGGCGGCACGCTTGAAATTGGCGATTGTCCCGCGTTCGCGACTCATTTCTCTTGTTCGGGTTCAGCGGGCACCGGAAATCTATTTAGCCCGACAACGAACTACGTCACCGCGAGCTCGATCAATTATTCAACAGGAGCGGTGACACTCACTTTTGTGACCGCGCCAGCGGCCGGCGTGTCTATCACAGCCAGCTACATCTATAACGGCTGGATGGCCGGTGGCACTGGCTTGATGGATGAGGACGGCTCAAACACCGCGTGGGTAGGAACCAACTCATGGTGCCTTGAAAACAATCCGAACTCGACTGCCTACTTCGTCTGCGTCGGAAGTGGCGGAGGCCTGTACCATCCAGCCCCTAACGCAAACGCCCAGCTTGGCGCGGACCTGGACGCATGGGTTGCGCAGTATTCCGCCGAATATTTCAAGGTGATCACGGCAGGGTTGGCCGCGCAAAACGTCAAGATTCCTTACTTCGGCCTGGACTCCACGGGAAGCTGGTCCACGCCTCCCATCCGGCAGTACATGCAGGGCGAAGCGCCCTACGTGAACGGCATGGAAATAACACTCACCAACTGGTCGCAGAGCGCCGGAGAGACGAATGCCATGTATCAGTACTACACCGAATACATGGGCGACATTCCGTTCATCACCTTCAACGTCATCGCCGCGCAGGCCGACTCGTCCTATTTCGGCGCTGTGCTTTCTTCGGTGAACAATTTCGCGACGCAGGCGATTCGCGGCAACAACGTGTACGCGGACATGCAATACCTATTGACCACGCCCAGCTACTACGGAGACATTCCCTTCGTTGGTTACAACTTCTGGGATTGGCAGGATTTCCAAACTGAGAATCAGGGCCTCGTCTCACTCAATGACAACGCCTATGATGGCAGCGAAGCACTGGCCGCATCCGTCGCGTGCGATTCAAACTACACAGTGGACGCGGGCGCAATGTGCGGCAGCGAAGTAGTGCTGGCGGATATCCCCTCATGGGCGGCGAGCACGGCATACGTCAATGCCCAGTGCGTTCAGCCCACCACGCCAAACGGCTTCGCCTATTGCAGCCAGGCAAATTCACATACCGGCACAAAGACTTCGGGAGCCACGCAACCGTCTTTTTCAAGCTGCGTCACGACCGGCTGCACGCTCACCGACGATGACATCACTTGGGAGAACGTTCCTGTCCCGACCGCACCCTACGGCAATTCGATCACCGAGACGAATGGCATCGAGGCGGCGAACCTGCTGTGGCTGGGGGGAACTCCTGGGCCGACAAAACCCACGGCGCCGTCCAAGAAGGCGGCGATCTGGGGGTATGTGAAGCTGCCTGAATCGCCTACGAAGGCAGTCTGGACTTTCTAGCCACTAGACCGAAAAGCGCCAGCATGCCTGTCCCCAGCAGCAGCCATGTTCCCGGCTCTGGCGTCGGCGAAGAGTCGAATTCGATGCTGAAATCTACGTTGTCGCCAAGATAGTTCCAGTTTGCATCGCACGCGGGCGAAGTGCCAATCGATGCATATCCGCTTCCAGTTGCCGACTGGCCGTCAAATTCCGTAACCATGAACTCGCCGGACCCAACAAGCTCGATGCTCATGTTCCCGTCGCCGCAAAGGTCTCCTGCCTGCGTATTGAAGGAGCCGGAGCCGGGAATGAAGTATCCGTCCATTGAAAAAGATGGCGAGCTTAACGAAACGCTCCCCGAGTCGATGACCCCGCACTCATATTTCTGGCACTCCCGCTGATCCGTTCCGAAACCTATCGAGAAGCTCATATTATCGAGTGTGAGCGAGCACCCGGCATTTTCTCCGCAGCCGGCGCCTCCGGCAACAAGCCCGGAGAGGTCGAAATTGAAAGTCGAAGTTTGGACCTGGCTTGCGGACGCTGCTGTTGCCAGCCCGAAAACCAATCCAGCGACTGCGAGTATCCATTTGAAGTGCGAAGTCATAAGCCCCTCCAGGAGAAGGTTTGGGTCATGTGCTTATCGGAAATCAGTCCTATCGCGCGCTGCCTTGGTAGAGCCACCGCCCATTCTTGAGCGTTGTAAACGCAATGGGAAACGGACAGATTCGACTTGTCGCCGCGAAGGGCGGATGCCAAGCCATGCCGTCTTGACATCGCGCGCGAAGGCAAGAGGTCTCTCCTTGAAGGGGGAGCCACAATATAAATCGCCACCGCCCAACCCTGCAACCCTAAATCCCAATATTCTTTCGCCATTGCGACAAACGTAGGAGAGCCCCAGCATGCAAATTGGATTGGCAGCTTTGGTGCGCAGTCACCCCGCCGTTTCAGGCGCGTTCGCCGCGTGGCTTATTGGAAACATCGCTGCCGCGCTGCCTTCGCCCGACGATAAATCCGGAAAACTTTACAAATTTGCGTTTGCCTTTATGCACGGCATCGGCGGCTCGATTCCGCGCATTGGCGCGACGCTGTTTCCCCAGTACGCGAAATATTTCGGCGCGGCTGCGATGGACGCCAAGCCACAGCCTTAAATCGCCGCGCTCAGCAAGATTTGGTCTGCTTTCCTTTCAACCTGGACGGAAGTTGTATTTCTTCTCTTCGCGCGCTTCATCCGCATGATGTTTCTGCATTTCAGTTGTCACTCATCGCGCGGCGCAGTTTTGGAGGGTCCCTCCATGTCAAACGCTAATGCCTTATGGAAAACGGCTTCGCTGATGGCCTTCAGCGCGCTCGGCGGTTGCGTCAGCACGGCCTATTTTATTGGCCACAGCACGGTCACGCGCAGCGACGTTAGCCGCATGATCGTCACCGAGTCGCCCTACGCGCAGGACAAAAACGACATTTACAATCGCCTTGAGGAATTGCGCACCGGCCAGCAGGAAGCAAATCAAAAACTCGACGCGCTGATCGAAGCGCTTTCCGCGAGGCGCCCGTGATTTTCACTTTTTGGAGCGCGGCGGCCTTTCGTATTCCGGAGGGGTTGGCGGGACGGCTCGGCGCCGCTTTGCATAGCCTGCGCGATCTATGAAACTCACAGTCACACGCCAGCAGGGAACTGCGCGCTCGACGCCCGGCATGCTCGACATCGACGGTGTCTTCCAGTGCTACACCCTCGAGCCGCGCATGGATCAGTCCCAAGGGAAGCCCTACGCCATTCCCGCCGGAGACTACGCGCTCGTTCTCGAACGCTCGCCCCACTTCAGCGCCATCATGGGCTACGACTTCCTGACGCCGCACGTTCTGGATGTTCCGGGCTTCGACTACATTGAAATCCATCCCGGCAACAAGGCCGCCGATACTCTGGGCTGCTGTTTGGTCGGCGAAACGCGCATCCCGGGCGCGCCGGACTGGATCGGCAACAGTGTGGTTGCCTTCAACACGCTCATGGCGCGCCTGAAAACCAACAAGGCCCCGCTCACAATTTCCTACGCCAATTACAAAGCGGAAGCGGAATGAGGCTGATTCAGTGTCGCTCGCATTTCTCTGAGCACTGACCACTTTTGTTTCTTGCCACTCGTCACTAGCCACTATTTTTTTAACAAAGGAGAAATTCAATGAATCACCGCATCGCAAAAGCATCCGTCTGCGCCATTCTGTCCCTCGCGCTCATCCTCGCCGGATGCAGCGTCTCGTGGATCTCGACCGCGCTGGCCGATTTGCCCGTCATCACGCAGGTCGCGCTCAACATCGCCAGCATCGTCTCTGCTGCCGACGGTAGCCAAGTCAGTCCAGCAGTAGCAACTCAAGTGCAGTCCATCGCCAACCAGGTGAAATCCGATCTCACGCTCGTCCAGAGCCTCATCACCAGCTACCAGAGCGCGACCGCCGCTGAACAGCCAAGCATCGTACAGAAAATCAGCGCGGCCTTGAGCGATGTGCAATCGAACCTGAACGCCATCCTCACCGCCGTCCACGTCAATGACGCCGCGCTGCAAGCCACCATCGTCGCCGCCGTCGGTGTCGCCGTCACCACCGTCGCCTCCATCGCGTCGCTCCTGCCCGCATCGCCTGCTTCCGCCTCGGCTTCTGCGTCCACAAAATCCGCCCATGCCGCCGTCAAGCCACCCTCCGCGCGCCAACTCAAAAAACAATTTAACGCCATCTTCGCCTTGAACGGTTTCCCTCAGGCAGAGATCAAGTGATCGGACGCAGAAGTTCGCGCCGAAAAAACGCGCCCCCGGATCCGCAAAATCGGCAAGAACTGAGGCAGTAGTACTGCGGCTAAGGCACAGCAAGCTTCGGGCGCCCTGACAGGGAGGGGCGTCGCTCACACATCCGCGCAAGCGAGCCCTCGTTGGCGGGACGATAATCCTCTCACGTGCTAACCAGGCTGCGGCGCGCGTGTTGCGGTGCCGCGCATCCTGGCTGAACGCGAAGAGCTACTGACCTTTCAGAATCCGGGCAAAATTCCAAACGTCCATGGTGCCCAGTCCGGCGGCGGGGCTGTAGCCGTTGCGCCCGTAGTAGAACCAATTGTCGCCATAGGCAATCACGTGCAGCGGCGCCTTGGGGCCACCATACGCCTGACCGGTGAGCGCCAGACCGTAGAGCGGGAAGTTCAAGAATCCCAATCGGCCGCCGTGCAAATAATCTCCTACCAGGGCCGAAACACCGTTCAGTTGGGGTGCAACAAAGCTCGTGCCGCCGATGAACGGAAGAATCGAAAATCCGGAAGAGCTTGAAGTGTAGTAGACGATGTAGCCGGTGTCCGGATCGGCGTTAGCCGAAATGTCTGGAACATTGCGGCCAAAATAGTGCGCGGGAAGAGCGTAGTAGGTGCCGACCTGATTTTCGAGTCCCACGCCTGGGCTTGCCTCCCAGACCTGGCCAGGTTGGCTGAGTTGGCTGCCAGGAAGGAAGAATTGGTATAAGGGTTTTTCAAAGAGAACGCTCACACCTCCTCCGCCTCCGCCGGCAAAGATTCCGCAGTCAATCGGATCAGGGGCTCCAAGAACGGCGCATAAACCTTCCAGGTAATCAAATCCCCATACCCTCTCGTGCGGTATGTTGACGTTGTAGGTTGGCGTGCATGACGCATTGATGCAATATTCTTGGAGACCCGGCAGCGTGGTGCCACCGGCCGCGGTCATTAGTGTGTCGCTTGCGGGGTAACCCACGCTTAATACCAAGCTACAGCTGCCGAAGGGGCCGGTGGGGAAGCACTCGGTAAATTCATCCGCAGCATAAGCGCCATTGTCCCCGGATGCTGCGAAAAGTGTCTGGCCTTGTATCGCCGCGCGCAGGAAGAGTTCGTGATCCGCTTCCATAGCGCCGACAGTCAGCCCGGTGGTCGGATCAATAACTGGCGAGTTTTCGAGGTCAAAGAACCACTCCCATTCGAGCCAGCTGCAGGAGATTGTCTCCGCCACATTGGCGTCGATGGCTGCGGCGAACACATCCACGAAACCCTGGTTCGTGTTGGGCGCCTGGTAGTCGATGATGTTTGCACCGGGAGCGACTCCACCAGACTGCTCGACATCCAGAGCTGGCTCGCTGGAGCCAGAGGCGTCGCTGGGCGCGCCAGGGCCGCCATCGACGTTGACGATCTTGAGGCGGCCGGGATTCACGGCAAGCCCGAGGGCACTCCAATAGGCGAAGGCGTCGCTGGGCGTAAAGGCTGCTAAGGAAATGATGCCCATCGTCCGGCCGGTGCCTGTTACTCCGCGGTTATATAGCGGCTGTACATCGTAATAGTCGGCGAAGTCGGTGACGGTCCAGAGGCCAGGCGGGTCGGGCGTCGTGGTTGTCTGTGCCTTCACAGTCGCCATCTTCAGCTTTGCGGGAATAGTCCGATTCATCGGGCGAAAGCTTGGTCGGGTGTCGAGGCCGACAACAGCCGAGACCAATGGCGAAATCTCCGCAGGAATTGCGGCCCGGGTCAGGGGAGCGTGGAAGAGGTACCCTGGAGCATTATCGTGCGCGGGAACCTCATAACTATGCAAGCTGACGGAAAACGCGCGCTCCATGTCGGCTGGCAAACCAGTCGCTTTTATCGTCGTCGCCGTCGTCTGCTGAGCCGTCAGCCCGTATTTGTGGAGAGCTGCAATGACCTTGGCGACATCTGCCTGGGTAGGCGCGAAGCGGGCCACGAACTGCCCGGCGGTCAGAAACTGGTGGAACTGCGGATCCCCTTGGGTGTAGAGCGCTTTCAGGACGTTTTCCGCGTCATTGAGGTCGCGCAGTCTGAGCGCGACGGTAACCGAGAGCGGTGTTGTGCCCGATACTGTCGTCAGCGCGCCGCGATCGATGGCCTTAGGCGTTGCAGTCGTGGGATATGGTACCGCAACACGCTGCGTCGGCGTTTGAGCGAAGGCGCTCGAAAGCGTTCCCAGCACGAGGATCAAAACCGGGATTCCGATCCTTGAAATTCTCATGAATTTCCTCCTTCTCGGTGAGTTGGGCGCGCTGGCCTGTAGGGTGTTGGTGCGGTTTGTCTTGCTCCTAAAGCGTAGAGAAACAGGCAAGAATTGCACACTCTTCACCCTGTATGTCCACACCTAGACCGTAGAATTGGGCCGTTTGAAGTTCCCCACTGCAAAGTAGCTGCCAATTTCTCTGCAATCAAAGCAAAGGAGTTGTGGGCACACACTTTGCTCGCGCTGCA
>JBAQYT010000168.1:0-33294 GCA_049787175.1 Candidatus Acidiferrales bacterium | reverse complement strand
AAATTGTGGCCGCGGCCAAGAAGTTTCCCGCTGCCGTCGAAAAGCGCTGCCCCGATGGGAATGCCGCCTTCCGCAAGACTGACGCGGGCTTCTGCGACAGCCACCTCAAGCAGCGCCAAATAATTATTCCTTTCCATTGTTCACCGCGCGCAAGATTCTATCGGATCGCGGATTCTGTGCACAAAAGAAAGTTATGGCTTTGCGACGGCGAATCAGCGCCATCCGGCTACAAGCCGAATTCCCCTTGAAACAACCAAAAGCTGACAGATGCGAGAGGGATGACTTTCGGCGGCGAGAGACCCAAATCTGGGTTAAAATGCAGCGCGTGACTGCCGCAGGAAAGCCGGTGCTGGCAATTTACCCAGGGTCGTTCGATCCGGTGACGAATGGGCATCTCGATCTGATTGGGCGCGGGGCCAAGATTTTCGACCGCCTGGTCGTGGCCGTTTTGCGCAATATGGAAAAAGATCCGCTCTTCGACGTCAGCGAGCGGCTCGAGATGCTGCGGGAAGTAACACGCCCGTGGCCCAACGTCGAAGTAGATGTGTTCCAAGGGCTCTTGATGGATTACGCGCGACAGAAAAATGCCCAGGTGGTATTGCGCGGCATCCGCGCAATTTCAGACTATGAATACGAGTTGCAAATGGCATTGATGAACCGCAAGCTGGAACCGCGAATTGAAACGGTTTTCATGATGCCGGCGGAGGCATACAGTTATTTGAGCTCACGGCTGGTGAGGGAGATCGCGCGGCTCGGCGGAGCCGTGAAAGATTTAGTGCCGCCAGCGGTCGAGGAGCGGCTGAAAGCGAAAGTTTCGTAACAACTTCAAGGGGGCTGAGAATGGAACTGGCGGAACGAGTGAAACGCATCGAACCTTCGGCAACGCTCGCCGTGCTGATGGAGAAGGAAAAGCTCGTCGCGCGCGGCATTGACGTGGTGGATTTTGGCCCAGGCGAACCGGATTTTCCAACGCCGGAGCACATCAAGAACGCGGCGGTGAAAGCCATTGCGGAGAACAAGACGAAGTACACGCCATCGGGGGGCATTATGGCGCTCCGTCAAGCGGCCGTTGAATGGCACGCGAAACATCTCGGCAGCGGATATGCACCGAAAGAATGCGTAATCAATAGCGGCGGCAAACATTCGCTCTTCAACGTGATTCATGCACTCATCAATTCCGGTGATGAAGTGCTGATGCTTGCGCCGTATTGGGTCAGCTATCCGGAGATCGTGAAATGCGCCGATGGCACCCCTGTGATCGTCGAAACATCGGCCGAGGATGGCTTCATTCCGCGCGCTTCCGAGATTGAGAAAGCCATCACGCCGCGGACCAAGGTTCTGATTGTGAATTCGCCTTCGAATCCCACCGGCGCGGTGATTCCGGAGGACGAATTCGCGAAGATTCTGGATGTCGCGAAGAAGCGGGGCGTTTGGGTGCTGTCCGACGAATGCTATTCGCATTTCGTATACGGCAGTGCGAAACCGTTCTCCGTCGCGAGCCTGCCGGGGACAAAAGATCACGTGATTATCTCCGCATCGCTTTCCAAGACGTTTGCGATGACCGGATGGCGGATGGGCTACACGCTCGCTCCGCAAGAAATTGCCGATGCAGTATTGAAGCTGCAAAGCCAATCGACTTCGAATCCCACCTCTATCGCGCAATATGCAGCGCTGGAAGCGTTGCGCGGCGGAATGGAAAGCGTGCAAAAGATGGTGGCGGAGTTTGCGAAACGGCGCAGACGGATTGTTGACGGGCTACGGGAAATTCCTGGCGTAAGCTGTCACGAGCCTGCCGGCAGCTTTTACGTGTTTCCGAACGTCGTGGGAGCAATGGATGGCAACAGCGTCGACGCGACGGAGGCAGACACTGTGCAAGTGGCGAAAGACTTGCTGGAGCGCGAGCACGTGGCGGTGATTCCCGGCGAACCATTTGGCGCGCCCGGCTATTTGCGAATTTCGTATGCGACCTCTATGGAGCGCATCGAAGAAGGCCTGCGGCGCCTCGCGAGTTTTTTTCGCGCCGCGAAGCCGGTGAGTTCGGTAGCGGCGACTCGCGGATAATTTCGTGGCGCTGCGGCCTGCCCGACTGGAACCGCAGTTCGTACCGCGCATTTGGGGCGCGCGAAGTCTTGCCCCTCTCTTTCCCGAGAAACAGTCGCTGCGCGAACCGATCGGCGAAGTTTGGTTGACGGGCAACGAATGCAGGTTCGCGGACGGGCCGTTTGCCGGCGAACGCCTCGGAGACGCTTGGCCGCGCATGAGCGAGGAGTGGGCAGGCAAACAGGCACGGACCGGCAAACCTTTCCCCGTTCTCGTGAAATTCCTGTTCCCGGAAGACAAACTTTCCGTGCAAGTGCACCCGGATGACGATTACGCGATGCGCAACGAGGGTGCCGGGGCCGGAAAAACGGAAATGTGGTACGTCGTTTCGGCGCGGCCGGGAGCGGAAGTGCGCGTGGGGCTAAAGCCGGAAGTCAACGCGCAAGGCTTTCGCCAGGCGATTGCGGACAACAGCGCGGAAGACTTGCTCGAACGCATTCCCGTGCGGGCGGCCGACGCGATCTTCGTTCCATCCGGAACCGTGCACACGATCGGGCCCGGAGCGGTCTTATGCGAGGTTCAGCAGAATTCCGACATAACCTATCGTGTGTTCGATTTTCACCGGCTCGACCCTAAGGGCAAGCCGCGCGAGTTGCATATCGAGAAAGCTCTTGACGTGATTCGCTTCGGAACGCAACAGGGTGGGAAGGTCCCGCTACCGCGACAGAACGAACGAGCGGGCGATCCCATCGTGCTCGTGGACTGCCCATATTTTTCTGTGGTCAAGTTCGCATTCTCCGAACCACAAGAACTTGCGGTTTCGGGCGGAAAGCTTAAGTTGATTATCGTGCTGGAAGGCAGCGGCACACTGCGCACGCAGCCTGGCGACGCGGCCATTGAATATTCGCGAGCGCAAGCGTGGCTGATTCCCAGCGGCCTGCAGGGTCGCCTTTATCAGCCGAAGGAAGCTACAACAATGTTATGCGTTTCCGCGCCTGAGGCCTGACTGGCGCATATCTTGAAATGTCGAATACAAGAAAACTAATGCAGTGCGCGGTGATCTTGGCGGGGGGGCGCGGGACGCGTTTCTGGCCGCGCAGTCGAAAGCGCACGCCGAAACAATTGCTGGGCATCGTAAGCGCAAAGAGCATGTTGCGCGAAACGGCGGACCGGCTGGCCCCGCTGTTCCCTGCAAATCGTTTGTGGGTGGTGACAAACGATGAGCAAGCTGCGGGCGTTCGGCGCGAACTGCCGCGCGTGCCGCGCACGCAGCTCCTCGCTGAACCCATGGGACGGAATACGGCGGCGGCGATTGGGCTGGCGGCGATTCATTTAGCGCAGGAACATGGCGACGCCTTGATGGCCGTGCTGCCCGCCGACCATTACATCGCCGACGCGCCTCGTTACCGTCGCATCGTGCGCGCGGCAATGGCGCTTGCAAGCAAGCCGGGAAACCTGGTTGTGCTGGGCATTCCTCCCACGCGGCCGGATACCGGATTCGGATACATCGAGCGAGGCGGGAGCGTCCGGCGGCATGCCGGGGCGCATGCATACACAGTAAAGCGCTTTACGGAAAAGCCGAATTTGGCGCTGGCGCAAAAATATGCCGCGTCCGGGAAATATTTCTGGAACGCCGGCATGTTTTTCTGGCGTGTCTCGACGTTCTTCGAATGCCTGAGAAAATTTCTGCCACGCACGTGGAACGCACTCGGAGAATTGCAGCAATCGATTGGAACTCCCGCCTACTCGCGGGCGCTCGCCGAAGTTTATCCGCGCCTGGAAAACGTCTCGGTCGATTGCGCGGTGATGGAGCCGGCAAGCCGCGGAAGCCGGGCGGAGCGCGTGTTTATGCTACCCGCGAAAGTTGGCTGGAGCGACATTGGATCGTGGGCGGCGGTGCACGAGCTGCTCGCGCGTAAGAAAGACGACAACGTGTCCGAGGGACATTCGTTCACGCTGGATGCCAGCGGAAACTTTCTCTGGAGCCGCAAGAAATTTATTGCAGCTATCGGCATTCAGGATTTGATCATCGTGGAAACCGACGATGCGCTGCTCGTGTGTCCACGGGAGCGCGCGCAGGATGTGGGCAAAATCGTGAAGCGCCTCGAAGAAGATCGCCGGGACGAGCTCCTTTGATTTGAGGCGCGCGAATCCGAAGCTTTCAATCCCGCCTGCTTTCCGCTTGCCTCGCTATCGCATATACTTTTCGGCGTGACGCAGATTCGTTTTGGCACCGATGGATGGCGTGGCATTATCGCCGACGATTTTACAACGGCAAACGTGCGCAAAGTGGCGACAGCAATTGCGCGCTACGTCGTTCGCGCTGAGAAACCGCAAAATGGCGTGCTCATCGGCTACGACTCGCGATTTGGCGGCCCGCTGTTCGCGCGCGCCGCAGCCGAAGCGATCGCAGCAACGGGAACCCCGGTTTGGCTGTCCGATGCGCCGTGCCCTTCTCCGGCGCTTTCCTTGCTGGTGCGCCAGCGAGAAGCCGCGGGCGGAATCATGATCACCGCGAGCCACAACCCTTCGCGGTGGAATGGCATGAAATACAAAGCGAGCTACGGAAGCTCGGCGCTGCCGGGAATTGTTGTGGAAATTGAAAAGGAACTTGATGAAGTACTGGTAAATGGCTCCCGTCGCGCGCTGCCGCCGCGGAAGGAGTTGATTCATTCCTTGCATGTGCGTGCGCCGTATTTGGAGACGCTGTCGAAACTCATCGAGTGGGAACGCCTGCGAGAGCGCAAGTTTCGGTTTGTTGTGGATCCGATGCACGGGGCTGCGTGCGGCTTGTTTCGGGAGCTCTGCGCGCGGCATGGGGTTGCATGCGACGAAATCCGCGGAAGTTACGATCCGCTGTTCGGCGGAGTAAATCCGGAGCCGATTGAGCCGCACGTGGCCGCGCTGCAGGACGCGGTGCGCGGCGGGAAATACGACGCAGGATTTGCCGCCGACGGAGACGGCGACAGAATCGGCGCCGTGGATGCGGATGGAACGTTCATCACACCTCACCAAATTTTCGCGATTCTGCTCTGGCATTTGGCCGGCGCGCAAAAGCGATCCGGAGACGTCGCGAAAACATTTTCGACCACAAAGATGATCGACAAGATCGCGAAGAAGTTCGGACGCACGGTTTATGAAACTCCGATCGGGTTCAAGTACATTTGCGAATTGATGCTCGAACGGAACATTCTGTTGGGCGGCGAAGAAAGTGGCGGATTTGCGACGAAAATGTATTTGCCGGAGCGCGACGCGACGGTGACCGCCCTGCTGCTGGCCGAAGTGATGGCCTGGCATGGTAAGCGGCTGGGCGAATGGGTGACGATGCTGCAAGACGAATTCGGCATTCATCATTACGGACGCGTCGATCTGGAATTGCGCGCTGGGCAGAGGGAAAAAGCAATTGGACATTTTGATTCACGCGTCGAGCGGCTGCTCGAATGGCCAATCGAGCGCCACGAAGACATGGACGGGCTGAAACTCTACCTCGGCGAAGCTGGCTGGGTGCTCGTCCGTGTGTCAGGAACTGAACGGATGCTGCGCGTGTACGCAGAGACTGCGCATCCGCAAATGACAAAACGAGTACTGGACGAAATTTGCGCGCAGGTACGGAAGCTTTAGCTCGGCTCCGGCGCACGGGAACGCATTTGCCGGATAAATCGCGGAGGCAGTTCGTGGAAAAAGTAAACTTAGAGGAGAAGTTCCGTCTCTTTGACGATGCGTGGCATCCGAGAATTGCCGGGGAGCTGAACGATTCGTACGTGAAAGTGGTTAAGCTACGCGGCGAATTCATGTGGCACCACCATGAGAATGAGGATGAGATGTTTTTGGTCGTGAAAGGCGCTCTGCGCATGCGATTTCGCGACCGAGACGTAGAGGTGAGGCCGGGCGAGTTCATCATTGTGCCGCGTGGCGTAGAGCACATGCCTGTGGCGGATGAGGAGTGCCAAGTTGTCCTGGTTGAACCGAAGACAACACTGAATACAGGGAATGCGCACAACGAGCGAACCGTGGCAAAATTGGAGCGCATTTGAAAAGACCTGAACGCAAGGCGCCGATCGGAAACGTAACGCGGATGGAAGTGATTTTTTGAATCTCACAGTTCGGGAGCAACAATGAGAGGATCGAGCGAGCGGCCGTGAAGCGGCGGATTTACCAACTCGATGTTTTTACAACCAAGCCCTTCGTGGGAAACCCGCTGGCTGTCGTGACGGATGGCGATAACTTGTCACGTCAGCAAATGCAAGCAGTGGCGCGTGAAATGAATCTCGCGGAAACCGTATTCGTCCAGCGGCCAACCAACAATCGAGCTCTGGCGCGTTTGCGCATTTTCACGACCACGAGAGAGCTGCCCTTCGCCGGCCACCCGGTAATCGGCACGTGGTTCCTCCTCGCGGAACTGGGCGTCGTGCCGGCATCGGAAGGGCCCGTGCAAATTCACCAGCAGACCGGCGCGGGAATCTTGCCCGTCGAGATCACATTCCACAACGGGCGCCCAGCGCGCGTGACCATGACGCAAAAAGAAGCGCGGTTCAAGGCTCCCAGAATTTCGCGCGAAGCTCTCGCGGAAGCCCTTGGGCTACGCGCCGACGACTTCGATTCCAATTTGCCGATTGAATCCGTGTCAACGGGAATCTTCAATCTGATCGTTCCTCTCCGCGGCAAAGCAACGCTGCAAAAGATACAGTCGAATTTGCGCGCCCTGTTTCACCTTTTGAACGGCAACAGTACGATGGCTTACTGCTTTGCGCTCGGCGGGCGCGGAAAAGCGTTTGCGCGCGGGATGCTGCCCTGGGAAATCGTTGAAGATCCAGCTACGGGCTCGGCCGGAGGTTCGCTCGGAGCCTACTTGGTGCGGCATGAGATTTTGAAGCCTGGGGAAGAATTGTCCATCACGCAAGGCGTCGAGATGGGAAGGCCGAGCGAAATTCGTGTGCAGATTGCGAAGGAAAAGGGGCGCCTGGTGCCACGCGTGAGCGGGTCGGCGGTCAGGATTTTGGAAGGGCACATCGAAATCTAACGGTGCTCATTCTTGCGGCGGAAATGGAAGGCCGGCTCGCAATGAGCCGGCCTTTTTTGCATTCGCGCACGTTGGCGCGCTGGTCGTCAGCCGGCATTGCGATCGCGCCGACCGTCACGGCGGTCATGACGAAGGTCGCGATTCATGGCATAGCGCTGACGGAAATCCCGGCGGATGCGTCGCCGAATCATGCGCGAACGCAAACTCTTGCGCCCGAATTCACGATTCGAGCGGCGCAATTGCCGGAAGTTGCGGCGAATATTGCGATTCGCGCGATTGCGCATGCGAGCGTCGCGTCGCATCTCGCGGCGGTCGTTTCGAACCTCGCGATGCATGCCATATCGCGGAGCGGCGCTGACCGGTTGAGCCAAGCCGCCAATGGCAAACAGGCTCCCCAGTGCAACGGCCAAAAAGCTGCGGCGAACCATTTTATTGAAATTCATATGAGGCCTCCTTTTCGGCCTCCACCAAGCCCTTGTCCTCAGCTTGTAAAACACGGTGAGAGCAAGGAAGTTGCGCCTGGCGTAACTAGTCTTTTCCGAGGGACTTGGCGGCCGCGTCCAGAACGCCATTCAGAAATGGGGCGGATTCGGCAGTGGAAAACTTTTTCGCGAGTTCAATCGCTTCGTCGATGACAACTTTCAAGGGCGCAGTACCCGCGCGAAGTTCATAAATCGCCAAGCGTAGAATGCCGCGATCGATTTCGGGCATGCGCTCCAAGCGCCAGTTTTTCGAAAGCTGCTCAAGGAGCTTGTCGTTCGATTCGGCCTGCGCCACAGCCCCTTCGAAAAGCTGGTTCGCGAAAAGGCGCGTAGATTCCGCCGCGCGCGCGGACTTCCAAAAGGATTGTTCGATGCGCGCGGCCGGCTGGTGATCGATTCCCCATTGAAAGAGCATTTGCAGAGCGCATTCGCGGGACTTGCGGCGAAGGGTCATGATTAGCGTCGATGGGCGCGACGGCGCGGTTTTCTTGGCGTCGAAGGCTTGGGTGCGCCAAAAAGCTTGCGCGAAAGATGCGCCATTTCGATGGCCGCAAGGCCGGCGTCGAAGCCTTTGTTGCCAGTCTTCAGGCCCGCGCGATCGATGGCTTGTTCGAGCGTGTCGCAGGTCAAAACACAAAAAGGCATGGGCACACCTGTATCGAGCTGAGCAAGCTGGACGCCACGAGCAGCCTCCGTACAGACGTGGTCGAAATGAGAAGTTTCGCCGCGCAGCACGCATCCGATGCAAATTACCGCATCACAACGGCCGGTCTGCGCTAGCTTTTTTGCAGCGAGCGGAATTTCAAGAGAGCCTGGGACGCGAACAATTTTGATCTGGTTCTCCGAGCCGCCCGCACGTTGCAGCGCGTCGAGCGCGCCCGCAAGCAGCCGGTCGGTGATGAACTGATTGAAGCGGCTGACGACGATTCCGAAGCGGAACCCAGCGGCCGAGAGTTCGCCCTGCGCGAGCTTTGGCTGCAGCGGCGACAGTTTTTTCGCGGGCATGCGTTTATTTTCCCTTGAACTGCGCCGGGCGCTTTTCAATGAAGGCGCGCGTGCCCTCGCGCATATCCTCCGTCGCGCAGCAAAGTCCGAAAAGCGTCGCCTCCAGAAACATGCCTTCCTCTTGAGGCATTTCCATGCCGCGCTCGATGGCCTCCATCGAAAATTTAATCGCGAGAGGAGCGTTGGCGATGATTTTCTTCGCGATGGCTTCCGCGGTGGCGATCAATTCCGGTTGCTCCACGACGTGATTCACCAGGCCGATGCGCAGCGCCTCCTCCGCGGAAATCATTTCGCCGGTCAGGATGAGTTCGTGCGCGATGCCTTTGCCGCACAGACGCGCCAGTCGCTGCGAGCCTCCGTAACCCGGAATGATGCCGAGCTTCACCTCCGGCTGGCCGAGCCGCGCATTCTTGCTGGCGATACGCATGGTGCACGACAGAACAAGTTCGCAGCCTCCACCGAGCGCGAAACCATTGATCGCGGCGATGGACGGCTTGCCCATTGTTTCCAGGCGATGAAAGATCTCCTGCCCAAAAAGCGAGAAATCTTTGCCGTCGATAGGCGTGCGCTGGGCAAGTTCGTTGATGTCCGCGCCAGCGACGAACGATTTTTCGCCCGAGCCCGTAAGAATCAAGGCGCGAACGCCGGCATCTTGGCGCGCGCGAATTAACACATCGCCTAATTCTTCAACCGTTTGCCGATTGAGCGCGTTCAGGACCTTTGGCCGGTTAAAGGTGATATACCCAATTTGGTCCCTGACTTCAAACAGCAGGTTCTCGTAAGCCATCGCGGGGCTCCCTAGTTTCTGGTTTCTAGCCTATCCAAGCTGCACGGCGCGAGGCTTGGCCGCGTCGGAATAATCGTAGAAACCGCGGCCCGCTTTGCGCCCATTCCATCCGGCGAGAACCATGCGCTTCAAAAGCGGCGGCGGAGCGAAGCGCTGTTCCTTGAATTCGTCGAACATGATGTTGGCGATGTAATACGTCGTGTCCAAGCCGACGAAATCCAGCAGCGTGAGCGGACCCATGGGATAGCCGCAGCCAAGCTTCATGGAATTGTCGATATCCTCGATGGAAGCGACGCCGCCTTCGAGCACACGAACCGCGTCGAGAAGATACGGCACCAGCAAACGATTTACGATAAAGCCGGTCCGGTCGGAGGTTCGCACCGGCACTTTGCCGACGCGCGTCGCAAAGGCAACCACCTCTTCGTAAACCTTAGGATCCGTGCCAATCGTGCGAATCACTTCGACCAGCTTCATCAAAGGCACCGGATTAAAAAAGTGCAGGCCAATAAAACGCTCCGGGCGCGATGTAAGAACGGACATCTCCGTAATGGATAGCGAAGATGTGTTGCTGGCGAAGATCGTGTGCTTCGCGCAGATTTTATCGAGAGCCGTGTACAACTCGCGCTTATCCGGCAACTGCTCGATAATCGCTTCCACAACCAAATCACAGTCCTTCAGGTCCTCAAGCTTTGCGGTCCCGTGAAGGCGCGCGCGTGTCGCGTCGCGATCGGAAGCGGACAGTGTTCCTTTCTCGACAAATTTGCCGAGGCTCTTTTCAATGGATTGCAGTCCCTTGTTCAGGCGCTCCTCACTCACTTCGCGAACGAAAACGGTGCAGCCTGCCTGGGCGGCAATTTGAGCAATTCCCGAGCCCATCAGGCCACAGCCTACGACTCCGACTTTTTCGATTGGCATTCCTTCTCCTCAAGTGTCTTAAAATTTGCCGCGATCGTCTGAGCTACTTACGAAATCGATTCCACGATCATCGCAATTCCCTGACCTCCGCCGATGCATGCGGTGGCCAGGCCGTATCGCTGATTGCGCCGGCGCAATTCCAGAAGCAGCGTCAGAATCAGGCGCGTTCCTGTGGCGCCGAGCGGATGACCGAGAGCGATGGCGCCGCCGTTGACGTTCGTTTTGTCGCGATTGAGGCCGAGCGCCTTCTCCACCGCAAGATATTGCGGTGCAAACGCTTCGTTCACTTCGATCAAGTCCATCTGATCGAGCTTCAACCCGGCCAATTGCAGCGCCTTGTTACTCGATGGCACTGGGCCAATACCCATCAAGCGAGGCTCAACTCCCGTCGTTGCCCACGAGACGATCCGGCCAAGCGGCTTTGCCCCGCGTTCTTTAGCAGCTTTTTCCGTCGCCATGATCACCGCGGCGCCGCCGTCGACAATGCCGCTGGCGTTCCCTGCGGTAACCACTCCGTCTTTGCGAAACGCCGGCGAAAGCGCGGAGAGGCTTTCCATTGTGGTGTCCGCACGGCGGTGATCGTCCTGCGAAAAAAGATGCGCCTTCTTGCCTTTGCCGACTTCGACCGGAACGATTTCTTCGCTCATGCGGCAAGCCTTATACGCGGCTTCGGCGGCCTGCTGGCTGCGCAGCGCGTATTCATCCGATTCGCGGCGCGTGATTTTGTATTCGACGGCAAGATTTTCCGCGGTATCGGACATCGTGCAGCCGCTGACCGGGTCGAGCAGGCCGGCCATAAGCGCATCTTCGAGCTTGCCTTCGCCGAGCCGGAAACCGCTGCGTGCGCCACGAATTACGTGCGGCACCTGAGTCATATTTTCCATGCCGCCGGCCAAAACCATTTTGGCTTCGCCGAGGAGGATCCGCTGCGCTGCCTGGCTGATCGCTTCCATGCCGGAACCGCAAAGGCGATTTACGGTGACGGCAGGCGTTTCGACTTTCAGACCCGTTTTCAAGCCGACGTGCCGCGCGCCGTAATGCGCGTCGGAGCTGCTCTGCTGCACGTTGCCGAAAACAACGTGCTCGATTTCGGCGACGTCGACGCCGGAGCGCTTGATGGCTTCTTTGGAAGCTAGTGCGCCCAGGTCGATTGCTGAAATATTCGCGAATTCGCCGTTATAACGCGCCATAGGCGTGCGCGCGCCAGCCAGGATAACCACATCCGTGGGAAACATAATCCCTCCTTGTTTCATTATGAGGCAGGTTGCGGCGCGGCAAGCGAAACGACTCGATTGCCACCGCGACGCCGAATCTCATCCAGACCAAGTTCCGCGCGGTTAATCCATTCGGTCACCCGGTCTTCATTTTCATCTGCTGGTCGCGCTGCAGCATCCGCGACGACCGCGCCGACCGTCAAGGGTTTCTTGGCCCATTCCGGTTGCACCTGCGAGGCGAGCTGCCGCAGTTTCTGGGCAAGCTCTTCCGCGTTTTCTCGCGACGTATCGGGAAGCACGAATGCCAGCGACCATGCCGTGTATTTGACTCCCAAATCACCTTGACGGATAGAAGGCTCGACTGCGCGCGCGACCTGATTCATATGCGATTCGAGTGCTGCGTCGCCTTCTTCGCGCAGAATTTCGGACCCGTGGTCAACTTCCAAAATCACGAGCGCCAACGGAGTGCCCTGAACGCGAGATCGCTTGGATTCGGCGAGCAGGCAATCGATGTAAGCGCCGCGTCCAAGCAACCCCGTTTTCTCGTCGGCCACAGCGAGCGTGCGTACCAGAGAGCGCAGCCGGGTGTGATTCACCGAAATCATAATCTGATCGCCAACGGCCTGAAGAAAATAGCTCTCGTTTGGCTTCCATGCACGCGAAACAGTGTCTCCCACAAAAATAACCCCAGCAACCGCTCGAGTATCCTTATCCGTCAGTGGGATGGCCAATACCGTTTCCACGTCGAGCGCACGCAGATCAGCAATCTGAGAAACCTGAGCGGAAATCCCGCCGAGCGCATCGGGAGCGCACTTTGCCAGGGCCGCGGTGACGCTTGCCAGGACGCCTACAGCGGCCGGCTTCATGCCAGGTGAAGCAAATTCGGCGGTCATCTGTGATTTTTCGCCCGGCGCTCCAATGACGGCAACGCATCGGCGCGCAGAAAGGTATTTGCCAATTTCCCGGACCGCAGTGGCTAAGACCTCGCGAGGCGTCACTTCGCGGTACATCAGCCGCGTGATCTCCGCGATTTCAGCGAGATCGCGATGCGTATCCGCCGCTGACGTCGGCGGTGCAGGAGCGGGCGCGGAAAGCGGCGCGGCGGGTTGGGGATGCGGATGCGTTGGCGAACCTTTTGGCCACCAATTGGCGCGTTCATAGAGCATTCGCAGCCGCTCGTTTTTCTCTTCCTGGCCCGGAAACATATCTGCGATGCGTTCCAGACGCTCAATGGCCTTGCTTTGTAACGAATACTGCAAAAAAATCTCCGCTTGAACAATCAGGTCGTCCAGGGCCCGCTGTGATTTTTCTTCTTCGGTCGCGGGCGAGCGCGCGGCATCTCCCAATCCGCCAGTGGCAAGACTGGACTGGGTCTGACTGACGCTGGCAACCTTTGCCGCCCGTATGTTGATACTGCGAAGAAAGGCCGGAGTAGCCTTGCCCTCGAGCTTCGCAATCCGTTCGTGTATGCGGTAATCGTAAGGATCAATTTCGACCAGGCGGTCCAGCGCATCGCACGCCTCTATGATTTTGTTGCGTTCGAGGTCGAGGTCGAAGAGGCAGACGAGAGCGTCAAAATACTTCACTTCGCGGTTCAATTGATCGTAGAGTTTGGCCCAGAACTCGATTAACGGAAGCGACTTGGGGTGGGCCTCAACGATTTGCTCAAGTCGCGATGCGAACGCCGTTTCCGCGCGAGCTCCGAACATCCATTCTTTGGTTTGTTCGAGCACGGAGATGGCTTTGTTATCAGCGCCTGCCGCGAAGTACTTATCGGTCAGCTCAAAAAGTTTTTCGAAACCCTCCGGTTTTTCACGGCACAGAGTAAAAAACGCCTCTCCCGCCATGTCGAGCTGATCAGTCTGCAACAACGCGTCCCCATAGAGTCCCAAGAACATCGTATCGGAAGGATCGGGTGGGGCGAAGGGCTGAAGCAATTCGACGGCGCCAGCGGCGTTGCCGCTGTGCAAGCGGGCGTCCGCAAAAAGCAGTGCGATACTGCGATCCTTCGGAGCTAAACGATGGGCATTGGCAAAATGCTCCAAGGCTTCGGCCACGCGCCCGGCCGCCTGTGTTAATTGAGCGGCGCGTAGAAAAGCCCGGCTGGCGGTTTCCGTGTTTCCGAGTTTCTCGCCAAGCTGCGCCAGTGCGACCTGCCGCACGGGATTTTCCTGGTCCAGTTGCGCCACGCGCTGCAAGCATTCGAACTCCGATTTCAAGTCATTCTGGTCGTGAAATTTCTGTGCCGCGGACAAATAATATTCAATCGCGTCGGCGCTCTTATTCTGCTTTTGGAGCAAGAACGCATAGCGGGCAAGCCTGGCGGGGGGTTGCGGATACGCCTTCAAGTAGCGCGTAAAAATCGCGGAAGTCCGCGCAACGTCGCCGGACTCCGCTAAGCGATCGAATTGCAAGCCGTAAAAATTCGCCGCTTGCACCAGGTCGCCCACGCGCACGTAAAGATCGGAAAGCATCTGGATGGCCTCGGAATGATTGGGAGAGGCGTCGAGAGTCGCATGGTACTCGGCGATCGCTTCCTGAAGTTTGTTTTTCTCCAGGTGTTTGCGTGCGCGGTCCAGATGCTTGGCGATGTCTTGATTCATGCTTGTCGTTGCTTCAGTCCAGCCATCGGAAAACCCTAAACTCTCCAACACCGCAAAACAATAGCGCACCGGGAAAGTTGGCGAGTATGCCTGTGCAAAGCTACTGAAGCAATATACCGGACGGCTGAGCGCCTACAAAATAGCATTTTACGCGAGAGGCCGTGCTTGGACCTGGGCTTCGGGCAAAGTTGCCGAATCGGCGCACGATTGCTAGGATACGCGGCGCGATGATAGCGATAAACGAATTACATTCCTGGCTACATAAGCACGAGCCAGAGATTGTGCGGTTGCTCGGCCGCATGGTCGAAATCGAATCACCGAGCCATGACAAGGCAGCCGCCGGCCGGCTGAGTCAATTGGTGGCGAGCGAGTGGAAACGCCGAGGCGCCCAGGTACGGCTGTTACGGCAGAGCCGGTGCGGCGATCACGTAGTTGCGGAGCTGCGGCCAGCGCACAAGGCCGCCGGCCGCCAGCTCCTCGTCCTTGGGCACCTCGATACCGTCTACCCGATGGGGACCCTCGCCAAAATGCCTTTTCGCGTCGCGAAAGGCCGCGCCTGGGGCCCCGGAACATTCGACATGAAAGGGGGGCTCGCGATCGCGCTCGCGGCTGCCGATGCAATGCAATCCCGCGGAATCTCACCGCGACGAAAAATTGTCTTCCTTTGGACTTCCGATGAGGAAATCGGCAGCGGGAATTCACGCATGTTCATTGAGCGCGAGGCTCGCCAAAGCCACGCTGTATTTGTGCTTGAACCCGCTTATGGGCGCGATGGGCGCCTGAAGACCCAACGCAAAGGCGTCGGAGAAGCCGAACTGATTGTGACCGGACGCAGCGCACATGCCGGAATCGACCCGGAAAGCGGCGTCAACGCCGTGCATGAATTAGCCCTGCAAATTGCGCGCTTGCTCAAATGGAATGATCGCAAGCGCGGAATCACTGTGCAAGCGAACGTGGTGGAAGGCGGGACCGTCACCAATGTCGTAGCCGCCAGCGCGCGCGCTTTGATCGATGTTCGCGTAGTGCGGCTGGCGGACGCGCACGCGCTAAACCGCAAATTGCGGGCGTTGCGGCCCATCCTTCGCAACGCAAAACTCGAAGTGATCGGCGGCATCAACCGCCCTCCTATGGAGCGGACGCCTGGATCCCGCGCGTTATTTGCCCACGCGCAAGAATTGGCGCGTGAAATGCACGTGAAACTCGGTGAGGCTGCGACGGGCGGCGGATCCGACGGGAATTTAACGGCGGCGCTGGGAGTCCCGACACTCGATGGTCTTGGCGCTGTTGGCGACGGAGCGCACAGCCCCCGCGAACACATCCTGATCAGCTCGCTGTCGGAACGCGCCGCAATCCTCGCCGGCCTCCTCGCTACCGTCTGACGTCAGCAAACCGGCGTCCCGCGCCCTTGCTGGATAATGAGCGGATTGTTAGAGTCGAACGGTGCAAAACGCAGCGAAGCTCGGTTTGGCAATCTGCTTTTTAGCCGCTGCGTCTGTCGCCGGGCAGTCTGCCGAAGCAACCGCGCAAACGCAGTTGGCCAGCCCTTCCTCCGCATCGCCAAGCCCGCGGCAACTTTACCAATTACTTCAAGCAGTGCGCGTCGATGGAGCAAACGTATACGCGGTTCATGATTTAACCGTGCGGCGCGATGGCGTCGCATTCACATTTGCGGACGGAAAGCTCGCCTTCTTGCAACCGGTGGATGGTCGCATTACGGGAGCTGTGTTTGTAGGTCGCGGGCGAGTGTTTGCGGTCCCGCCGGACCCGGCGGAGCGTGCGTCCGTAGCGCGATTCTTGCGCGTTCCGCTGATTGATGCTGAATTCTGGCAAGCCTATCTCCGCTTTGACGAAGGCACGGCAAAAGAAATCCAAAATGGCCTAACTGCCGAAAAGGCCACGGCGAACAGTGACGCGGATTTCACGAATAGTTGGAATCCTATCGTTACTCAGCTCAATCCCAATTCGTCCCTGCGCGTGCTGGAAGCGTTGCTGTCGTCCAGACCGGATGCGTATTTCTATGCGGCCTTGAATTCAACAACGCTTGGAGCTTTTGATGTCGTGCTTGACGAGCGCCGTTCTGAAACAGTGCTGGCCGGCCAGCCGCGCCATGCGAATGACGCCGATTTTTTCGATGTGTGGACCTCTTACACTGCCGCGAATGCGCCTCCTCACACCCAAGATTTCGCCGCGGTCGACTACGCCCCCAACACAACCATTGGCGATGACCTCACTCTCACTGGCGATACCACCCTTCACTTGAAGTGCCTGGCCGGTGGCGAACGCATCCTGGAATTCGAACTGTCGCGCTTCCTGCAAGTCCAATCCGTGACAGATGGCGAGGGCCGTTCTCTGGATTTTTTCCAGAATGAGGACATGCGCCGCCAGGAAATCGCCAGACGCGGAAATGACCTGCTTTTCATCGCTCTTCCCGCGCAGGCTACTGAGGGTCAGCGCTATGAACTGCGCATCTCTTATCACGGGACGGTGATTCAAGATGATGGCAATGGCGTCTACTTCGTGGGCGCGCGAGGTAGCTGGTATCCGCACTTGGCGGGAACGGACCAATTTGCTTCCTTCGATTTGAAGTTTCGGTGGCCCAAGCGGCTGAGGCTCGTCGCAACGGGCAAGGAAATCGAGAGTGGAGAAGAAAACGGCCAGCAAACTGGCCATTGGCGCAGTACTCAACCCATCGCGCTCGCAGGATTCAATCTTGGCGAATACGCCGTGCAGTCCGTCGCGGGGAAACCGCTTATTCAGCTTTTTGCAAACCAGCAGCTTGAGCAGGGGATTGCCGACCAGTTGCGCCAAAACGCCGTGGGTCGGTTACCCGCTGACGGAGCGCTCCAACCGTTGCCTAACCCGGCCGCCGTGCTCAAACAGCTGGGAACGAAGTTGCTTGACTCCGTTCACTATTACGAAGAATTGAACGGACCCTTCCCTTTCCCCCAGTTGGACGTATCGCAGATTCCCGGCTCATTCGGGCAGGGCTGGCCTGGATTGCTGTATCTCACAACGCTCGTTTTTTTGCCGCCCGAAGCTCAGCAGCAGGCTGGGCTGACCCAGCGCACACAGGAGCAAGTGCAGCAGCTCGTCCCATTTCACGAAGTGGTTCACCAGTGGTGGGGAAACATCGTGGTCCCCGCCAGCTACCGCGACGTCTGGATTGAGGAAGCCATGGCCGATTATCAGTCGCTGATGTATGACCAAAAGCGAAACGCATCGAAGCACGTGCTGCAAGAATGGCTCTTGCGGTATCGCGATGCGCTCATCGCCAAGGAGCCGGGCAGCGGCCAAACCGTCGAGCAGACCGGCCCCCTCGACTTCGGCTACCGTCTGGACTCCTCGAAAACTCCGGACGCCTACCAAATCATTACCTACGAAAAAGGCGCATGGGTAATTCACATGCTTCGGATGATGCTGCTCGATCCGAGAAAGAAAAACCCGGACGCGCGATTCGACGAACTGCTAAGAAACACTCTCGCGGAGCATCGCTTTCAGACGCTATCCACCGCGCAACTTGAAAATGAGGTTGAGCGTCTCATGACCCCGTCGATGGACCTCGAGAGCAGTCGCTCGATGGATTGGTTTTTCGATCAATGGGTGCGGCAAACGGGCATTCCTGAATACAGCCTCAGCTTCAACGTGCGCCCTCGCGAGTCCCGGTTTTTAATCGAAGGCTCGCTTGAGCAATGCAGCGTCGCCGGCGTTTTCACGGAGCGCGTCCCAATTTATGGCTCACCGGCGCAAGGCAAGCCGGTTTTTCTCGGAGACGTGGTGACCACCGGCGCCTCAACTCCGTTTCGACTCACCGCGCGCTTTCGTCCGCTCAAGCTTGCGATCGACCCGGAACACACCATCCTCTGCCGGACAAAATAAGCTCGCACGATAGCCTGCAAAAAAAACGCCACGTCGGCTTAGTGCACGTCTCCACAATCCGCGCCCAACCACTTTTCGGTGAAGGTGGTGTTCATATTCATGGCGTTGGTGCCTTCTGAAGTGCCGCCGCCCGAAGCGTTCATGCGCATTGACCCTTTGATGTGCTCCGAGTCAATGGCTTCCACCAGAAAATCTCCTGTCATCTTCGTGCCTTTTTCCATGCACTCCGTCTTCATTTCCAGCTTGCTGCTCGTCGACGATACGATCGTGTACGTGCACGATTTTGGTGCATTTCGAAATGCTTCCGACTTCTCAAGTTTTTCCTTCGTCACGCAACCTTTGGTCGTGATTGGCTGGCCCTTCATCATCGCCTCCACTTTGGCGCGCTGGTCGGGGGGCATTTGAGCGAGTACGCTGTCTGGAATTGCGGGCATCGCGGGAAGGCCGTTCATCGTCGCTGACACTTCCCAAAGGCCCGGTTTAACATTGAGCGGCTGCATCGCGTTGTCCGATGGGACCGCAAAAGGAAGCAGAACAACGAGCCCAAGCAGAATCCTACCGAGCATATACACCTCCGATGAGTTTTGGATTTGTTTTCAGGGCCCTTCAGCGGCAGGAGTATACCACTGGCACTCGGAAAAATCCGTGCGCATGGCTTCTAGGCGTTAAAATGTCCGGCTTGGCGAATCTCTTTGCGGTAATCGGGCGCGCAAATCTCCACGGTCCGGCACATTTCGTACAGGCGTGAACGGATGCGCGCGCCGACGCGATCCGTCAGCGTGTCTTCGGTTTGCACCGCGCGCCCCCCAGCGATGCGCGGCAGCGGCCCCGGTGGTGTGTCCAGAAAATTTGTGGTAAGCACGGTAACGCGATGCTCGTTGTAGCGTGTATTCAGAATGTGGCCGACTGTCTCCAGCGCCCAAAGCGACGGTTTCGATGATCCTAGATCGTCGAGAAGAAGCACTTCCGTTTTCAGTACCGGCTCCAGCACGCCCATTTCCGTCGAATTGCTATCCGGATTGTAGCTATCCTGAATTTGCTTCAGAAGCTCGCGGTAATCGTAGAAAAGCCCGCTGTGGCCGCGCAGAATGATTTCCTCCAGCGCCGCCACGGCCAGATGCGTCTTGCCAACGCCGCAAGGGCCCATGAGCATCAGCCCGTGTTCCGTCGCAATGGGGAAATCCCGCGCAAATCCCTGAACCACGAGCTTCGCTTGAGCTAGGCTCCGGCTCCATCCCGTCGCATCCCCTCCATGTGTTTCGCGATCGTACTGGTCCGTGTCGTAACTTTCGAAATTGCAGTGCTGATATCGCTTCGGCAGCCGCGCGCGCTCCAGCATCCTCGAACGCTTGTCGGCAAACGTGCATTCGCACGGCACCGCCATTCGCGGCAGGCCTGCGCTTGCGTTGTGTTTTGACCCGTTGGAAGGACTCACCGCGAACGCCTTCACGCCATCCGCTTCCGCCTGCTTAGCCACCGCGGCCGGAACGCCCTGCTCGGCCGGCTGAATTTCGCGTTCCCCTTCGACGATCTTCCATCCCGTGCCATTGCACTTCGGGCAATCCGCTTGCGCCATGTGCCAAGCATATTCGCGCCAACCGTCCTGCGCAAGCCGCCCACCTGTGCACGCCTGTGGAATCTGTGGATTGCGCTGCGCTCGCATCTGTGGCACTAAGTTTCTTTCCGCGGCGGGACTTCTTCGCGCCGCGCAGGAGAAGCACATGGCGAACGCGCAATCGTTGCATCACCGCAAACACAGTTTTTTTTATGAGCATTCCCTGAGCATCGCTTCAAGCGCGATCCTCTTGCTTTGGATTTGCCTTTACCTGATTTCGAATCCCAGCACGCATCTCGGCTCGTTTTTCGGTAATGCCATCGCCGATTGGAGCGGCACAGTCGTGATGATTCTCGCCACAAAGTATCTCTATGAAAAAGGTTCGACGGAAAGCCGCCGTCTTCCGAAAATGATGCTCCGCCCGGCGCTCGAATGGATGCGCGACCATTCGCTCACTCTCTTTCTGGTGATTACGGGCATTGGTTGGGTCGTGCTCTACGTTCGAATGGACTCCGAAGGCAAGTGGGGACAGGTCGTCGGCAACGTCGTCTCCGAATGGACGCAAATCTTCGGTGTTGTGCTGATGACCAAGCGCCTCATCGAGCGCCGCTCCAAGGAAAGCAAGGAATAACCGGTTCGCGAACGGTTGGAAAATGAAGCCGACGCTTATTTCTCGATGCGGATTGCCTTGGGCGGCATGGCGCGCACGATGGCGTTTCGCATTGTGCGGCGGTCCTCGGCGCTGAAGCCTTTGGCCAGTTCACCGCGAACAAACCCGATAAATGCTTCCATCTGCTGCTGCATTTCGGACATTTTGTCGCGCATATTGAGGATAATTTCGATTCCCGCGAGATTGACGCCCATATCGCGTGTCAGCGTCAGAATCACTTCGAGCCGTTCCAAATCCTGATCGGTATAAAGGCGCGTGTTGCCCTGCGAGCGCGACGGCTTGAGCAAACCAGCCCGTTCGTACAGGCGAAGCGTCTGCGGGTGAAGTTTGTAAAGCTCTGCGACAGCGCTGATCATGTATCCGGCGCGGGCCTTTTTTCGCGGGCGAGCCATCGCAAGCTCCTTTTACAACCAACTCACAACGTCGCGCGGGAGAAAATTTCCTGCCGCGGGTCTTCCGGAGAATATTTCGTCAAGTCGCGAAGCAGTTGTCGCACGCGCTCATCCTCCGGGCGCGGCACAACCACGCGAACCTCGACAAGTTGGTCTCCACGCTTCCCGTGGCGGCGCACGGACGGGGCGCCTTTGTCGCGCAGCCGCAGCACTTTGCCGCTGTCCGTGCCGGGAGGGATGCGCACCTGCGCGCGGCCATCAATGGTGGGAACTTCAATTTTCGCGCCCAGCGCAGCTTCCGAGACCGTGACCGGCACCACCGTGTACAGGTCGTCGCCGCGGCGCTCGAAAAATGGATGCGGCTCCACGCGCGTGATGACGTAGAGATCTCCGGGCGCGCCCCCTCGCATTCCCGCATTTCCGCGCCCCGGAACCCGAAAGCGCGAACCGGTCTGCGCGCCCGGCGGAATGCGGAAGTCGATCGTGTCGGTTCGCCGTACGCGGCCTTCGCCGCCGCACGTGCGGCAGACCGTGCGCAAGCGCCCCGTCCCTCCGCAGCGTGAGCAGGCAATCTGGAAACGCATGCGTCCGCTCACTTGCGTCACTTGGCCCGAGCCGCCGCACGTTGGACAAACTTGCGGGCCCGTGCCCGGCGTCGCACCCGTGCCGCGGCATTCCGAGCAAACGTCTAGTCGAGTGATCGTAATTTTCTTTACCGCGCCGCGCATTGCTTCCGCGAAAGGAATATCGATCTGGTATTCCAGATCGTTCCCTGGTTCTTCTTCGTAAGCTTGCGCCGCGTTCTGGCCGCGAAAAACCTGGCTGAACAGGTCGCGAAAACTCGTCCCGCCCGCGCCTCCGAAGTCGAATCCCCCAAAATCGAAGTGCACATCCTGCGGCGCGCCTCCCGGTCCTCCGGCTGCGCCTTGAAAGTTCGGCGTATTGAAACCGAATTGGTCGTACATCTGCCGCTTTTTCGGGTCCGAAAGGTTCTCGTAAGCTTCCTGAATCTGTTTGAACTTTTCCTCGGCGGATTTGTCTCCGGGATTCAGATCGGGGTGATATTTGCGCGCAGCTTTGCGGTAGGCTTGGCGAATCTCCTTGAGCGTCGCCTTACGCCCCACGCCTAGAAGTTCGTAGTAATCCTGTTTGGTTGCAGTGGGCATTTTGGATTCTCTGTTTTCGCGTGCCTAGAAGCAGACTCGCTTCGCGAAAACCGCCTCGCTAGAACTAGACGTTTCTCAGAGCTTCGCCCAGCGCGCGTTCCATTCGCCAAGCTCCGCCGACTCTCGCGCTATTTCTTCTTGCTTGCGGCGCTGATCTTCGTTGCGCCCGCTCATCCCCGCCTCTTTCTCGTTGGCATGATCCACCCAGCGATCGATCAGCGTGATTCGCGGCTCAACGGCGGCGGGTTCGGAACGGAAACGCATCAATGCGCCGGTGATTTCCACCGAGCGCGGCTGAAAATCGGGAGACGCCCCCAGTCTCGCTTCGTAAAAAAGCCGCCGCCAATCCGCCGAGGGCGATCCGCTCAGCAATACCTGCACAAGGTAATAGTTGTCGCGAACCTTTTGAACCGCCTGAGGCGGGCCTGAACGCTTGATGCCCGTCGTAGTCGTCAATACTTGCTCCTTGCCATCCTGAGTGGATCAATCGTTCGAGCGGAAGACTCGATACGGTTCCGTCGCGTCGAATCTTCCCTGCGAGCTCGCCGGCCTAATTTGGCTTCTTCGATTCGTCCACGTCCACGTATTCCGCATCGACCACTTCGCCTTGACCCGGCTTCGCGCTGCCATCCGTTGATGCGGCTTGACCGCTTCCTCCCGGCTGACCCGTTCCGCCTTGGTCTCCCGCTGCTGCTCCGGAAGCCGCTTGTGCACGGTAGAGAGACTCGGCGAGTTTGTGCGACGCCTTGGTCAGTTCGTCGACCGCGGCATTCATCTTCTCGACGCCGCCTTCGGAAAGCGCACGCTTCGCCGCTTCCACCGCTTCTTCCGCGGCCTTAACGTCCCCCTCGGAGAGCTTTTCGCGATTCTCACGAATCAGCTTCTCCGTCTGATAAACCAAATTGTCGCAGCGGTTGCGCGCTTCGGCCTCGGCGATTTTCGCCTTGTCCTCATCCGAGTGCGATTCCGCCTCCTTGCGCATTTTCTCGGCCTCTTCCTTGCTGAGCCCTGTCGAAGCGGTGATGGTGATCTTCTGTTCCTTGTTCGTCGCCATATCCTTCGCGGAAACATTCAGGATGCCATTGGCGTCGATGTCGAACGTCACTTCAACTTGCGGAACCCCGCGCGGCGCCGAAGGAATCCCAATCAGATGGAACTTCCCAAGGGTGCGGTTCCCGCTCGCCACCGGCCGTTCGCCTTGCAGGACATGAATTTCCACCGACGTCTGATTGTCCGCCGCGGTTGAGAACATTTCCGTCTTGCGCGTCGGAATGGTCGTGTTGCGCGGGATCAGCACCGTCATCACGCCGCCCATGGTTTCCACGCCGAGCGAAAGTGGCGTCACGTCCAGCAGCAGGATGTCCTTCACTTCCCCGCCAAGCACTCCGCCCTGAATCGCCGCGCCAACCGCCACCACTTCATCCGGATTAACGCCCTTGTGTGGTTCTTTGCCGTTGAACAGATTCTTCACGATATCGACCACGCGCGGTATGCGCGTCGAGCCGCCCACCAGCACGACCTCGTCGATTTTGTCCGGCGTGATGCCTGCGTCGGAAAGCGCCTGCTTCACCGGACCCACGGTCCGCTGCAGCAGGTCTTCCATCAACTGCTCGAGTTTCGAACGCGTGAGCTTCTGCTGCATGTGCTTCGGGCCCGATTCATTCGCCGTGATGAAAGGCAGACTGATCTCCGTCTCCATCAACTGCGAAAGTTCGATCTTGGCTTTTTCCGCCGCTTCCTTCAGGCGCTGGATGGCCATGCGGTCCTTGCTCAGGTCGATGCCCTGCTCTTTTTTGAATTCGGCGATGAGGTAGTCCACAATCCGCTGGTCGATGTCGTCGCCGCCGAGGTGCGTGTCGCCGTTCGTTGACTTCACTTCCACCACGCCCTCGCCGACTTCCAGAATCGAAATGTCGAACGTGCCGCCGCCCAAATCGTAAACCGCGATAGTCTCGTCTTTTTTCTTGTCCAGGCCGTAGGCCAGCGCCGCTGCCGTGGGCTCGTTGATGATGCGCAGCACTTCCAGGCCCGCAATTTCGCCTGCCTGCTTCGTCGCTTGCCGCTGCGCGTCATTGAAATAAGCAGGCACTGTGATCACCGCCTTGCTCACTTTTTCGCCCAGAAAGTCTTCCGCTGCGGTCTTTAGCTTCTGCAGAATCATCGCGGAAATCTCCGGCGGGCTATACGACTTCCCGGCGATTTCCACGCGAGCGTCGTCATGAGGCCCTCGAACCACCTTATACGGCAGGCGTTTCGCCTCGTCTCCGATCTCGTCGTAGCGCCGCCCCATGAAGCGCTTGATGGAATACACCGTGTTCTCCGGATTCGTCACGGCTTGGCGCTTGGCCACTTGGCCCACCAGACGCTCGCCCGATTTTGTAATGCCAACAACAGAAGGCGTAGTACGCGCCCCTTCCTGATTGGGAATCACGGCTGGCTCGCCTCCCTGCATGACGGCCACGACCGAATTGGTTGTTCCCAGGTCAATACCGATAATCTTACTCATGGTTACTGCCTCCTAGCTCGTGAGCAATAAAGCGCCTCAAATGATTGCTATGTGCTTAACAGAGAACATTCTACACATTGAGCACTCCGTTGTCAAGTTTGTTGATACATCCGTATGATTCAGAAATCTAGCCACTTACAGCCTACGCTTGCCTCCTTCTATCCCCTTTCCCTCTCGCCCCTCCCCCCAACTCTTCCCAGTTTCCATCGAACCCCTTACTCCAACTCGGCATCCTAAGCTTACGGCGGGCTGTGCGCCTTTCGCGACAGCGCTTCGCAATTTTGCGCAACGTGCGCGACGAATCGCGTAAAATGCATCCCAGTTTTTGCAATTAGGGAGGAGGACTCCATTGCCAATGAATTTGCGCCGATTGCTGCCCATTCTAGCCGGAGCCGCGCTAGTGATCGCCGCGTTCTCGGTTCGCTCGCTACGGGCGGCTGCGCAGGACACCGCTGCTGCTGAGGAAGCCCGGCTGTCGGCGGAAAAGTCGCTGGGTTCGCCATCCGCGCCCATCAAGCTCATTGTCTACGACGATTACGAATGCCCCGCGTGCGGCAATTTTTATGAGCAGACTCTTCGTCAGCTCATCGATACCTACGTCGCGGAGGGCAAAGTCTATTTGGTTCATCGCGATTTTCCTCTTCCTATGCACCAATACTCCCGCCAGGCCGCCCGTTGGGTGAATGCGGCGGCGCGCATCGGAAAATTCGAAGCGGTTGAGCGTGCGCTGTTTGACAATCAAATGGCATGGTCCGAATACGGATCGGCGAACCCCAAAGGCAACATCAAGCCCCTTGTGCAGTCAGCGCTCACGCCGGCGGAATTCAAGCGCGTCGAACGCCTGATGCAAGGCTGCGAATCCGACTCGCATGATGAAATAAAGGGATGTGCGGTGGACGCCCAAATCCAGCGTGACATTGCCGCGGGAGAATTGCTTCCCATCACCCAAACGCCTACTTTCGTCGTCTCCTATAAGGGCCAGTCTTATCCGCCAGCAGCTGGCGGTGTTTCCTGGGTGCTTCTCAAACAGTTCTTCGATCAGCTCCTGAGCCAGAAATAACCATGAACGGATCTTCACGCTGGGGCACAGGTCGTATTTTGTTGCTTTTGGGACGCCTGGGGCTCGCTGTCATATTCCTCGTCGCTGCCTACGGCAAATTGCGGCCCCAGAACGCCGCGTCTTGGACGCTCAGTTCCTTGAAAATCACTCCCGCATCCCTCGGCCTCTCGATGACCTTCTTTGCCTTCGAGGTCGACTCTTATCACATGCTGCCAGAGTGGGGCGCAAATCTTGTTGCGCGTACGTTGCCCTGGGCCGAGCTCGCATTGGTAATTTTGCTTTTGGCCGGAATAGGACTTCGATATGTCGCCGCGGTCACAACTCTGCTTTTGACCGCGCTCTTGGCGGTGGTCATTCGAGCTTATGCTCTGCATCTAGTCATAAACTGCGGCTGCTTCGGCCCTAATGAAAAGCTGGATGGATGGACGCTCGCGCGCGACGGAAGCTTCGTCGCCCTCGGCCTCGCCGTAACCATTGGCGCATTCATCATTGACCGCCGCAATCGCCTCGCGGCTTCTGCGCTTTCGCGAACAGAATTGCCTGCTTCATAGTTCCGCTATCCTCGCTTGCGTTTGCGTCGTATCATTCCCCGCACCTTTTTGAAGGAGAGAACATGCGCACGCGAACTTGCTTCCGATTGCTCCTGATTCCGGCCCTCGCATTCATCGCCGCGGTAGCCATTGCTGCCGACGCGCCTGCCCCGTTCACGCTCCACGAAATTGGCGCTGGCGTCTGGGCCGCCATCGACAATCCTGCCGCCAAGGCTGGACGTGCCGGGGCCAACGCCGGATTCGTTATCGGCAGCGACAGCGTCCTTGTCGTCGACACCTTCGAGAATCCCGCTGCCGCGCAGGAACTGCTCAACCAGATTCGCCAGAAAACGAATCTCCCCATTCGCTTCGTCGTGAATACGCATTACCACCTGGACCATGTCGCCGGAAACAACATCTTCGCCGCCGCTGGCGCTACCATCCTGGCGCAGCAAAACGTTCGCGCCTGGGAACGCACCGAAAACAAGAAATTCTTTGGCGCTAAAATCACCGACCAACAGAAAGAAATGGTTGAATCTCTCGGCCTGCCTTCCATCACCTATAAGGACGGAGTGGAGATTTACCTAGGCACGCGGCAAATCATTGTCCACTCTTTCCCTGGGCACACCGGTGGCGACAGCGTCGTTTACGTTCCCGACGCGAATGTCGTTTTCTGTGGCGACCTTTTCTGGGATCACACTTTGCCAAACCTGATCGACGCTTCCACCAAACCCTGGATCCCAACGCTTGATACGCTGATCCAGGACCACCCCGCGGCGACGTTCGTCCCCGGTCACGGCGAAGTGGGTCACGTGCAGGATGTAAGTGATTTTCGCGGTTACTTATCCGATTTACGCGCTGACGTTGCGCAAGCGCAAGCCGCCGGCAAATCCGGCGATGCGCTCACCGATGCTGTCTTGCCGGAGCTTCAGCGGAAATATAGCTCGTGGAGCTTTTTCGGTTTTGCGAAACCTGACATTCAGTACACCGACCAGGAGCTACGCGGCCAGAAACGCATACCCGAACCGCCCGCTCAATAGAGCGCCGCACGCCGGGTTTTGCCGGCGTTCCCGCCGAATCAATTTTCCGGTGTTCGCGGCGTACCGTGCCGAGGTCCTTCTTTGCCGGTACGAATAACCATGCTGACCAACGGAACTTCGAGGATTTCCCCGCTCTTCGGCATCCTTTGTGGCTTCCAAGGGCTTATCCAGTAGTCTATAGCTAGCCACAAGCTGTACGACGGCCGCGAAAAGCCGAGACAAAGCCCTGTGCCGAACACGATCCACAGAATATTTTTCTGCATGTACGAAAGATGCATCAACTCAGGAAGGAAAAGCGACGGCACAAAGAATGCGAGAAAAACTGCGGCCGACAACGCATAATTCAGATACATCGCTCCGGCGTAGTAACCCGACTCCGGATAAAAAGAAAGCCCGCACACCGGGCATTCATCCCGCATCTTGAAAAAACTGGAAAACACGCGGCCGTCTCCACAGTTTGGACACCGAAAACACAGCCCGCGCTTCAGCGCCTGTGAAAAGGGCGGCTTCTTCATGGTTACGGCCCCTAAGCTCGTACTGGGGAACGAGTTCGATCTTAACGCGCCCTATTATACCTTATACCGTGTTGTCGCCTATGGGAAGAACGTCAAATCCCATTGCTTCGCCGAGCCGGACGCGCCAGCTTATTCCACCAATGGCGTCGTGGTCAGTCCTTGGGGGCAATGTCTCAGGAACTTGTTCGGGTGATTTTGCGGCGCTGTGCGAGGACTACCGGCCCGCCTCGCATGGGAGGGGGGCGCTCGCGCGAACTCGCGTGCCCGGGGTTGCCGGCTCGATCTCCAAACGGCCACCCAATTCCGATATGCGCTCGCGAATACCTGCCAGACCTAGCCCGGATCCAGTCCCATTCGACTTGAAGTGTCCCAGCACTTCCGGCGCGATCCCCTGGCCGTAGTCTCTCACTTCTGCAACAACGTGCGTCGGCGTCAGCTCCAAGCGAATGTCCACCGTCGTGCTGCTCGCGTGCCGGTGAACGTTTGTCAGGCTCTCCTGCAATATGCGGAAGAGTGCGGTTTCCAGTGGAAGCCCCAGTCTCTTGGGACTTGGAGGAACTTCAAGGTTGACGCGCATGCCGCTGCGCTCAGCGAATCCGTCGACATACCATTTCGCCGCCGAGAAGAACCCCACTTCGTCAAGGATCGGCGGATGCAGCAAATAGGAAAGTGTTCGCGTTTCTTGCAGGCAAGTCTCCAGGACTTCCTCCAATTGCGCGAACGCTTCGGGGGTTCTCGCGGCGCTGCCTTGCGTCATCTGCGCCACGCTCATCTTTGCCGCGGCCAAGCTTTGGCCGACGCTGTCATGCAAGTCCCGCGAGATTCGCCGCCGCTCTTCATCCTGAGCATGGAGCAGGCGCATCGACATCTCACGCAAGGCTGCCGTGCGTTTCTGAACCAGACTTCGAGTTCCGCATGGCTTCGTTCCAGGGCCGCCTGGGCCTCTTTCCGCAACGCGATTTCTGCCTCCAGCGCCTGAGCCCTCTGCTGCAAATGAGTGATGATCCGCAGACGTTCTCCCTCGTTGGTTAAATCCGTATACGCCTCCGTGGGGATCACTCCTTCATGCTCCGCGCAGATTTGCAGAAACGGTTCCGAGTGCTCTCCGCGGTCAAACCGTGGCATCGGATAAGCGCAGCGCAACGAAAATGCGCGTGTCTCGGCCAGGGTGTTCCACAATTTCTCCAGCTGGATGGCTGCCCTGTGGTTGCCTTCAGCCCACAAGATCGCCACCATTTCCCCGAACGCAATGACCCGCGCTTCTTCCGGTCGCAATGTGGCGGCTCGTGCTTGATCGATCGCTGGTCCTATAATTTGCTCGAAGAGTTTTCCGTCTGGCAGTCCTTCACCATGAACTTCGCTAGCGTTTCTTCCGCATCGAACGCCACGTACCGGCTCTGGCGCCTCGCCAGAGCTATGTCGATGCCCGCCGCCCTCAGACGCTCCGCAATCCCCTCGCGGTGCCCGCGTGCCGCGATAACTACGGCTGCGTCCCCCGCTCCGAGCGCGGCTCCTACAAAGCGCGCCGCCGCGTCCACAAGGACGGCGTCATCGGTATAGAATTGAACGACGTGCGCGCAGGACTTCTGTTCAAACCAATCCGTGACCGGAGCTTGGCTGGTCTCGGACGTCCCCACTCCCATTGTCCCCACAGTTTCCCCCGAGCCGCAAAAACTCAGTGCGGCCTTGCGGCCTCATATTTTTGACCGGCGCGCCCTGCTGGAGCAATACAGCAAAAACCTGAGCGCGTAATGGGTTCACCCTAACGCATCGCGAGCAAATCGAAACGCACTCCCGCTGCGCGCCATCTAAGATTTCCGGTAGTGGTCGACTTGAATTTTCTTGATCGTGATACAAAGAGTCGAAATTCAAACTGACTCATTACTAAATTTTCTAAAACTTTGACTTTCCGGCCACGCTGAAACTATCATATCCGCGACGTTTCTGAGGGAGCCGCAAGTGATTCATAAGGCTCGTCGAAGTCGGCCCGCATCGCAGTTTCTTCCTTACAGTTGTCATTCTGATTCCGTAATCCGCAGGGGGTGCATTTATGTCGTCGAATGACGATAAACCGCGTCCGGCCAGCGAGGAAAACCCGGATCGCTCGCACGCCAAAGGCGCGCAAAGTAAGAATCTGCCGGATCTCTCGCGACGCCGCTTCATCAAAGGCGCTGGAATCGCCAGCGTCGCCGCATCCGCCGGCGCTCTTCTCGCTGACCGCGTACTCGAGGCCGCGCCACGCCCGCAAACGGGTGGAATGGGCGGCAATGGTGGCGTTGTTGGCCCGGGCGAAGTGCCCATCACGCTGAAAATCAATGGCCAGACGCGCACGCTACAACTCGAACCTCGCGTCACGCTCCTCGATACGTTGCGCAACCATCTGGATTTGACCGGCGCGAAAAAAGTTTGCGACCGCGCCACTTGCGGCGCTTGCACTGTGCATCTCGATGGACGCGCCGTCTATTCCTGCACCACGCTCGCCATTGACGCACAGGGCCACGACATCACCACCATCGAAGGACTCGAACCCGCCGAGGGCCTGCATCCCATGTCGCAGGCTTTCTGGGAAAATGACGCGCAGCAGTGCGGCTTCTGCACTCCTGGCTTCGTCATGGCTTGCACGGCGTATCTTGAACACGAGCCTCATCCCACGCGCGAAGGCCTCGAGAAGTCGCTCGGCGGCAATCTCTGCCGTTGCGGCACTTATATGGGAATTAAAGACGCCGTCCTCGAAGCCGCTACCACAATCAAAGCGAAAGGAGCGCAAGCCTAATGGCTGACTATCACTGGCCTCCCGCCGATCATCGCGCGCTCATTGGCAAGCGCATCAAGAGAATCGACGGTCCGCAGAAATCCTCGGGCCGCGCCAAGTATTCGTACGACATGAACCGCCCAGGCATGCTCTGGGGTAAAATGGCCACCTGTCCTTACGCTCACGCTAAAATCACGAAAATCGACACGAGCGCCGCCGAGGCAATGCCCGGCGTGAAGGGAGTCGTCACCATTGTGCCCGAAGGCCAGGAGGCTTTCTGGGCAGGACAGGAAATTGTCGCGGTGGCCGCCGATTCGGAAGAGCGCGCCGAAGCCGCCGCCGACGCTGTCAAGATCGAATACCAGCAACTTCCCTATCTCGTCGCGGACACGGATCCTCAGCACGCTGGCGCCCTGTATATTAAGCAGCTTGAAAACCGCGTCACCGGAAATCCTGACCAGGCCTTTCAGCAAGCGGACGCGGTTATCGAAGGAACATACGGCGTTCCCGTAATCACTCATTGCTGCCTTGAATCCCACGGTCAAGTAGCCGAATGGAACGGCGACGACCTCACCGTCTGGGAATCCACCCAAAACGTCAGCGGTATGGCTGGCGAATATGTCGACGGCTTAGGCGAGCAAGGCATCAAAATTCCCGCAAACAACATTCACATCATCACCCAGTACATGGGCGGCGGCTTCGGCAGTAAATTCGCTGCCGACACCTGGGGCATCGCCTGCGCTCAACTTTCCAAGAAAACCGGGCGCCCGGTAAAGATGATGCTCGAACGCGATCACGAACTGATGGTCGCCGGTTGCCGCCCCTCGATGCACGCGCATGTGAAAGTCGGCGCCAAGCGCGACGGCACGCTCGTTGCATGGGATTCCGACGCCTGGGGCACTCAGGGCACCCAGGGTGAAGGCTCGCCCCAGCTTCCCTACGTTTTCCAGGTTCCCAATGCCCGTGCTAAGTACACAGCTGTTCTAACCAACATCGGCCCCGCGCGTTCCTGGCGCGCTCCCAATCATCCGCAAATGGCGTCGATCTCGAATACCGCCATGGATGACCTCGCCGCCAAACTGAACATGGACCCTGTCGATTTCATGCTCAAGAACATGAATCTGGCTGGCGCGCGCGCGAAAACCTATCAGGAAGAATTCGCCATCGCTTCTCAATTGATGGACTGGAAGAGCAAATGGCACCCGCGCGGCCAAAGCGGTTCCGGCCCGATCAAGCGCGGAGTTGGCGTCTCTCTGCACACTTGGGGCGGCCGCGGCAATTCGAATAACGCTCAGGTCGTCATTCATCCCGACGGTTCCGTCGAAACGTCCATGGGCAGCCAAGACCTCGGCACCGGCACACGCACCGTTATTAACATCGTCGCAGCCGAGACGATGGGCCTCCCGCTCGACGCTGTAAAAGTGAATATCGGAGATAACCGCTATCCTCCCGCAGCCGCGTCCGGCGGCTCCGTCACGGTCAGCAGCGTCAGCACTTCCACGCGCCGCGCCGCCACCAACGCCCTGAACGATCTGCTTGCAAAGGTCGCTCCATCCCTCGGAACCACTCCAGACAAGCTGGAAGCATGGAACGGAAAAATTCAAGTCGTCGGCGATCCATCCAAGTCCATCCCTTGGAAGCAAGCCTGCGCCAAGCTCGGCACCGCTTCCATTACCGGCACGGGCCGCACCTCCAATGACTTGATGTCCAGCGGCGTCGGCGGTGTTCAGATGAGCGAAGTTGAGGTCGATGCCGAAACCGGCGTCGTCCGCATGGTCAAGTACGTTGCTGTTCAGGACTGCGGCCTGGTCATCGATCTTAAAACCGCGGAAAGTCAGGTCTACGGCGCGTCCATCATGGGAATCTGCTACGCGCTTTTTGAAGAAAAAATCATGGACCAAGCCACCGGCCGCTGCCTCAACCCCAACATGGAGTTTTACAAGCTCGCAGGCATCGGCGACATCGGCGAAATCGTCGTCCACATGATGACCGGCCCCGGCTACGACGAACGCGGCACCATCGGCCTCGGCGAGCCGCCGGTCATTTCGCCCGGCGCCGCCATTTCCAACGCCGTCGCCAACGCCATTGGCGTGCGCGTGCCCCAGCTGCCGCTGACGCCTGACCGCGTTCTCACAGCTCTCGGCAAAGGAGGCGTAGCCTAATGGACGCATTCCAGTACGCAAGCCCCTCAAGCGTGAAGGAAGCAATCGCTCTCCTTGGCTCGGATTGGGAAGACGCTTCCGTCTTCGCCGGCGGCACCGATTTGCTCTCGCTGCTCAAGGACGACATCGAGGAAACCAAGCGCCTCGTCAATATCAAGAGAGTTGGCGAACTTCACTCAGTTCGCAACGAAAATGGAGGCCTGCGCATCGGCGCCGCGGTCACCCTTGAACAACTGCTTTCCTCATCCGATGTTCGCAAAAACTTCCCGGCCATCGCCGACGCCGCCGAAGGCATCCGCAGCCCTCAGCTCCGTAACATGGGCACCGTCGCCGGCGAACTTTGCCAGCGCCCGCGCTGCTGGTATTACCGCAATGGCTTTGGCCTGCTTGCGCTTGACGCCAACGGAAATTCGCTCGTCACCAACGGCGACAATCGTTATCACGCCATCTTCGGAAATTCCGGACCGGCAAAATTCGTCAGTCCGTCGAGCCTCGCTCCAGCGCTCGTCGCCCTCGGCGCGCAACTTCACATCGAAGGTTCCAGCGGAGGCCGTGACCTCGCTGCCGCCGATTTCTTCACGATTCCGCAAAAGCCCGGCGAACGCGAACACGCTCTCGCGCCCAACGAAATCGTCACCGAAATCGTCGTTCCGGGCTCATCCCATGGCATGCACAGCGCCACCTACGAAGTCCGCCACAAGGAAGGGATGGATTGGCCCTTCGCCGCCGCTGCCGTCGCGTTGAAAATGCGCGGAGACACCGTCGAAAGCGCGCGCATCGTCCTCGGCCACGTTGCCCCCAAGCCCTGGCCTGCCGAAGATGCGTCCAAATGGCTCGCGGGCAAAACCATCAACGAAGAAAACGCCGCGAAGGCCGGCGACGCCGCCGCGCAAGGCGCCACGCCGCTCAGCCGCAACGGTTACAAAATTCAGCTCGTGCGCGTTTCCGTCAAGCGCGCATTGCTCGCCGCCGTCCATGAACATTCGGCTGCGGCCATGGCATAG
>JBAQYT010000159.1:0-37961 GCA_049787175.1 Candidatus Acidiferrales bacterium | reverse complement strand
TTCGATCGCGCGCAAAACCTCCGCGTCATTCGGAGCAGGCGGAAGATAATTTTCGATGATTTTGATTTCGCGCGCTTCCTTTGCCGCCAAATCGTCGCGTCCGCCTTTGGTGAATTGCTCGACGGATTCGTGCCGCTGCTTCACCAGCGTTTGCAAAACTTGCAGCGCTTCCAGATTTTCGAGCGGGCGCATCTTTTCGATTTCTTTGTTCTTCAGCGCGGACTTCACCATGCGCAAAACGCTCAAGCGCAATTCATCTTTTTCCTTCATCGCCGCGGTCAAATCTTTTTGGATATGTTCGATCAGGCTCATGTCGCGAATTCTCCGCCGTAAGAAGTTTCGTGTAAGAGTATCGTGAAAATCGCCCGGTGAGAAGTGAGCAGCGCGGAACGTTCATCGTTGTGTCTCCTGCTGGTAGAGCGTTCGCGTATGAATGATGGCGGCGGCGGCAAACATGAGCAGCATTCCGAAAATGGCCACGAGCCCGTCGAAATCAAAGACGCGCAGCGAGAATCCCGGGACTTTTGCATCGGGGCGAAGCCACAGAGCGAAATTTCCAAGCGCAAGCAGAATGCGAATCTCCGTAGGGCCGAGTTTCCCGAACGACAGACGAAAAATGCCAAGCGTGTAAGTAGCGAGATAGGTTTCGATGGAGAGAAGCAAAAACGCGACGAGCATGCCCGTGGCGATGCGCCAATCGATGTAACCGGAAGAAGCGAGACCGCCCATGAGAAAAATTGCACCCACGGAATCGATCATGTGGTCGACGTAAAAACCGTAGCGCGGACGCTGGCAATTTCTGACGCGCGCGAGCGTGCCGTCGAGGCTGTCGCCAAACCAGTTCAGCGCGAGAAAAATCGTGGCGAGCAGCAGGCCCAGGGAATTCCAGCGCGCCAGCGCGTAGCTCGCACCCGCGAAACAAATTGACAAAAATCCGAGAAGCGTCAGATGGTCGGAGTTGATTCGCGCGGGCATGTGGGCGGCGAGCCACAGCAGGACTTTCCGCTCCGGGGCAGCGGTTATGCTTTTCTGGAGACGCGTGGCGTTCTTGAATGACGGATTGTTTTTGTCGAGCGACGCAGCGGGTGATTCGACAGCCTGGCCAGGGGCGGTTCGGGCGATGGACATTGGTTCGGCGAGCATTTGTGTTGTGTTCATTGTGAGTTCTCCTTAGTTGGGTTCGAGTTGTCGAGCAAAGCGGTGCGAGTTTCCGCGAGGGTCGAGCGCAGAGACGCCGCGGGAATTCTCTCGATGAAAGAACCGATCAGCCAGCCGAAGCCAACGGGGACGTCACGCGTGAGAGAGACGGCGTCGCACTGAATGTAAACGCCACCATCGGCTTGATAAAAATGCCAATAAGAATCGAGGCGCCAGAGAAATCCATGGTCGTTGCCGGCAGGTTCGTCACGCTCGTTTGGCGCTCCGGGATGATCGACTTCGACGATGCGTGTGCTGTACGAGCGAGCGTAAACATGATCACGACCCATGCGCGTGTAACGAATGTCGTATTCGGTGTCGAGCACGACGACGATGACCTGCACCTGTTTGAGCCGGAGGTAGATGTGAAATTCGTCGCCCGATTTGGCGAGCAGTTTCGATTTCACAACTTCCGATGGGTAGTAGTCCGTGTCGTGGCCGTAGTCCTGCAGCGTGGCGAGGGCCTGGCGAATGGAAATGCCTGGAACAAAGACGATTCCGATCCAGTCATGGATGAGTCCGCCGGGAATGGAGGTGCAGCTGGGTGAAGCGCAGTCGGCGTCACGCTGGACGAGAATTTGGCCGCTGCTCAGGTTCGCATAGGCTTGATTTTTTTCCGGCTGCGGCAGTGCGTCGATATAAAGAAAAGTGTTTTTTGCCGCGAGGTCGAGATTCGCGCGCGCTTCTTTGGCGCTGACGTATTGGTCAAAGGCGCGCGCGGTTTCCGGAGTGAGTTGCGCGGCGAGGGACGGCCGAGGCGCCAGAGCGGCGACGGCAATCCACGTTGTAGCCAACGAAATTACTTTCCAGGTTTGGCGTGGCACGCGGTTTCTCGCTTTCATGCGGCGAAGATGCCAGAGGAGCGCGGCAGCGGCAATGCTCTGCGGGTAATTTCTGGCTCACGAGAAAGTCAATTCATAAGAGCGAGGAAAATCAGACACTTGAGGAAAGTTCTCTCGTAGAATGAGGGCCGCATTACGGAGAGCGGCTGGTGGCAGAGGCGAAGGCCAAGGGCCGGACGTTTCGTTTCGGCATATTCGAGATGGACGAAGGCACCGGAGAGTTGCGCAAAGAGGGGAAGGCGCAGCCGAGGTTGCGGGAGCAGGCTTGTCGCATACTGTTGATGCTGCTCGAGCGGCCGCGAGATTTGGTGGCACGCGAGGAGTTGCGGGAGCGGCTGTGGGCGTCGGATACGTTCGTCGATTTCGACCACGGAGTGAACACGGCGATCAATCAATTGCGCAAGGCGCTGGGCGATGAAGCGGCGAATCCGCGATTCATTCAGACGCTGCCGCGGCGCGGGTACCGTTTTATCGCGTCGGTGGAAATTGCGGCGGGAACAGCGGCAGCGCAATCGCCGGTAACGATTGCTGGAGGTGAAGTAAAAGCGCCGGTTGCGCATGCCGGCGATTTTGCCGCGACGGATGCGGAGGCGCAGCATTCGACGGTGCTGAGCGACGCGCGGGATTTGCCGGCGGTGTCGAGCGGTGTTGCGCGGACATTATTTTTGCTGATCCAGTTGATTTACCTGATTTTCTACGTGCTTTCGCTGGCTCGGATTCGGGAAGTGGATTTGTTGCTGCGGGAAGCCGGAGAACCGGCGCGGCTGGTTTTGGTGGTGCTGATTGTTACGGCGGCGACGGGGATACCGACGCGGCTTTATCTGATTACTGCGACGGCGTTCAACTATCGGGGGCTGGGCGGGAAATTTCGCAGGCTCTTTCCGGCGCTGCTGCCGCTCGACGAACTGTGGGCGCTCGCGCCTTTTTTGGCGGCGAAGCAGATTGGACTCGGCGCAGCGATCGCGGTGACGGCGGCGCTGCTGTATTTGCCATTCGCGCAGCGCTCGCTGCTGCTGATGGGGAGAGAGGCATGAGCGGGCTCGCAGAGGAGGCGGGTTGAAGAACAGCGCGATATTGCTGGTGCAATGCCCGGACCAAAAAGGTTTGGACGCGGCCATTGCGGACTTTATCTACCGTCACGGCGGCAACATCCTGCGTTTCGAACTGCATCAGACGGAAGGAGATCGGTTTTATTTGGCGCGGATCGAATGGGACCTTGCCGGATTTCAGCTCGAGATGAAGGATTTCCCGCAGCGCTTTGCCTCCCTCGCGGAAAAATTTTCCATGCAGTTCCGGCTGGCGCTTTCCAGCTACCGGCCGCGCGTGGCGATCTTCGTTTCCAAGTTCGACCATTGCTTGGTGGACCTGCTTTACCGGCAACGGACGGGAGAACTGGCGTGCGAGATTCCTCTCATCGTGAGCAATCATGCGGATGCCAAGCGGCACGCGGATTTTTACGGGATTCCATATCACTTGATTCCGGTGACCAAGGAAACCAAGGCGGAGGCGGAGAAGCAGGAGCTGGAGCTGATTCGCGCGAATCGCATCGACTTGATCGTTCTCGCGCGCTACATGCAAGTGCTTTCGCCGGAGTTCATCCGGGACTATCCGGAGCAAATCATTAACATTCACCATTCGTTTCTTCCGGCATTCGTGGGCTCGAAGCCGCACCTACAAGCCTATGAGCGCGGCGTGAAACTGATCGGGGCGACCGCGCATTACGTCACCGAGGCGCTGGACGACGGGCCGATCATCGAGCAGGGCGTGGCGCGCATCTCGCATCGCGACGCGCTCGAAGGGTTGGTGGAAAAAGGACGTGACTTGGAAAAGGTGGTTCTCTCGCGGGCGGTGCGGTGGCACATCGAAAACCGCATCCTGCTGCACGGCAATAAGACGATTATTTTCGAGTGAAGCACGGCAATGAAAGAGCGGCATGGCGCCGTTTTTGACTTCCTTGGTGAAAGGAGTGGTATGGCATGGGAATGAGAAATGGGCGGCGGCGAAGTGGCGGAGCGGTTTGGGCGCGGGTCGGATGCAGCGCGTGGATTGCGGCGTCCTTGGGCGCGATGATTTTATTCGTGCCGGGCATTTGCGCGGCGCAGACGACGCTGGCGATGGCGCCGGGAGCGGCGTTGACAACGGTGACGCCGGAGCCGGGATATTTCACAGAGCCGGGGATTGCGGTGGACCCAAATCATCCGGACAACGTGGTGGCCGTGTATCAGGACAATGCCCACGCGGCGTATTCGACGGACGCAGGAAAAACATGGACAGTGGCGAAGGGAGTGGCGTCGAAGGATTATCGCGTGTCGGGCGACGTGTCGACGACGTTTGATAATCAGGGACACGCGTTCATTTGCTATATCGCGTTCGACCAACTAGGCACGTTCAATTATTGGGGACACAACGCGAACCAAAACGGAATCTACATCCGGCGCTCACTCGACGGCGGGAAGGATTGGGAAGCGGACGATATTGCCGTGAGCGCGCAGCCGCAAAAGCCGGGAATTCCGTTTGAAGACAAACCGTACATCGTTGCGGACAACAGTCACGGGCCGCACGCGGGGAATCTTTACATCGGCTGGACGCGGTGGACGCTGACGAATTCGGAGCTTCTGTTTGTGCGTTCGACCGATGACGGCAAGACGTGGTCGAAGCCGATCGAGATTGATAATGGACCGGGGTTGCCGCGCGACGACAATGGCGCGCTGGAGGGATTTGCGGCGACAGTGGGGCCGGACAGCACGGTGTACGCGGTGTGGTCCGACGGGAATCACCTGGTGCTGACGGAATCGCACGATGGCGGGCAGACGTTTTCGCGGACGCGGAACATCATGGATACGGCGCCGATTATGTTCAAAGTGGACGCGGTGGCGCGGTCGAACGGGTTTCCTCAGATTGGCATCGATCCGCGCGGCGGGAAAAAGGGCGGGCGGATGTATGTGGCCTGGAGCGATTACCGGAACGGGGACGTGGATGTGTTCTGCTCGACGTCGGAGGATCACGGAAAGACGTGGGGCCCCGCGACGCGGGTGAATACGGACGCGGTGCACGATGGCGCGGACCAATTTTTTCAGTGGATGGCGGTGGATGCGGCAGATGGGTCGCTGAACGTGGTGTTTTACGACCGGCGTAGCGATCCGGAAAATCGCAAGCAGACAGTGACGCTGGCGCGGTCGACGGATGGCGGGAAAACGTTTGCGAATTACGCGTGGAATGCGCAGGCGTTCGACGCGCAGGAAGTTTTCCTCGGGGACTATACGGGAATCGCGGCGCTGGGAGGGAGAGTTTATGGGATATGGACGGTGAAGCCCGCCCCGGCGGCCAGACCGGCGAGCGACGGCGCGAGGGTGGGGCAAATGCCGGCGCGGAGTAGCGCGGAATACTGGCGGGAGCGAGGGACGGAGATTCAGATTGGCGTGGCGGATTTCGAGGGCAGTGATAAGTGATGCGTGACGAGGGAAAAAACTGCGTCGCACTGTCGGTTGCGTGGATTCACGGTTGAAAACTGAAACAGAGCCGCGAAAACTGTTCCCAAAATCCTCTGGGATGGCCACATTTTTGAGATGAAACACTCCAAGGAAATTTCAGGTAACGCCCAGTAGTGGTGGAAGCGTCTAAAGCTCAGGAGAAAAGCGAGGAATCGGGCGTGGTGCGCCACGCCGGATGGCCTCACGTTTAAGAAAGTAGCAAGGCAAGGTCTATGTATTCAGCGAGATTCATCGGAGCACTGGCCGCGGCGGCAATGGGATTCGCCGCGAGTGGAGGTATGGCGGCTCGCGCGGCAACAGTTCCGCGCGGGGAAGAGCAAACGCAGGCCGCCGCAACGAGGTCGATTGGAACGATCAAGTCGATCGTGGGCGACGCAATCACACTGACAACCGATGCCGGCGCGGACGTGAGCGCGGTGGTGAACGACGCGACGAAAATTGTGCGCGTGGCGCCGGGGCAAACGACTTTGCAGGGCGCGACGGTGATTCATTTGCAGGATTTGCAAGTTGGCGACAGGATTTTGGTGCGCGGGCAGGCTTCCAGTGCAGGTGCGCCGATGAGCGCGGCGAGCATCATCGTGATGAAGCGGACGGACGTCGAGGCGAAAAAGGCCGAGGAGCAAGCAGCGTGGCAGAGCGGGGTAGGCGGCTTGGTGAAAAGCACCGACCCAACCAGCGGAACGATCACGATTAACATGGCGGCACTGGGCGGGACGAAGACGGTGGAGATTCACACGACGAAAGCCACGACTCTGCGGCGATACGCGCCGGATTCAGTGAACTTCGACGACGCGCAGGCGGGGACGATAGATCAAATCCACGCAGGCGATCAATTGCGCGCTCGCGGGACGCGCAGCGCGGATGGACGCGAATTCGATGCGCAAGAAATTGTGTCGGGAGCGTTCCGGAATATCGCGGGAACGATTACGGCGATTGATGCGTCAGCAAATACCATTAACGTAATGGATTTGATTACGAAGAAGCCGTTCTTGGTCAAGTTCACAGCGCAATCGGAGATGCGGCAACTGGCTCCGGAGATGGCGCAGCGGATTGCCATGCGGCTGCGCGCGGCACAAGCCGGGGGTCAGCCAGAAAGCGCGGGAGGGGCAGCGGGAGCGGCAGGACAGAGACCGGGAGGATTTCAGCGCGGCGGAGGGGCGGCAGGAGATTTGCAGCAGATGTTGAGCCGGCTGCCTCCGGCGACGCTCGCGAGTTTGCAGAAGGGCGAAGCGGTGATGATTGTGTCAACGGAAGGAGCAGTCTCCGGGGAAGTTACCGCGATAACACTGCTCGGCGGAGTGGAACCGATTCTGGAGGCCCCGAGCGGCGCGCAAGCGATGGCGCTTTCACCGTGGAGTTTGAGCGCTCCCGCCCAAGGCGATGACCAACAACAATAGTTAGAGCTGTTCCTGCAAGGGATCTCGGGTGGATTCCGGGAACTTTCTTCGAAAGAGCAGGGAATAATCTTACAGGAGTAATTGAATGCGAATTCGCATTGCCATTATCTGGATCTTATTGATTGCGGTAGCCGGCGGCGCGTCCGCGCAGAGCGGCACAGCTACCGGAACGGGCACGCTGCGCGGACAAGTGAAGGATCCTTCGGGAGCGGTGATCAAGGGGGCGACGGTGCTGGTGACTCCTGCAACAGGACAGCCGGTGAGCGTCCAGACGAACGGGCAAGGCATGTACGTGGTGAAAGGTTTGGCGCCGGGAACGTACAAAGTGGAGGTGATCGCCACGGGATTTGGGCTTTTCGAAAAAGACAACGTGGCGGTCAAGGCGCTGCAAATCGCAGAGGCGGATGCATCGCTGCAGATTCAAACTTCGCAGCAACAAGTGACGGTGAGCGCAGAGGCGCCGACGCTTGACGTGAATCCCGCGAACAACGCGGGAGCGATTGTGATCAGCGGCAAGGAGCTCGAGGCGCTTTCGGATGATCCGGATGAATTGCAGTCCGACCTGGAGGCGCTGGCTGGGCCATCCGCGGGACCGAACGGCGGGCAAATGTACATCGACGGGTTTACGGCGGGGCAGTTGCCGCCGAAGTCGGCGATCCGCGAGATTCGCATCAACAGCAATCCGTTCTCGACAGAGTATGACAAGCTGGGGTACGGACGGATTGAAATTTTCACGAAGCCGGGGTCGGATCAATTTCATGGCCAGGCAATGCTGCAGGGGAATGATTCGAGTTTCAACTCGATGAATCCCTTTGCGGTGACGGAGCCGGCCTATGACAACGTGATGTTCAACGGGAGCTTGAGCGGGCCGATTAGCAAGAATGCGTCGTTCTTCATCAGCGGGCAGCGGAGAGACATCAATAACGTGGATGTTCTGGATGCATGCGTACTGAGCAACGATCCGAATCCGCAGTTATTTGGGGCAACGCGACCGATCACGCCTTTTGCGCCTGCTACACCTTCCGCGGGCTCTCAAGGAAATTGCGGGGCCGCTGGCTGGACGCCGTTTACCGACTCGGTTCCCAACCCGCGGACACGGACGAATGTGAGCCCGCGTGTCGATTATCAACTGTCAAAGAACAACACATTGTCCATGCGCTACCAGTATTGGCGCGACAACCAGCAGAACATATTGGGTTCGGCTGAGGATGTTCCCACGCAAGGGACGAACACACTCGAAACCGAGCAGACGGTGCAACTGGACGATTCGCAGGTCATCAGCACATCGGTGGTAAACGATACGCGCTTTCAATTCCTTCACGATGTTACCAATCAAACTCCGACAAGCACGCTGCCGACAGTGGACGTGCCGGGAGCGTTCAACGCGGGCGGCAGCAACGAGCAAACGATCCTGGATACGGCAAATCATTACGAATTGCAGAACAATACGCAGATGGTGACGAAAAACCACACGTTCAATTTCGGAGGGCGGCTCCGCTGGACGACGGACAATAGCAGCGCGAATTCGGATTTCTCCGGAATGTTCAATTTCGACGGGGAGTCGAAATATCAGATCACGGAGCAGAACATTGCGGCGGGATTACCGGCGAATGCAAATGGCGGCGGCGCGAACCAGTTCGCCATCACGCTCGGGACTCCGGAGGCGTCGCTTTCCTATGCTGACTTGGCTCTGTATTTCCAGGACGATTGGCGGGTGCGGCCCAACCTGACCATTAGCCCGGGCCTGCGTCTTGAGACACAGACCGGCATTAGCGACCATGCGGACTTGGCGCCGCGGATCGCCCTGGCATGGGGGATCGGCGGCGGCAAGGGCGGCCCCAAATGGGTGATTCGCGCGGGTTCCGGGATTTTCTACGATCGATTTGCAGAAGACCTTTTGATGCAGGCAACGCGGCTGAACGGCGTGACGCAGGAGCAATACGTAGTGCCGTCTCCGTCATGCTTCTTCGCGACAACGCCAGCTATGCCTGTGACACTGAACCAGATCGAATCGGAATGCGGAAACGCACAACCAGTCTTGCCGACGATATACCGGCTGGCACCGACGATCCACGCTCCTGGTACGCTGCAGACCGCAGTGAGCGTGGAGCGGCAGCTTACGAAAATCGCCACGCTGGCGGTGACATACATCAATTCGCGAGGGTGGGATCAACTGCTGACGAACAATGTGAATACGCCGCTGCCCGGAACATACAATCCAGAGGATCCGGCAACGGCGGTGTATCCGTCGGGCAACCCGGGCAATATTTATCAATACGAATCCGAGGGAGTTTTCCGGCAGAACCAACTGATGACGAACCTGACGATACGCGCCGGCGCGAATCTTACGCTTTTTGGCTATTACGCGTTGAACTATGCGAATAGCGATACGGCGGGAGCATCGAGCTTTCCCTCCAATCCGTACAATATCTCCGAAGATTACGGGCGAGCAGCGTTTGACGTGCGGGACCGCATATTTTTCGGCGGATCCATAGGAGCGCCGTGGGGATTGCGTTTCAGTCCGTTCATGATATTCAGTTCCGGCCAGCCGTACAATCTTACGGTTCCGGATGACTTGATCGGAAGCTCGCAATTCAATCAGCGGCCGGCCTTCGCAAGCGCGTCATCCAATCCAGCGAACGTGGTGGACACGCCATTGGGAGATTTCGACACGGTTCCGCAGGCAGGCGAGACGCTCGTTCCGATAAATTACGAGACTGGACCGAATCTTTTCACGATGAACCTTCGAGTGAGCAAAACGTTTAGCTTCGGAAAAGAAGGAAGAGGAGGGGCTGCGCCGAGCGGTTTCGGCGGTGGCGGCGGTGGAGGAGGGCGCGGCGGAGGCAGCGGCGGCCGCGGCACGGGAATGGTTTTTGGCGGCGGGCCCGGACGCGGAGGCCAAAACACGGCGCGCGGGCGCTACAATCTGACATTCAGCGTCTTCGGGCGAAACATCTTCAATGACGTGAACCTGGCACCGCCGATCGGAGTGATCGGTAATTTGACTGGACGATTCAACGGATTATACGGCCAGGCATTCTCTTCGGGAACGGCGGCGAGCCGCGTGATTTACGTGCAGACGAGCTTCAGTTTCTAACGTTTCATAAAAAAAGAGGCTCTCGGACGGAAAAACCGGGAGCCTTTTTCTTTTTCAAGATAGCCTACCGCTTTACCTTGGAGAAGATCTTTCCGCCGGTGAAACCGAGACGTAAGGAACGTTGCTGTGGCGCATCATTTCGTTGAACGCAGCAAGGTCCTTGGTCTGCAGGCTCCGCCAAGCGGCCAATTGCTCATCGATCTGAGGCTTGAGCTGATTGTAAACAGTATAGTCCGCGTCAGTGGGGCCTGAAGCAGCGCGGTCAACCGAGCCTTCGAGCGCCATCATCTGGTCCGCGAGCATGATGGGAAAGTTGAGCGGGTCTTCGTTGCTCTTGGACTTCGATTGAATCAGTTTATCTTCGATGGCGATGGCCTTTTCGTCGAGCGCCTTGGCCGCATCAGCAATGTTTTTCTGACTCGGACCGAGGCGCTTCTGAATGTCATCTAGTTGGGCATGAAGGGTGCGAATCTGGTTCACGGCATCATGCGCTGAACTGACGACTGCTTGGACCTGAAGGGCCATCTCGAGCTGCTTATCAAGTTCCGCTTGGGTGGCATGGAGGCGCGGGTCGAGTTTTACTTCGAGAGGCGCAGTGTAACTCTGGCCATCGACGGTGAGTTTGACCTGATATGTCCCCGGCGCGGCCAAAGGTCCAAGTGGCGAGCCGCCCCAGGAAACTGCTCCCGGAACTTCGTGCGTGGCCTCGTAACGAAGGTCCCAAGTGAAGCGATTGAGGCCGGCGTTCTTTGTGAGCTGCGCCGCGCGGAAGAAACGTGCGAACTCGGAGGGCGGACCCCCAGCGCCGCGCTCGCGATGCGTGGAATATTTGCGAATGGTTTTGCCGTGGCTGTCGAGAATTTCAAGCGCGACGTCACTGGAGGGCTCGGACTTGAGCCAGTAGTCGATGGTTGCGCCAGCCGGGCCTCCGCCACGGAAGCCGAAGCCTCCGCCGGCCTCACGGAAAGCCGCGGCAGGGGGAAAGAGATGGGCCGCATCGTTTTCAAGAGAGTCAGAGAAATGGCGAAGCGGAGTGATGTCGTCGAGCGACCAGAAAGCGCGGCCATGTGTTGCAACGAGCAGGTCGTCACCGTGGACGGTGATATCGCGAACGGATGCAGTGGGTAAATTGGATTGCAGCGATTGCCAGTGGCCGCCGTCGTCGAATGAGACGTAGACGCCGAGTTCCGTGCCGGCGAAGAGCAGCCCGCGATGGCCGGGGTCTTCGATGACTGCGTGTACGTATGAGCCGTCGGGAATGCCATCGGTGATTTTTGTCCAGGTATGGCCGAAGTCGGTGGTCTTGTAAGCGTAGGGATGAAAATCGTCGATCTTTTCGCCGTTCACCGCGACATAGGCAGTGCCCGCAGCGAAATGCGAAGGATCGATGCCGCTGATTTTGGCCCACGTGGGCATGTCTTTTGGCGTGACGTCTTCCCAATGCTGGCCATCGTCGCGGGTGAGATGAACGAGGCCATCGTCAGAGCCGACCCAGACTTCACCGCGTGCTGTTGGGGAAGGAGCAATGACGAAGATGGTGTCGTAATACTCGACGCTTGTGTTGTCCTGGGTGATGAGGCCACCGGCGGATTGCTGCTTGGACTTGTCGTTGCGAGTCAGGTCAGGGCTGATGACGGACCAGCTCTTGCCCGCGTCGGAGGTGCGGAAGAGAACGTTACCGCCGAAGTAGATCGTTTTTTCGTCGAAGGGCGAAGCAGCGATGGGCGCGGTCCACTGAAAACGGTATTTCAAATCGGCGGCGCCGTGGCCCATGGGATTGAGAGGCCAGGGCGAGACGTCGACAACTTCTCCAGACTCGCGATCGTAGCGCGTGATTTCGCCGTCGTAGGAATCGCCATAAACGGTATCGCCGTTTTTGTCGGGAACGACCCAGCCACTTTCGCCGCCCCCAACGCCGTAAAATTCATTGGAATTGCCGCGACTGGCGATGGCCACGGTGCCGCTATCCTGCTGCGCGCCGTAAACGTAGTAGGGAAAACGATCGTCGGTAGCGACGTGGTAGAACTGCGCGGTGGGCTGATTGTCTTCGGTGGACCAGGTGGCGCCATTGTCCAAAGAAATGGTAGTGCCGCCGTCGTTGCCGACGATCATGTGGGTGGTATTGGTTGGGTCGATCCAGAGCATGTGTGAATCGCCGCCGATGATGTCTTGCCAGGAATGGCCGCCATCGATGGAGCGGTAGACGCCGGTGTCGAGGACGAACACTTTGTTGACGTCCTTGGGATCGGCGTAAATGTGAGTGAAATACCAGGCGCGCTGGCGGAAGCGATGATCGTCGCTGACGAGATTCCAGTGTTCGCCGGCGTCGTCGGAAACGTACAGACCGCCTTTTTCTGCTTCGATCAATGCGTATACGCGCTGGCCATCGGCGCCAACGGCGAGACCGATTTTGCCGAGAACGCCGGAGGGCAGACCGTTGCCTTGCAGCGGCTTCCAAGTGAGACCTTCGTCGGTGGATTTGTAGATGCCGCTGCCAGGGCCTCCGCTGTCAAATCCCCAGGCCATGCGCTGCACCTGATAAAGCGCGGCATAAACGATGCCGGAGTTCGTGGGATCGAAGACCAGGTCGCCGCCGCCGGTTTTGTCATCTTTGTAGAGAACTTTTTGCCAACTCTTGCCGCCATCAGCGGAGCGGAAAATGCCGCGCTGCTCGTTGGGACCAAAAGCGTGGCCGATTGCGGCGACCATGACGAGGTTCGGATCGCGCGGGTCGACTATGATGGCGCTGATGTGCTGGGTGTCGTCGAGGCCGATGTGCGTCCAGGTCTTGCCGCCGTCCGAGGATTTGTAAACGCCGTCACCGTAGCTGATGTCTCCCCGCAAGCAAGGCTCGCCCGTTCCGGCGTAAATAATATTTGGATCGGATGGCGCGATGGCGATGGCGCCGATGGATTGCACAGGCTCCTTGTCAAATAGCGGCTCCCAATTTTGCCCGGCGTCGTTGGTTTTCCAAACGCCTCCATCAACGGAGCCGAAGAAATAGGTGTTGGTGCCGGGCAGGCCTTCGACGGCTTCGACACGGCCTCCACGAAAGGGGCCAACCAGGCGCCACTTGAGGGCGCTAAGAGTTTTGGCGTCGAGCTGCTGCGCGCGCGTTGCAGGAGAAGCGAAAAATGCTGCGAAAAATAAACCGCTAAGGATGGCTGCGACCAGACGGTATCTGCGATCCATTGCTACGACCTCCTGTAGTACTTCGCGCGGATTCTATACTGCGAGCAGGGGCAGTGCAATTGCGAGACGAGGATATGCGTTCGAGCTTAAATGTGGGCTCATAGGGCAGCGGCATTGCAGCCCTACTGGGCGATGGCAAGGGTGGGTTCCGAAAAGCGCCCGGTTCGCCATTTCCCGCAGGCGACACGCCGTGGTCTTTCACCGTGGGCGACGTAAACGGCGACGGGATTCCCGACGTGGCGGTTGTTCCGTACGAGCCTCAGATGCGAGACCCGACGCAACTCGGTCTCACGGTCCTGCTGGGTGACGGAAAAGGCGGAATGGCAACTATGCGGGGCTCGCCGTATTCTCTTGCGGGTTGCAGAGAACCCAGCCGGGTGGCGATCGGAGACATTCGAGGAGATGGAGTGCCGGATATCGTTGTCTCATGCGCGAAAAACGACAAAATATTTTTCTTTATGGGCACAAAGAACGGGACGTTCAATGTTTTCAGTCGCAGCGTTGCGACAGGCTGGGGCGGCGTGGCTCTAGCGGATCTCACCGGCAACGGCAAAAACGATGTCGTGGTGTCAAATAACAGACAAAATACGATTGCGATTCTGTTTAGCAAGTGATAACGGAAGTTGCTGTGGAACGCGATGCACGGTAAACTGTTTGGAAATTTGACTAACGCCGTCGGGGCGTAGCGCAGCCTGGCTAGCGCGCCTGGTTCGGGACCAGGAGGTCGAAGGTTCAAATCCTTTCGCCCCGACCATTCCAATCCCGTTAAATCAATAACTTACCTGAGCGCTAGTTTGTGAACCGTCGGAAACTTGAGTCCGATTGGGTCCAAATACAAGCATTTCGACGCCCGCCACTGCCTTACGCTGGTCCTCAGGGATGGCGTGCAGGTAAACCTCTCTTGTGATTTCAGAACTTGAGTGTCCCAACAGAGCTTGCACTGTTCCGAGCGGTGCCCCTGTTGCGTCGAGCATCGTTGCGTGCGAATGGCGCAGGGAATGCCACGTAATGCCTCCGAGCTCCAACTTCTTGCACGCTGGCTTCAAATATCGGCGCAGCAAGTTGTGCCTGTTGAGTGGGCCGCCTGCTCCTGTCGTAAACACCAAGCTATTTGGGTTCACTTGGTCTTGGCGGAGCCTCTTGAGCAACGCCACAGCTTCTGGCCCCAAGGGAATGAGACGAGCGCTGCGGTCCGTCTTGGGAGTATCGAAGTGGCCATCGTACACCGTTTCAATTACGCGCAGAGTGCCAGCGGTCAGATCGACAGCCTTCCAACGGAGCGCAAGAAGTTCGCCAACCCTCAACCCCGTCAAGATCAACAGCAGGGCAATCGACCGAGATGGTTCTGAAAGCTCCCTTGTCAGTTGGTGGACTTGATGTGGTTGCAGGATAGGTTTCGGAGACAGGTTGCGCGGGCGTCGAGGCAACTCGGTCTTCAAAACCGGATTTTGGTTGATATATCCCCAGTCCTCGGCAGTCGCCAAGGTCCTCCCGAAGACGCCGCGAATGTGTTTTACAGTTTTCCACGCAAGACCAGAATTCAGCTTGGCTGCGAGGAATGACTGGATGCACTCTCGTTTGATGTCCGTAAGGCGAATGCTGCCGAAGCTGGGAAGCAAGTGGACATCGAGGATGTAGTGATAATGCTTCTGTGTTGCGTACTTCAAAGCTGGGAGAGCGACAGGCATCCAGTCCTTCGTAATGAAATCCGAATAGCTGCGAGTGGACTGTGGACGCTGCGTTCCACTGTTAATTGGATTGAGCCGTTTTGACAAGATCTCCATGGCACGTGAGCGCGAAGGGAGTTCGGCGACTGTGCCTAGAACCTCCGCGCGCCTCGTGCGTCCGATGGAGCCGTCAGGATTGATGATTTCCTCCCACCAGCGGGCAACCCATACTTTATTTCGTCGGCCACGCCGGAAGAGTGATCCGTGCTGAAAGCGCCTGCGAGTCATCTTCTTGCCTCCATAGATGGCCCGCCCCCGAGCTTGTTCTGCGTTGTTTCTCAGTGTAGCCCGCATGTCAAGCAGCATGGGAGTCTCGTCGTTGGGTTTCGACCCACTCCATTACCTCGTCCTGGCAGAAACGCCAGTACTTTCCAAGCCGGTAGCCCGGCAATCGTTCAAGCGAACGTTTTCGCGTCCGTCCGTAGACCCAAGACACGGGCACCTGCAGCAAGTTGGCCACTTCGTGGACTGTCAGGAGATGGCCTTCGTGTCTTTCTTTTCCCGCTGTGGCCGTGGAGTGCGCGGCATTGTTCGGAGAGGTCGTTGACAACTCTTTTGAAGATGATGCAGACAGAAGTGGTAGCTCTTGCCGCGAGCTGTCTGACGCTCGCTCGGGATGATTCAGGGTCGAACGCACTGCAAAGCGCGGGGCATGCTGTCTTGAGGACGCTGTATTCTCGCGCATACCGGATTGGGTTGAACGGGGATTCATAGTTGTTACGCGATCTTCGTAAGAAGGTCTCCTTTGATTTGCTTCTGGTTGATGTTGGTCGGATATTCGCTCAGCCAGCGTTTGAACTCATGGTCCCTGTTGAACAAGAGCTTGAGCGTTTCACTGACGACGTAGGACGCATTTGAGCCGATGAACTCGGCGTATCTGTCGAGGTTGCCCCTGACTTCTTCCTCCAGTCGAACCTGAAGGGTTGTAGTTTTGGGTTGTTTCGATGGTGCTTTCAGGAGTGCCAAGTTTTCCTCCTATTTTTGTTATCCGTGATGCATCACGGATCGCATTACAAACTGCTTGCGTCGATCACTGCACGCGGCCAAAACGCGAGATCTGATTCCCAATAGCAAGAGGCGGGAGTGACCCCTGAAGCCCGAAGGGACGGGGCCGCGATTTTGCGGTACCGTGGGGTCGCTCCCGCCTCTGGTCGTGTTTTGGCTGCGTATGGTTTGCCGCCCAGTTTTTCCGCATCTGGTTGTTGCTCCGGTCTGTTACCGTTCTGCCTCACTGAGCTCTGAAGTGAAATCTCCTGTGAAAGCCCCTGGGCGTGTACTTTTCCGGCCAGTTTTCACCAAGGTCTTGGGATGCCGTTCGAATAAGGCCACCTGACCATTTACGGGAGAGAAGATGAACGTCACAGTTTCGGGCCTTCGGAGAACGCTGTATTCCCTGCGGACATGATCGAAGGTCACCTGGCCGGAGTGCCATTTCTGATAAAGATTCTCAACGCCGAGGTGGTTGAATTTGGCTTTTGCCTCAGCGTGGGTGATGAAATCGGCGGTTGAGAGTTTCTGGGTTTCTCCAGCTTCGACCCGCTTTCGCAAGCAGAAATAATCCACCAGGCCGTCAGGCCCATCGGGGTTCCAATGGCGTTGGAAATGGCCCATGAAAAGCTCCCTGGCTTTGTGTTCGTGTGTGTTCCGCGCCGCGATGTAGTGAAAGTTCACATGCGAGAGCTGAAAGAAGAGGGGCAGATAGGCTTGCAAGTGCGTCTCGAAACTCGCCAGACTCTCAAGCCCTGGGTCGACGAAACTGAAGCAGGCCACGGGGGGAGAAGGGGGATTCGATGCAAAGAACATGGGGAACTTGTCGACGAAATAGCGGTCGGTAAACCGCTCGCGAACGGCTCCGGCGGAACGCTTGGCAGGCAAGTATTTCTTGTCGATGCCGAGCTGTTCGGTGAAAAATTGGACCTTTTCCGCTTCAGATTCAAAGAACGTGCACTCAAGCCTGCCCAGAATGAAATCGAGTGCGGCCAGTCTGGTGCGGATGTATTCGGTCGAGTGCTTGCGTCGAAAACGGACGTTATGCTTGCCAATCGCTTCATAGAGATTGCGGGCGAAGACGTGGTAGACCTTGCCGTTCCGCAAACAGGGACGAACGGAAGCGTGGCCTTGTTCGACCAGCTTCCGAACGAATGTCAGGCTCCGCTTTCCGGGCTTCCCATTGATGAAGCGGACAAACTGCTGGCAGGTAAAGTAGCCGGAATGCGTGGCCACAAGATAGAGGAAACGGGCTTCGTCCTCGGTATATCCGAACGAGCCCAGGGCAATTGTGTACATGCGTGGGATGTTCATAAGGCGAAAATCCTCGCGGTGATTTCGTGGGTATCGAGAACGCGGCGCAGTTTGGGATGGTCTTGTTGACGGGCGAACAAATGGAACCCCGCCTTGGTCTTTTCGACGAGTCCGCGAGCGCGGTAATCTCGCGTGGCGATCTCGAGATCAAGGCGCTCAAGATTCCGGCAATCGTCCTCGTACTCGATGCGCAGATCAGGAACAGGAATTTTGTCGTTCACCACATGCAGGTCATATTCGTTGGCAACGCGGATACGCTCATAAGCAGGATTCTTATTGGGATCAATCTGAGAGAGTTTCTTGTATAGCTCCCGCTTGAGCTTGTAATCGAGGACAACTCGGCAAACCTTGCCGCCAGACTGTTCGATTTCCTCGGCAACGTTGTGGTAGAGGCGGTAGAGGTCAGCATCGTGGCGGACTTCTTTCGGCTTCACCAAGCCGTGATATATCGCCTGGCCCTCGGGAATCCAATTTTGGCGAGTGAGAAGCTTATGCGCCTCGCGTGTGATGGCCAGGACATTCTTTGAGCGGCCATCGTGCCCTTCGATGCTGTGCTGTTCGAGGAGACCTTGGCGGCGAAGATTCTGAACATCATTCTCCATCCGCGCGTGGTCACTTGTGTAACGCAGTTGGGCAAGGTCGTCTACAGGAACGACGCGGAACTTGCCGATCTCGATGAGGGTCTGCACTTCCGATTCACGGAGCGAGTACTCGCGATTGCGATAACGATGGGCAGTGCGGAAACGATCGGAATTGTTTCGGTGAAGGAGATTTGGTTCTCGACCGTGGCGCTCTGTGGGCGAGCTTCCGCGCGAGCCCCAATCCATTTGGGAACGGTCCCCGTGCTCAGATTGTCGAGACGGAGAAGTCGCGGAATGTTTTCGAAGGAACGCCTCAAAGTCGGAAGGCCGATAAGCTCGGGACACGCGTTTGTCGCTCCTGTACCAAAGTCAGGGCGTAACGCTCGTTCGTGGCATTACGCCCCGCTATGGAGGGAGTCTGCGCGGGTACCGGCTCTCAATTTTGAGTACTCGGATCCGAACGCCTCAGACCCAGTGAAGGTGCAAGCGCGAATGGTCCTGGCTTGCGATTATCCGTCCTTGCCTCGGTCTTCTTGGCTCGGGGGAGCTGAGAGGCGGATTTTTAGGTGCGCATGGCTATAAAACTCACCTCATCTGGTTGGTAGACGCGAGAGGGCTGCCAAAGGTTTCCTGACCGCTGAAAAATAATCTGAGAGCCGCCACAACGAATCTTGCACAATAGTAGCGGACTTGCGATCTTGCAGCACGGTTCCGTACGGTGTTACACGATATTCGGCAAGAGAATTATTATTCCCGATCACCTGAATAGGCGTGCGCTAGAGATCAAGGCCGCCGCCGAAAGCTGGAAAATACAACCCAGGGCCCAACACAAGGACAGTTGTGGGGCGCGCACGATAGCTCAGAATTCTCAACTCTCCCTAGGTCATCTATTGGCGGCTCGGCTCCGTGCTTCCTTTTGTCAGCAGTCATTGTTTATTCATACCGGAGGGCGACCATGGGATCGACGCGGATCGCGCGGCGGGCGGGGATGTAGCAGGCGAGGAGCGTCGCCGCGGAGATCAGAATAGCCACGCTAAGGTAGGTCAGCGGATCGGGCGCGCCGAACCCGCCCAGAACGTGCTCCGTTACAGCTGCGAGGCTGAGCGCGCAGAGGATTCCGAAAAAGAGACCAGCCACCAGCATGGCCAAGCCCTGGCCGAATACGATCCGTTGAATATTCCGTGGCCTCGCGCCAAGCGCAATGCGGATTCCTATCTCATGCGTTCGCCGACCCACGTCATAAGAGACCACGCCATACACGCCCCCGATCGCCAGCGCGAGGCCAAGTAGTCCGACCGTTACCGCCATGACGGTGCTGAATCGTAAGGCAAAAAACCCTGTGAACGAGCTGTCGAGCGTCTGCCGCATCGTCTGCGCTCCCCAAACCGGCACGGTCGGAGCCAATGCCCGGACCTAAGCCTCCACCGTTCCGATCATCGTGTCCGGCGATCCTTCAGTCCTCACGAGAAGGGTCTCGTAGGGCATGAAGAATTGGGAAGCGGGCAGATAGAAGTAGGGCTTTGGCGTCTTCGAGACCTCGTCGTAGGTGCTGTCCGCGGCTAACCCCGCTACGTCGATCCACGGCCCTGTGGGACCGGAGATGCGGAAGCGCTTTTGGAGAGGATCTTCGTTCGGCCAAAGCTGCTGCGCGAGCGTTTCGTTGATGATTGCTACGTGAGTCGATTTCGCCGTGTCGGTTTCGAGGAATGCGCGGCCACGCAAAATGGGGATCTGCATCGTCTCGAAGTAGCCGGACGAAACGGCGTTCATGCTGATGTTGGGCGCAACCTGGCCCGGAAGAATCGGACGATTCTCTGCCTGCACCGGGTAACCGAAATTTCCGTTCGAAGGGTAGGTATAGGCCAAGGCCGCGGATTGAACTCCGGGCAGCGCGCGGATGCGCGGGAGTAGCTTCTTGTAGAGTTCTGTGCCTTGCGCTTGATCGTAGCCCGCCTCGCCGGGGTCCATATTGAGCTTGAGCAAGTGGCTGGGATTGAATCCGAGCTTGGTATTCTCGGCCGCGATCAAGGAACGAGTGGCAATGCCGGACGCGACGAGCAAGACGACCGATGCGGCGATTTGTGCGGCAACCAGGACCTTGCGGAAGCGGCTTCGGCCACCGATCACGCCCTGGGCGCCTTCGTGAAGCGCATCGCAGGGGTTGGAGCGGGACGCGCGGAGCGCCGGACCGACGCCTGCCAGGAAGACCGCAAGGATCGCTGCGCCGACCGCGTACAGGAAAACGTGGTCGTCGAAGCTGAAATCGGGACTTAACCCGAAGCCAGCGTTGATGCTGATGGATTCGAAGAACCGCAAAGCACAAAAGCCAAGCAGGAGGCCGACGGTACAGCCGAGCCCGGCAAGCAAGCCCGTCTCCGCGAGCGCCTGCTTCAAGAGCCGCCCAGTGCCTGCGCCCAGGGCGGCCCGCACCGCCATTTCGTGCTGGCGTGCCGTCGCCCGAGCCAAAAGCAGGTTAGCCAGAGTGAAGCAGGCGACCAACAAGACCAAAAGCGCGAGGGTGAGGCACAGCGCGTATATCAACAGCACCTGCGGGACGTCGTGAGGTTCCAGGCCCGTCGGGCTGATGCCCGTGAGCCTTGCGGACAGGAGCCAGGCCTTGGCATCGGGATCATCTTTGGGGTGCTCGCGCGCGAGCCGGCTGGCGACGACCTTGACTGCGGCATCGGCTCGCGAGAGGGGGACACCGGGCCGCAAGCGACCCAGCACACAGAGAGTCCGGTATCTCCGGTTCGTCCAGAGGTATCTCGCACCCTCGACGGCGTTCAGCGGGAGGAAGGCTTGAGCGTGGAGGAAACGGTACGATCCCTGAAACCCCTTCTGCGCCACACCCACCACCGTCATGGGCTTTCCGTTCAGTCGAACCGACTTTCCGATGATGGCTGGGTTAGCCCCAAACCGGGACTGCCAGTACGGATAGCTGAGAACGATCATAGGGTCATAGCCGCCGGGCCTGCCCTCGGAAGGCGAAATCAGGCGACCCAGCGCGGGCTTGATGCCGAGGAGGTCGAAGTAGTTTCCGGTGACGTAATTGGTGATGATTCGATCCGTATGGTTCCCTACGGTCAGGCCGTCCGTTCCCATCTGGTAGGCAAAAAGATCTACAAGCCCGTCGGCTTGCTGCCGCACGTCCTGAAGGTCGAGGTATGAGGAAGTGAAACCCTGGTAGCCCTTGTACGCGAACCCGAAAGATACCATTCCGGTAGGGTGAGGCACGGAAAGGCCGCGGAAGAGAATGCCGTTCACAATGCTGAAGACTGTTGCATTCACTCCGATACCTACGGCGAGGGTGAGAATGGCGACGGCGGTGAAGCCCGGGGATTTGCGCAGCACGCGAAGGCCATAACACAAGTCCTGCCAGAGCGAATAAAGAAACATCTGCGCGTCGGCTGCTGTCACCCGTTCCTTCAAGACGGCTCGATTGCCGAAGCGCAGAAGCGCATCGCGGCGCGCCTCTTTGGGCGACATCCCGGACTCAATGTTATCTGCCGTGCGCATTTCGATATGCGAGCGCAGTTCTGCCTCGATCTCTTGGTCCAGCTTCGAACGGTGAAATAAATTCGTGATTCGGCGAAGACTGGACATGCTCACTCGTACCTCAGAGCAACCATGGGATCGACTTGCATGGCGCGGCGGGCGGGGAGGTAGCAGGCGAGGAGCGAGACCGCGAGGAGGACGGCGCTCACAACAATAAATGTGACGGGATCGGTTGGCGCAATGCCGTAGAGGAGCGAAAAGAGCAAACGCGTAAGCGCGAAGGCAACCGCGACTCCAAAGAAAATTCCGAGAACGGTGAGGATTATTCCCTGGTGGATGATGAGCTTCAGGACGTCTGAGGGCTGCGCGCCGAGAGCAAGGCGAATAGCGATCTCAGGAGTGCGTTGTTTGACAGAGTAAGCCATGACGCCATAAAGCCCAATTGCGGCAAGAAAGAGCGCGACGGCGGCGAAAACTCCGAACAGAGAAGTCTGGAAGCGGCGCAAGGCGCTGGCTTCGGAGACGCGCTGGTCCATTGTTTGTATGTCCGCGACAGCAAGGCTCGGATCGAGGGAGCGGACGGCGGCGCGAATCTGCGGGACGACTCGCGCGGGTGGCAAGGAAGCACGAAGGGCGATGTAAGCCTGGTTTATGTCGTATCGCCAGAAGGGCTGATAAACCTGAGGAGGGGGAGTGTTTTCGAGATTGCGGAAGCGCGTATTGGCGACGACGCCGACGACCGTGGACCACGCCGGAGCACCGCTCGTGAAGTAACACATACACAAGTGGCCACTGATCGTAGAGCGGCCGGAAAAATAAGCCTTCGCGAAGGCCTCGTTAACAATGACGACTCCCGGGGCTTTGGGCGTTTGATCGGCCTCTGTGAAGAATCGCCCGGCGAGGAGCGGCGTGCCGATGGTTTCGAAATAATTGTCCGTGGCGTACCGCGAATCAACCATTTGGTCCTTCTTGTTCAGGTAGCCTTCGACCGAAAACTCAGCCATTTCTTCCGTGTGACTTAGCGGCAACGCGTCGGCCGCGCCGGCGGAGTTGACGCCGGGAAGAGTACGCAGCTTGTCAAGGACGGAATGAAAGAATGCCCTGCGCTGCTCAGGTTTGCTGTAGCGCGAGTCAAGAGCGATGTGCATGGTGAGCGCAGAATCCGAGAAGCCCGTTGAGGCGGTTTGCAGATTCACATAGCTGCGGACCAGAAGGCCGGAGCCGGTGAGCAAGACGACCGCGAGCGTGACTTCCGCGACGATCAAGACGTTACGCCAACGCTTGGACGAGCCGACGATGCCTTTGTCGCCGCCCTGCTTAAGAAGTTGGGTCAAATTTGCCTGCGAAACACCAAGGGCGGGAAGGATGCCGAAGACAATTCCGGTGAGAAGCGAAATCGCCACGGCGAAAACGAGAACGCCTGGATCGAGTGACGTTTGATTCAGACGAGGGATGTTGCCGGGGTTCAGTTGCAGGAGAAGACGAATTGCGGCGTAGGCGATCAGGATTCCGAGTACGCCGCCAGCACATGCGAGCAGAAGAGCTTCGGTGAGAACCTGGCGAATGAGGCGACCGCGGCGCGCGCCGAGCGCCGAGCGCATACCCATTTCGTGGGTCCGGCTCGCCGCGCGCGCGAGGAGAAGGTTTGCAGCATTCGCGCAGGCGATGAGCAAAACGAGAGACACGGCACCAAACAGAAGCCAGACGAACAGGCGCACGCCGCCGATGACCGTTTCAGTGAAGGGCTTCACGACAGCATAAAGGCTCTTGAAGGGGCTGTCTGCCGCGTGAAGTGCACCAAGGCGGGGCACGATGGTGTTCATCTCGGCTTGTGCTTGCGCCACCGTAACTCCAGGGCGGAGACGCGCAACCGCGTCCCCGGTCGAATCGTCGCGTTCCGTTTTTTCTCGCGGCGTGAGGGCCATGGGCAACCAGACTTGCGTTTGACCGGCGTTTGAGTAGGGCAACTCGTTGCCGCTGGGGTAACCGAAAGAAGCGGGCATGACTCCGATGACGTGATAGACCTGGCCATCAAGCGTGACACCCTCGCCCAGGACGTGCGCGCTGCCACCGAAAGCGGATTGCCAAAGAGAATCACTGATGACCGCGACGCGCTCATCGCCAGGCACGGTGTCATTTGGCTCGAAGGAGCGGCCGAAGAGCGGACTGACGCCAAAGGTGGAGAAGAAGTTCGGTTGCACGAACGCGCCGCTGACGCGCAATGCTGTTCCTTCGGCCGCCAAGTTGAAGTAGAGCTGATCGAAGAAAGTGATTGCCGAGAAAGAATGAGCTTGCCGCTGGATGTCGAAGAAATCCCCATTGCTGGGACCGAAGGCCTCGATGGGAACTTGCGGCAGATCGTGACTGGGAGTGAAGACGTAGACGAGCTGGCCAGGATCTTTGTATGGCAGGGAGCGGATGAGGACAGCATTTAGCAAACTGAAAATCGCAGTGTTGGCGCCGATGCCGAGGGCGAGCGTGAGGACAGCTACGGCGGTAAATGCCGGCGATTTGCGCAGCATGCGCAGGCCGTAACACAGGTCCTGCCAGACCGAGTCAAGAAACATCTGCGCGTCGGCCGCGGTCACGCGTTCCTTCAAGACGGCTCGATTACCGAAGCGCAGAAGCGCGTCGCGTCGCGCTTCCTTCGGCGACATGCCCGCGGCGATGTTATCTGCCGTGCGCATTTCGATATGCGAGCGCAGTTCCGCCTCGATCTCTTGGTCCAGCTTCGAACGGTGAAATAGATTCGTGATTCGGCGAAAAATGGACATGGCTTACCCCTGCGCGTAACGCAACACCGCACGCACGCCTTTCACTAGCTGTTCGAAGCTTTCTTGGGCGTTGCGCAATTCCTTCTGGCCGGAAGCCGTCAGTCGGTAGTATTTCGCTTTGCGATTCGTGTCTGTCAGGTTCCACTCCGAGCGAATCCATCCGCTCTGTTCCATCCGGTGCAACGCGGGATAGAGCGAACCCTCCTCGACCGACAACAGCTCGTCCGACGCCCGTTGGATGTGCAGCACGATTCCGTAACCGTGCAGCTCCCCCATCTGCGAAAGCGTTTTCAATGTCAGCAAGTCCAGACTGCCCTGAAGATCGTTTCTCGCCATTTCACCTATCCCCTAGACAACTCAGCATGGAAATACTCCCCCTAGAACGCTAGGTATGTCAAGGACTTCTGCGCTCCCGCTAAGTTCGTGAGAAGAATCCGAGCTTCCTTTGCTCTTGCCGCTCGGTGAGGCCGAAGTTGCAGGCGATTTCGTTCAAGCGATTGAGCGAGTTCGCGAGTCTGCAAAGTTCGGCGGCGTCTTGGGCAGCGTCGCGCGGCGTGCGCTTTCCGATGGACACGCTGTAGGCAGACACAAGTGCCTCCTGCGTGTTTGTTCGCATGGGTGTTGCTCCTGAGTTGTGGATTAACGACAGAAACCGTGGAAGGAAAGGGCGTGCGAGGTGGGCTGTTACTGGAATCAGTCAGTGACCGTTCCAGTTGTCAGGATTGTGGGAAAAAGGGATTGTGGGTTACTGCGTTGGAAGATCAGCGGATGCCCGCCTCATTCGTATCTTAGGGCAACCATTGGATCGACTTTCATTGCGCGACGTGCGGGGATGTAGCAGGCGAGCAACGCCACGAGTGCCAGCAGGACAGCTACTCCGACGAACGTCGTCGGGTCAGTCGGTTTGATTTCAAAGAGTATGCTGCGCAGGAATCGAGTCAGCGCCAAAGCCCCGGCGATGCCTATCGTCATGCCGACGAGCGCGAGCAGCATCCCTTCGCGAATTACCATGCGGAGAACGTCGCCGCGCTGCGCCCCTAACGCCATCCGCACCCCAATTTCATGCGTCCGCTGCCGCACGACAAATGACACCACGCCATAAATTCCCACCGCAGCGAGCGCCAGAGCCAGCCCGCCAAACAAACTGAACATGCTCGCACCCATCCGCCATGACCGCGTCTGCTCATCGAGCATTTTCGCGTACGGTTCAATGTTCACGTATCTCCCGCCCGGTGACACACTCTCAAGTGCAGAAAACAGATTTCTAGTCACCGCTGTCGGCATCACCTTCGTGCGAACGAGCAGCCCATCCGGCGCTGGAAGAGCCGTGCCTTGCTTCTCGGCTTGCCTCAGCGGGACATAGAATTGCCCTGGGGCTCCTTGGCGTGAGTTGCCGAGAGACACCGTCGGCCACGCGTCCGGAACAACGCCCACTACCTGCGCGCATGCAGTCTTGATGCTCGTCCTCATGCATTTTCCGAGCGGGTTCTGGTCTGGCCAAATCGAGCGAGCAATGGACTCGCTGACGACCACGACCGGCTCCGATCCTTCGGTGTCGGAATCAAGCAACGGTCTGCCTTTCAAAATGGGCGTCCCGGTGGTTCGGAAGTAGTTTGGGGTTACCGCTCGCGGCATTGCTGTCCACTGAACCGTCTTGCCTGAATCCAACCTCTCGGTAAACGTCAATTCAGTCATGATGGTCAACATGTCAGCCAGGGCGGCGTCGGCCACGCCCGGAACTTGCTGGGCGCGTGCGCGGAGCCGTGCATAGGTGGCCCCGAGCGCCATCGACCCCTTGGAAGCCTGGACCACAGGCAGATCTAAAGTCACCCGAAGCAGGTGGTTCGGCTCCAATCCCAAATCGATGGCATCGACCTTGCTCAAGCTGCGTATGAGAAGTCCCGCGCCTACCGCCAGGAGCAACGCTAAGGCGATCTGTGCTACGACGAGCGTCCAGCGCAGCCCCGTCCCTTCTCGCATGCGTCCCTGCTCGCCTCGCCTGAGTGTCTCGGCCAGGCGCGAGTTGCTTCCCCGCCAAGCTGGGGCGAGTCCGCTCCCGCAGCCCGCTATGGTGGCCAGTGCAGCCGCCAAGGCCAGCAATCGCCAACTCAAAAACCTGCCCTCGTAGAATCCCTCTGGCAGGAGGAAGGCACGAACTAGTGGCTGAAACATAAGCGCAACCGCCAACGCCGCCAACCCTCCGGCCAAGCCCAGCAGCAATCCCTCGGTCAGCACCTGCCTCATCACTCGTGCGCGCGTCGCGCCCAAGTGTTGCCGAATGGCCATCTCATGCCTTCGTTGCGCCATCCGCGCCAACCCGAGGCTTGAGACGTTCGCGCACGCAATCAGGAAAACGATCAGGGCCACGCCTGCGATCCATAGCGAGACGCGACCGTTCGAGGAGAGCGTCTTCCACCGGCTCCCAAACAGTGGTTTTACACTAACGACTTGGTCGTCCCCCAAAGCACCGCCCTGCTGAAGCAAGCTTGTCAGCTCCGCGACGGCCTGATCCGTGCTCGCGCCCTTTCGCAATCGCCCAGTGGTGGTCAGCAACAGATTGGGCAGCGGAATTTCGCGAAATGCGCAAATGGGCAGCCACGCATCCACTTTGAGGAATCCCGTCCCGGTAAAACCTTCCGGAGCGACGCCGACTACGGTCCGTTCCTGTCCGTCGATCTGAACTGTACGTCCCAGCACCTTCGGATCGCTTTCAAATGCTTTTTGCCAAAGGCCGTAGCCAAGAACGACCACTGGTTGGCTACCAGTCGGCAAATCTTCCTCCGCGCTGAACCACCGTCCGAGGGGCATGTGTCCGCCAAGCACTCGCAAATATCCATTCGAAACGTAGCTGGCGTAAATCGGCTGCGCCGCGACGCCCTTGCCGAAGCCGACCTTCAACCGCAGCGCCTCCGCCGCGATATCGACTAAGCGCGCGTTCGCTGCAAGCCGCCGATATTGGTAGTAAGAAAGAACGGGCTGCTGATTCGGCTGCAGTTTCGTGACCAGCCCCGCTTGGACGAGCTGCTGCGGCGCGCCCACGTGCTTTGGCATTTGGAACATGAGCGCATCCACGACGCCTAGCATGGAGATGTTGGCGCCAATACCTAGGGCGAGTGTGACGATGGTGACGGCAGTGAAGCCGGGCGATTTGCGCAGCACGCGCAAGCCGTAACACAAGTCCTGCCAGGACGCCTCAAGAAGGGATTCCCAACCGGCAGAGCGCACGAGTTCCTTCGCAGCTTCGAGACTCCCCCGCTCCAGACGCACCGCGCGAAGCGCGTCCTTCTGACTCCTGCCCTGCTTCATGCCTTCCTCGGCGGCCATATCCATAAATCCGCGCAGCTCTTCGTCCAATTCGCGGCCAACGGGTTGCTTTTGAAACAGCGATCGAAATCCGGCGGCTATGTTCCGCAGTAATGGCATGGCCGTCTAGGAGGCCTCCAAGATTCTGGCGATCGCTGCCGCTTGTCTTCCCCATTGTCGCTTTTCGCTGTTGAGCCTCTTCCGTCCCCGCTCCGTTAAGATGTAATACTTTGCTCGCCTGCTATTTTCGGTGTCTTTCCACTCGCTTCTAATCAGCCCGCCTCGCTCCAGCCGCTGGATTGCCACAAACAGCGAACCTGCATTAACCCGGAACACGCCTTTGCTCATCTGTTCGATGCGGACGGCGATGCCATATCCATGTGTTGGCTCCAGCGCCACGGTCTTCAAAACGAGCATGTCCAGCGTGCCCTGCACAAGATCGCCCGGCTTGTCTGTCATAGAATGGCCCCGCTCCTCCTGATCGTCAGGATAAAGAATATACGCTCGTCCTGTCAAGAGGAGACTCCACCACGGCTCTTCACCGTTGAATAAGGAATCCGAGTCAGAGAGGCGTTTGCCTCTCTGACTCGGAACTGTGGGTGGATGCAGCGCGAGCCGGTCATTCGGCAGCTTCGGGCAAGAACTCTTCGATGTTCTTGTATCCGTTGTGGCCCTGACCAACTTTCACCAGACAGGGAAGATGGAGTTCCATCCCAGCTTCGATCTCACTCGCTGGAATGTCGTAACCACTCGCTTCCAGACGCTCCGCCAGCTCTTCGGGACGGCCGAACACGCGTACCGTCTCGCCGCCGACATCCACCTTGAGAAAAAGAGATTCGCCCTGGCGGGTTTTCATGCGGTCAATCCTATCCAACGGCTCAAGGTTTCCGAGCAGCGATGTCGGCGCGGATAACGTTCAGGTAATCGTGGGCCGTTTCGAGCGCCTGTTTAGCGTCGTGATGGGATACGAAGCCGGTGTCGTCATAGAGCGCTATATTTCGTTTCCGTCGGAGACGGTCGAAGACGGTCAGCAAACCAGCATGTTTCTTATCGACGCGCGCCCGAACAAATTCGATAATCGCGATGTGGTGTCCGGGCTGACTCCGGGGGCGAAAGCCGTAGCTGAACATGAAGCCGAGCGAGGCTTTGAGCATCGCTTCGTAGGCTTGCTGAAGGCATGCTTCCTCATCAAAGGTGAGGATTTTATGCGCGGAGGTGAGCTTCTTGTCGGCGCTTGCAAGGAAGCGCGCGATCTGCGCCCAGTCAATTCTGTGGGGCTTAAGTTTCTTCATGCAGCACCGACAAGCGGCACGCGCTTATTGTGCCAGACGCTTTCTAGAAAAGCGTCTTTGCGATTACGTCGTGATTCCAACTCCCTCCTGGTTAGAACCGTATAGTTGATTTCGCGTCCGAGCTGCCGTTCCAGTTTTTGCACTATGTCAGCCAGAACGTCGCTCTTCGGCTTGCCGATCGCCAGAACGTCAATGTCGCTTGCGGCGTCCTGTTGGTTTTGCGCAAAAGAACCATACAAATAGGCTTCCTCTATTCCCTCGATTTTCTTGAGGGCTCGCGCGAGCAATGGAGCCGCACCGATGGTCTTTGCAACGATGCTGCGCACCTCGTCGAAAAGGGGATACCCGCGGTTGAGTTGAAAATACTTCTGGCGACCGCTCACTTCTGACTGAAACAAACCCTCGCGCTCCAGACGCCGTAGCTCTTTCGACAGGTTGGAGGGATCGATGCTCAGTCGTTCTGCTAGGTCTCGCAGGTGGTGCCGGGCTGTAGGATTGGTGAAAAAATAGGTCAAGAGTCTTTGGCGTGCCTCGGAGCGCATGTCAAGCAGCATCGTAGTTGAATTGTACCACAAATGTGGTTGTGTATAACCACAACAGAAAATACGGACTTGGGTCCGATCTGAGTCCATTTGCTGCCGAATACCGGCCCAAACGAGCATGTTCGACGCAGAACAAAGCCAAACGGGCCAATAAGATAGTGTTTCTCGTTCTGGTTCGGGACCAGGAGGTCGAAGGTTCAAATCCTTTCGCCCCGACCATTTCTTCTGGAATCAGGAATCTTCAAGCATGCGAGGCGGGCGTTACCATTCACTACTCATGGTTGAGCGTCGCGGCGAGACGCCGAATTCCTTCTCGAATCTCCCGTTCGCGCAAGGATGCATAGCCGAGAACGACGCCTGTGCGCTGGGGATGTTTTCTATAGAACGAATGCACGGAATACAGACCCACGCCTGCCATTTTGGCTTCGCGGGACGCCCGCGCGATCATTGCACCCCATAGACGGGTCCAAATCATTCTCCGCGCATCGGCATTCTACTCAGCGCGGCGACGGGAAGCGAATCACTTCGTCTTCGGTGGGAAGTTCCATGGTGTGTTTTTCAGGCACACTCTTTGCATCCGAGGGGTTCCAACCCTCGCCTTTGCCTTCCACTTCAAATGAGGGGAACAAATAGGGCAGCCCTTCGGAACCGAGGGGCGAGCTGGCATTCGAAATGTGGAAGTGAAGATGCGGTTCAGTGGAATTCCCCGTGTTTCCGACGAGGCCGAGGACTTGGCCGCGATGCACCTTGTCGCCGACTCTTACGCGAATCGAACCCGGCTGGAGGTGCGCGTAAAATGCGTAGCATCCGTTGCCGATGTTCAGGATGACGTGATTGCCGCCGATGGTCTCTAGCGTGATGGGCACGGCGCGAGAGGTTAGGCCTGGAGTGTTGAGAGGAATCCCGTCTTTCACCTCGGTGACGATGCCGTCGGCGACGGCGAGGGCTTCGGAGCCAAACGCATAGTAATTTTTGTTGTCAAGTTTATCGCCGTGGTAGGTTTTGCCGTCATCACCCAGTTTCACCCAGTCAATCGCAAAGCGCTGCGAAATGACGGCCCGGCCGTTGATGGGAATCAAGGCGCGCCGATGGCCGGAAGCGTTCGATGGACCATTCGCCGCGAGCCAATGATCGCCGCGCAAAGGAGGGCTGATGACGATGGGCCCAGTGCGAACGGTGAGCGGATCGGTTTCGAAGCTGAGCTGCTCTGGATAATCTCCTAACTTCACGGTGATACGGTGCTGTATCGCTGCGGGAACATCTTCTTTGCGATCGACGGTTACCCACATGAAAACGACGGCATTGGTTCCGGGTTCGAGTTTCGATTTTGGCAAAACGGTAATGCCTGGACGTTCGAGCATACCTTCGAGGGTGACGCCGGAAAAAGACGCGAGGAAGTTGGAGGCGCCAGGTGCGATGACCTCAATGCCGGTCAAAGTGCAATCCCAGGGGCCCATGTTCACGATATGCAGCTCGTAAACGAGATGCATTTTGCCGTCGGCTTTGAACGCCGTAGGCGCAATCGGCACGGTTACGTCAATCGGCACGACGATCGGTTTTTCTTTGGGGCCGGAGGCGCTAGTGTTGCTCGCGGAGGTGGTAGCGGCAGCTTCGCTACGCGTCAAGTTGAGCGGTTGCGGCGGAACGTTGGCCTGCGTCCATGTGCCATGAATCTGTTTGTGATCATCACTTAAGGTTCCTTCATAGACGCCGCCGATCTGCGTGATTTCAAATCGAACTTTCTGGCCTTGGGCGCTGACGGCGCTCAAGGGCAGGACAGCGCCTTGGTCCACGCTGTTGAGTTGGCCGGAATATTCGCCGCTGCTCAATTTCGTGAGTGTGACCACGAGGTGCAGTTGATTTTGGCCGGCGCCGAGCGCGCCGGTCCACGAGCCGGAGATGTCGACTCCCGGCGTGGACTGCTGGGCGCTCGTGCCAAGCGAGAATACGAAAGGCACACACACGGTGGAGAGCAACAAGAGGCCGCGCATAAAGAAGCGCGAGAAATTGCAGGAATGCGTCAAACATCTTATGACCAGTCGAACCACGCGAGCCTCCATTCGCTTAGAGCAATTGAAATGTTTGTCGCACGATGGCTATTGGCGGATACAATGCCGCGCAATGCAATGCACTTGGTGTTGGGTTGTCTTGCCGCGCGAGGATGCATCATACACAAAAATGCTGGCGGCGTGCGCAGTTGAGCTAGCCCGTGCGGCAATTGGGTACCGCCAATGACAACTATGCCTGCTTCTGATTGCCGCCCCAATTCCTTAGGGCTTCTACGTGACCTGCGATTGCGCGACGCCACGGCAATTGTAGCGGGCACGATCATCGGCTCCGGAATCTTTCTCGTTCCGGGCAACATTGCAAACGACTTGTCCTCATTTTCAGCGGTTCTGCTCGTGTGGCTCACCGGCGGTTTGCTGAGCCTGTTTGGGGCATTGGCGCTCGGCGAATTGGGCGCCGCGTTTCCGGGAGCGGGCGGACTCTATGTTTATCTGCGGCAGGCTTATGGCAGGACCGTCGGATTCCTATACGGATGGGCGCTATTGGCGTTGATTCATTCCGGCAGCATTGCGACGCTGGCCGTCGCGTTCCGTATTTACCTCGCGCAAATTTTGCCGTTGAACACAACAGAGCAGAAACTTGCGGGGATTTTGTGCGTTCTCGTGCTTACCGGCGTGAATTGCCTGGGAGTGAGGTCCGGAAAGAGCGTGCATAATTTGCTGACCGTCGCGAAATATACGGGGATCGCAATCATGCTCGGGCTGCTTTTTTATGGAGGCCATATCCATTTGTTGCGGGCGAGCGTTTGGCCGAAGTCCGGTTTTGGCTTGCGCCCTGCGTCGTTTGGCGTGGCGCTGATCGCGGTTTTATGGGCTTACGAGGGCTGGCACGTGTTGTCATTTGTGTCGGGTGAGTTCAAACATCCTCAGCGCGACCTGCCGCGCGGGCTTTTCTTGGGCACGCTCATCGTGGTGGTGACCTACCTGCTGGCGAACGTGGCGTACTACTCGGTGCTGACAAACGTGCAGCTACAACACACTCAACGGGCAGCCGCGACTGCGGTAAGCGCAGCGACCGGCGGAGAAAGCGCAGTTTTTATTTCCATGCTGATATTGGTGTCGATCGTTGGAGCGACCAACGGGATGATCTTGACGGGCCCCCGCGTGTATTATGCGATGGCGGAAGAAGGATTATTCTTTCCTGTTTTCGGTAAAGTGAACGCGCGCTTTCGTGCGCCGGTGTTCGCGATTCTCGTCCAGGGCTTGTGGGCGGCAGGTTTGACGTTGTTGGGTACGTTCCAAGAATTGTTCACGTATGTAGTGTTTACAGGATGGATTTTCTATGGACTAGCAGTGGCGGGCGTCATCGTCCTACGGATTCGACGCCCCGATCTGGAACGGCCTTTTTGCGCGCCAGGTTATCCGTGGCTGCCAGGGTTGTTTACGCTCGCGGCTTTGGGAATTACAGTGAGCGCCACGGTGTCTTCGCCGATGCATGCGCTCTATGGAATCGGGCTCGTTTTGACGGGACTTCCTCTGTACGCGCTCTTTGTGGCGCGCATTAAGTCGAAGCCCGCGAATACTTCGGTGGGCGCCGCCATAGAGTAGCCAGCATTGAATCAGGCGTTTCATTCAAGTCACCCCGACAGAGTGGGTCCCAAGATGAGCTTGACATCTCCCGCTAGCCCTCCATAGAGTGCGTGCGGCTTGCGCGGAGCGAATCATCGCGCTTTGAAAAACCGCTGCTCACTACTGTTGGTGCGAGCGCGGATTCGAGGGCGAACGCTGCGCCTCCGCGTGAAAGGGAGATGGTTTACCGGTGAAAAACAAAAATAAGCAAGGCTCCATGTGGTGCATGGCTGGCATCTTGGCCGTCGCGGCGGTTCTTGCATGGCCGTGGTCTGCACGTGCGCAAAACTCTTTATTGAATAGCAAAATCAGTCAAATTACGAGCCGGCCGGAATACAGGCATTCGTCCTTCGGAGTCGAAGTCTATTCACTCGACGAGAACAAAGTTGTCTACGCGCTGAACGCCCAGCAATTCTTCACGCCGGCCTCGACGACAAAGCTCTTGACGGAAGGATCAGCACTTGAATTGCTCGGTCCCGATTATCGCTTTCGCACGCGTGTCTACCGCACCGGACCGATTGCCGCCGGCGGCGTCTTGAACGGGGATTTGATTCTGGTGGCGAGCGGCGACCCGAATCTTTCCGGCCGCATACAGCCGGGCGGCACGCTCGCGTTTGAAAATGAAGATCATTCTTATGAGGGGAGCCCCGATACAAAAGCTGTTCCTGGCGATCCGCTGCTGGTGATTCGCGAGCTAGCAGCGCAAGTCGCATCTCGCGGGATTAAGCGGATCAATGGGCGTGTTCTCGTGGACGCGACACTTTTCCCGGAGGGCACTCCTGAATTGGGAACCGGAGTGGTTGTATCGCCCGTATCTGTGAATGACAATGTGATCGATCTGACAGTATCAGCCGGAGAGTCAGTAGGCGCTCCCGTGAAACTGAGCATTTCTCCCGCAACTTCCTACGTGACATTCGTCAATCAGATGACAACGGGGCCTGCGGGCTCCAAGCTGGATGAAAACCTTTCTGATGCGCCAAGTCCCGATGGATCGCACACCGTCACGCTGACGGGGAAGTTTCCTCTTGGCGGTCCTTCGATTCTCTACACCTATGCCGTTCCCCAACCAAGCCGCTTTGCGCAGGTGACCTTCGTCGAAGCGCTGCGTGAACATGGCATTGCGGTGGACTTGCCCGCTCCGGGCGCGCAGGTGGATTTCAAAGCTTTGTCCGCGTCGTACACACAGGAGAACGTTGTCGCCGAACACATCTCTCCTCCGTTGTCCGAAGAGATCAAAGTGACGCTGAAGGTCAGTCAGAATTTGCATGCCACGATGACGCCCTACATTGTGGGCGCTGTGCTGGGGCATGCGACGCAGGACGTCGATCAAGCCGGCTTCAACCTCGAGCACGATTTCCTGGCAAAAGCCGGCCTCGACTTGAGCGGCGCATCTCAGGCCGACGGTGCGGGAGGAGCGCAATCCGCATTCTTCACGCCGGATTTTGTGGCACACTACCTGGCATTCATGGCGAGGCAAAAAGACTTTCCAGTTTTCGAAAAAGCTTTGCCAATCCTGGGCCGCGATGGCACGCTCTGGAATATCGAAGTGAATTCCCCGGCGGCTGGCCACGTCATGGCCAAAACCGGCACCTTTGGCACCTACGACGCGTTGAATAAAGACTTGATGCTCACCGGCAAAGGCCTCGCGGGATACATGGTCACGCCGGATGGACGGCATCTCGCGTTTGCCATTTACGCGAATCGTGTTCCGCTTTCATTGGATGATCCCGACGCACCACAGAAGGTCGTTGGCGAGGCACTCGGCCAAATCGCATCAGCGATTTACTCCACTCCTTCTCAATAATAGCCAAGACCCATTTTGATCCTCGGGTTGTTAGGGCGGCAAAGTTCTCTACAGAACTAGGCTAGAATGAGGATCACCAATGAGTACGTTTCGAATCGCGCTCGCCAACCTCCGCTTCCCGTCGGCTCCCGAGGAGTCTGTGACGTTGGCCGAACAAGCCATCGCTCAAGCCTCCATTGAGCGCGCCGGCCTCATCTGCTTTCCAGAATGTTTCGTTCCCGGCTACCGAGGAATGGGCAAAAATGTGCCGCCGCCGAGCTCTGCGTTCCTCGAACGCGCCTGGTCCGCCGTTGCTGCGGCCGCCGCGAAGGCGAACCTCGCGGTTGTTCTCGGCACCGAACGCATGGTCAATGACACCCTGCGAATCACAACATTGGTCATCAATCAGGACGGAACGCTCGCCGGTTTCCAAGACAAAGTCCAGCTCGATCCCTCCGAGGAAAACATCTATTCGCCCGGTTCCGAGCGGCGAATCTTTCAAACCGGCCCGCTGACGTTTGGCATCGCAATCTGCCATGAAGGCTGGCGCTATCCGGAAACGGTTCGCTGGGCCGTCCGGCGCGGCGCGCAAATTGTGTTCCACCCTCATTTTCACGAAGCCGAGCCTGGCGGTTACGTGCCGTCGAATTTCGCCGACCCCGCAAATACATTCCATGAGAAAGCAGCATTATGCCGCGCCGCCGAGAACACTTGCTATTTCGCAACTGTAAACTGCGCGAGCAGGGGATCGCCGACCACTTCGGCGGTGGTGCGGCCCGATGGTACGCTGCTCAGCTACCAGCCATACGGTAAACAAGGGTTGCTCATTGCGGACATCGACATCACTGCGGCGACAGGCCTCCTTGCCGCGCGCTGCAATCCCGTCTAGAAGTTGCGTGCGCCAGGCTGCGAAAAACTACGGGTGGTAGTTGACGCCCTCTTCCGGCGGCAGTATCATCCGCGCGTTTCAACGCCATCATTTGTTGCCAAGGGAAAATCATGCCAAAACGAATGACTCTGTTCGTGTCGATTCTTTCGGTCGCGCTTCTTTGCTGCGCGGTTTCTTTTGCGCAAGAGCCGCAAGATGCTTCCAAAGCGTTCAGCCAGCTCCGATTTCGCTACATTGGGCCGGTGGGTAATCGCACCATCGCTGTGGCAGGAGTGCCGGCGGATCCCAACATCTATTATGTGGGAGCCGCTTCAGGCGGGATTTTCAAAACCACGGATGGCGGAATCCATTGGGAGCCGATTTTCGACTCGGAGCCGGTGTCTTCGGTCGGTGCAATCGCCGTTGCTCCCAGCGATCCTAATATTGTGTGGGCCGGAACCGGTGAGCCATACATCCGCAGTCATATTTCCATTGGTGACGGAATCTACGAGTCAACGAACGCGGGCAAGACGTGGACGCATATGGGTTTGGAGAATACAGGTCGTATCGCGAACGTCCTCATCGATCCGCGCGATCCCAACATCGTTCTCGCCTGCTCTCTTGGCACGGCGTACGGACCTCAACCGGAACGCGGCGTCTATCGCACGGCCGACGGCGGAAAGACCTGGGAGAAAACGCTTTTCGTTGACGAGAACACCGGCTGCTCCGATTTGACGATGGATCCGAACAATTCGCATGTCCTTTTTGCCGGCATGTGGCAGCTTGTGATTCACACTTGGGGTCGCACCAGCGGTGGACCTGGCAGCGGCCTGTTCAAATCCACTGACGGCGGTGTCACGTGGAAGCGCCTCGCAGGCCATGGCCTCCCGCATTCGCCGCTCGGACGCATCGCGGTTCGCGTGGCCCCCGGCGATTCCAATCGCGTTTACGCACTGATCGAAACCGGTGATGGCGTTCCCATGGATGGACAGCCCACACAGCGTGGACAACTCTGGAGATCGGATGATGGCGGAGAAAATTGGGGAATCGTAAGTTACGATCGCGAAATCCGTGGCCGCACTCATTACTACACCCGCGAGGAGATCTCCCCCGACAACGAAAATGAAGTCTACTTTTTCTCATCTTCCTTCTCTCACACCCTGGATGGCGGCAAAACGCTTACCGCGATGCCCGCAAGCCCGGGCGGCGATAACCACGAGATGTGGATCGACCCCACAAACGGAAATCGCATGGCCGTGGTCAACGACGGCGGCGTGAGCATCTCAATCAATCGTGGCCAGACGTGGAACCACATTCAGCTTCCTATCGCGCAGATTTATCACGTCACCGTCGACGATCAGATTCCGTACAACGTCTATGGAAACAAGCAGGATGGCGGATCGTATCGCGGACCTAGCAATAGCCTGCAATTCGGCTTTTTCGGCGGGCGCGGGCCAGGACCGATTTCGCGCGGCGTGTGGGAAGGCATTTCCGGCGGCGAGAGCGGCTTCGCGACTGTCGATCCCGTCGACAACAATATTGTCTGGAACAGCGGAACCGGTTCGGGCAGTGTCGGCGGCACTGTGATCGTTGACGATCTGCGGAATCGCCAGGCGCACGTTGTGGAAGTGTGGCCGGAAACAACGGAGGGATCGCCGGCCGCGGACGTGAAGTATCGTTTCAATTGGGAATTCCCCATCGCCATTTCGCCCTTCGACCACAATAAAGTTTATGTCGGCAGCCAGTACGTCCATGTGACCACGGACCGCGGCCAAAACTGGCAGGTCATCAGTCCAGATTTGACGCGAAATGACCGCAGCAAGATGGGAATTTCCGGCGGTTTGACGCCGGACAATATCGGCGTGGAATATGCCGGCGTGGTTTTTTCCATCGCGGAATCACCGAAGGAAGCAGGCGTCATCTGGGCCGGCACGAATGACGGCCTCGTTCAGATTACGCGTGATGGCGGAAAACATTGGACGAACGTGACCGCCAATATTCCCAACCTGCCGGAGTGGGGGACGGTGAGCAATATCGAACCCTCGCGCTACGATGCGGGCAAGGCATACATCACCGTCGATTTTCATCAGATGAACAACCGCGATCCCTTCGTTTACAAGACAACAGATTATGGGAAAACGTGGACGCAGATCACCAACGGCATTCCGCACAGCCCGCTGAGCTATGCGCATTGTGTCCGCGAAGATCCTGTGCGCGAAGGGCTCTTGTACCTCGGCACGGAAAATGCTCTCTATGTTTCGTTTGACGATGGTGGCAACTGGCAGCCTTTGCAGGCGGGCTTGCCGCATGCGCCGGTCTATTGGATCACGGTGCAGCCGCGGTTTCATGATCTTGTGCTGGCTACCTACGGACGCGGCTTCTGGATTCTCGATGATGTGACTCCGCTGGAGGAATGGACGCCCGATGCGCTGTCTTCCGATGCG
>JBAQYT010000259.1:0-2507 GCA_049787175.1 Candidatus Acidiferrales bacterium | reverse complement strand
CCGCGTTTTTCATGGAAATTCTGCGCGAAGCGGGCGTGCCCAATGGCGTCGTGAATTTCTTCACCGGCCCGGGCGCCACCGCCGGAGAAGCGATGGTCTCGCATCCGAAAACGCGCTTCATTGCGTTTACCGGTTCGAAGGAAGCGGGTCTGCGCATCGGCGAACTCGCCGCGAAAAAACAGGATGGGCAAATCTGGATCAAGCGCACTGTTCTGGAAATGGGCGGCAAGGACGCCATCATCGTCGACGACGAAGCCGATCTCGATTCAGCGGCGCTCGGCGTCGCGCAGTCCGCGTTTGGCTATCAGGGACAGAAATGTTCGGCGTGCTCGCGCGCCATTGTCTCGCAAAAAGTCTACGACAAGTTCATCGAGAAACTGCTCCCTCAAGTGAAGAAGCTCAAGGTTGGCCCGTCCGAAAATTTCGACAACTACATGGGCCCGGTCATCAACAAAGCGGCCATGAATACCATTCTCGATTACATCGAAGCCGGAAAAAAAGAAGGCCGCTTGCTTGCCGGCGGCGGGAAAGCCTCGGGCGATGGCTACTTCATCGAGCCGACGGTGATTGCCGACGTGAAGCCCGACGCGAAAATCGCGCAGGAAGAAATTTTCGGCCCGGTACTGGCCGTCATTCCTGCGAGGGACTTTGACGATGCGCTGCGCATCGCCAACGGCACCGAATACGGCTTGACCGGCGCAGTCTATACAAAAAACAAAAAGAAACTCGCGCGCGCCTCGGAAGAATTTCACGTCGGGAATCTATATCTGAACCGCAAATGCACCGGCGCGAAAGTCGGCGTGCATCCCTTCGGCGGCTTCAATATGTCCGGCACGGACTCCAAGGCCGGCGGCCAGGATTATTTGCTTCTCTTCCTCCAAGCCAAGGTCGTCGCCGAAAAAGTGTAGCGAATTGGTCTAAGTTAGGACACATGATGGTCAACCGAGGGGCTCGGGATATTGCTGCTGAGACGATACAAGGATTCATGGACGGCTCGATCTCCAACAGGGACTACGAACAAAGATATCCGAGAGCCAAGGACGATCCGGCTCTCTCGGCCATCTACACCAATATCTGGTTTTGTTATCCGGATATCAAAGACCATGCCCTGACAGGCAAGTACGCCCTCAGTGATGAGCAACGCGCGCTTCTGCGCCGGTGCGTTTTGTTTCTGAGGAGTGATTTTGAGTTCCAATGGCCACCGCCGAAGTTTGGCTTAAAGTACGGCATTCTGCGGCTTCTAGGATTCAAACGGTTCGTAAAGCGATGGGGAGCGGAAGACATGAGCATCGGCGATGTTGACGCGTGGCCATTCTTAAGGCGTAACGGATTGGCGAACGTGGAGCGGATAGCCCCGCAGACCTCGGCGCGCTCATGAACGTATGTTTGTTTCAGTGAGGATGCCAGTTTCAGCGCGCGGGGTCATGCGGAAGAGGAAGCGCAGAATGAGATGCGCGACGGGGCCGGATGAGAGTAGGAGTGGCGAATAGATACTACGATGATGAAACGATTGGCGGTCCATTCTATAGAGAAAGTCCAAAGGCCCTGGCTAAAACACGCGGGCAAACTGAAGCGTTTGCACAGAGAAACCAAACGCATCGAGCGCCTGATTCTTCAGCAGGTCGAGAAAATCGATCTGGAGATGTGGCGTTAGTTCGTCGATACCAACGTCTTAATGAAATCGTGTTATTCGGAAGCTGCGGTTTCGATGGGTGCTGTCGCCGTATGAGGAGTGAGGCGGAAAAGGAAGCGGAGAATGAGGTACGCGACGGGGCCAGTGGCGAGCAGCAGCGGCGAGTAGCGCATCACGAACGGCTCGCTGTACATGATTTTTATGGCGCACAAAATGGCCGGCAAAATTATCACGCAGGCCATGCCGAGCGCGCCGCCGGGAACGCGGAATCTTCGCGGAGCGTCGGGAGCTTTTTGGCGCATGCGCCACGCGGAAAGCAAAGTGAGCAGGGAAGTCGCGATGCGCGTCCATATATAAATGTCCACCAGCGCGACCACATCCCACCGCGCGAGGACGCAATAGACGACGAGGGAAATTAAGATTGCGCGCGCCGGCGTTCCGTAGCGCGGATGAATTGCGCCGAGGCTCTGTGGGAAAAATCCATCTTCGGCCATCGTCGCCGGGATTCGCGTGGTGTAAAGGATCGTGCTGTTCGATAGCGCGAGCGTGCCAATAATGGATGCGACGAACATCGCTACGCCAAGCGGTTCGCCGCCGATCAGGCGCGACGCGGTGACGATGTAGCCGGTATTCCACGCGGACCAGTTGCCGAGCACTGCAATTGCAAAAGTGACCGGCAGCGTGTAAGTGAGAATGGTGAGTGGTGTGTTCCAAACGAGCAGCCGTGCGAAGGTGCGCTGTGGATCCTTCATTTCCTGCGTGACGCTCGAGAGTTGTTCGTAGCCCGCGTAATTCCACATCGCCAGCGCAAGGCCCGAGCCGAAAACTCCGCCGAGAGGTTTTCCGGGAGGAACAAACGGAAGCGCGGGATTGT
>JBAQYT010000139.1:0-3183 GCA_049787175.1 Candidatus Acidiferrales bacterium | reverse complement strand
CAATAAGCTATTTTACAACAGCAGTGATTGCCCTCGCTGTCGCGGTGGGGGCAACGCGTGGCGCACCGCCAGCCGCAAAGAAGGTATCGCTTTCCATCGCTGGATTATCGATTGCATCGGGCGAGCGTGTCGTTGGTTTTGAGTTCCACATACGATCAGGCCGAATCACTCAAGTGCGCGACGCGCCGATAGGCTGGAATATTTCGGTCGACAATGATCCCTCTTGGAATACACGAGTCAATGGTTCAGCCATCGTCGCCGCGGCGGCGCTGGATGCCTCCTTCTTCCGGAACTTTCTGGTCGTTGCGAAGAAGGAAAGCCTCGGAAATTCCTTCGAGATACATGGCGACATTGTTGTCACGCGCGATTTCGTGAAGGAACGGCGAATCCCGGTCACGATGCGCGAACTGACTCTAACACCGGTATCCCGTTAGGCTTCGAGCGTCGCTGCATTTCCCATAAACAAGGCATTCGTATGCTCCAGCGAATCGGCAAATGTTTTTGGCGGCACATCACTTCGCGCATTCGTCCTGCATTCCGGTTGCGCACGCAATACACACGGTCGCTGGAAGAAGAAGTTGGGCGGCTGCGCGCGGAGAATCGCGCGTTGGTGAATTCCATTCTTGGCGTTGCGGGCATTCCGCCCACGCGTGCTGTGGTGAGAATCGCGGAGCGCTCGCGCGACGGTAGTTTTGTAGGGGCGAGGCTTGCCTCGCCCGGGCGACCCAAGGGTCGCCCCTACGAAGACAGCGCCAACCAAAAGACTGAAAGCGCCGTGTCGCCGTTGCGGCGCCGCTCCTGGCAACAGATTGGCCGCGCACTGGAAAGGCAAGACGCGCTTGCCGCGCGCCGCGAGCGCCAGACCGACACGGAAACGTTTCCGACGCCACGACGGGTCGTTGCGCGACTGTAGCGGCATTTTGTTTGCTACGCGCTTCCATCACGATACAATTTTATGACACGAAAACAATCGATTGAACCATTGCCGCCCGATCCGTCCGCTGATCCAACGATTGTGCCGGTGGAGCAGGGAAACGCAACCGACGCGCTGGTCACGCCCGTCACTGCCGCTGCCGCGCAAGCCTTCGGCGTCAATAACGAGCAACTTCCGGAGCGTTTGCAGAACGCGCTGCGCCGGCTGGTCCTCGACCTCACCACCGAATCCGAAATCTCGCGCCGCGCCGAAATTCGCCGCATCAAGCAGGCGCATCAATTCTGGCGCGGAATGCAATACCTGTGGTGGAGCGATCGCGACCAGAACTGGCATTTGCCCTTCGAGCAAAAATTCACGCAGGAGAGCACGCTCGAAGACATGCCGCGCTACGAATTCGTCACGAATATTTACCAGGCCTTTGGCCTCTCGATTATCGCCGTGCTTAGCCAGGACATTCCGCGCGTGCGCTTCTTCCCGCAATCGGCGGAAAGCGAAGCGGACGTGTCCACGGCCAAAGGCGCAAGCGAGGTCTCCAAACTCATCGAGCAAAATAATCGCATCGGCAATTTGCTCGTTGAAGAAGCCTTTCATTTGTGGACCGGCGGCAAAGTTGGCGCTTACGTGCGCTATGTCGTTGACGGGCAGCGTTTCGGCTTCCATCCCGAGGCCGAGCTGGGCACGCGCCAGGTGAAAATCGCGAGCGCCTGGATTTGCCCATCGTGCGGCGAAGAAATGCCCGCGTCCGCGGCACCGGGTCCACAAACCGCCAATGTGCCGTGCGCGACATGCGGCGCACTGCTCACGGAAGAGAATTACGTCCCCGAGGAGGTGATCACCGTGCCCGCGGGCGTGCGCACGGTACGCGTGGCCAACGGCCAGGAAGTGATCACCATGGTCGGCGCGCTAGAACTGAAAACTCCGCCGTGGGCCAACGAAATGCACGAATATCCGTTTTTGCAATGGAATATGGAAGTGCATCAGGCGCGGCTGCGCGCCGCCTATCCGCATGCCGCGGACAAAATCGGCGCGCCCATCGCCGCCGGCGAGTCCGCGCAATATGAACGCCTCGCGCGGGTCGAACAATCGCAAGGCGGCCCGCTCACGCAGGGCGGCGACTTCAACGCGAATCTCATCACCTTCCAGCGCACCTGGCTGCGCCCGTGGAGCTTTTACCAGCTCGACGACAAAGCGCTTCGCGAGGAGCTCCTCGCGCTTTTTCCCGACGGCTGCTACGTTGCGTTCGCTGGCGACGTCTACTGCGAATCGCGCAACGAAAACATGGATGACCACTGGCGCGTGATGCACGCCATGCCCGGCGACGGTTCAAGCGGCCGTCCGGCGCTCGGCGACGTGCTCATCAGCGTGCAGGAGCGCTTCAACACGCTCTCGAATTTGCAAATCGAAACGTACGAGTACGGCATCCCGCCGATTTACGCGGATAGCGAAGTGCTCGACTTCGATGCGCTGCAAACGCAAACCGCCGAGCCCGGCGCGCATTATCCGGCGAAGGCCAAGCCCGGCCAGCCTCTCGCCGCGGGATTTTTTCAGCCCGCCCCCGCGCGCGTGCCGCCCGATCTGGCGCAGCACGCCGCTGAATTGATGGGCCCCGTCGCGCAATTCCTCACCGGCGCGTTTCCCGCGCTCTTTGGCGGCGCGATGACCAACACCAGCACCGCTTCCGGCTACGCCATGGCGCGGGATCAAGCGATGGGCCGCGTGGGACTTGTTTGGCGGCGCATGAAATTCTTTCACGCGGACGTGATGCTTGCCGCGGTCGATTGCTTCCGCAAGAATCGTCCCGGCGATGTGGAAGTCACGCTGCTCGGTTCCGGCGCCGCGTTCGAATCGCAATGGATTCGCCTCGCGGATTTGAAAGGGAATCTGTTCTCTTATCCGGAGACCGAGGAACAATACCCGACGCTGTGGTCCGAGCAGCGCGCCGTATTGATGCAATTGATGGCCAATCCAGATCCGCAGTTGCAAGCGGTTCTCGGCGATCCGTCGAACCTTGGCTTGCTGAAGAGGCTCATCGGCCTCGACGAATTGGTGATTCCCGACGAGGAATCGCGCACCAAGCAGTACCGCGAAATCGCGCAGCTGCTCGAAGAACAGCCGCTCACGCGCAGTGATCCCGCCACGGGCAGGGAAGAGCTGCTGCCCAGCATCATGCCCGACGAATTCACCGATAATCACGCCATTGAGCTTGACGCGTGCAAACGCTGGTTCTCTTCCGATGCGGGGCAGGTCGC
>JBAQYT010000138.1:0-5748 GCA_049787175.1 Candidatus Acidiferrales bacterium | reverse complement strand
GCGGAGTGGCGATCATTCCTCTGGGCCCTCGATCACTCGAAAGGCTCGATGCGGCCTACCCGAGGGTTGGCCCTGGGAAACGCTCGCGCGATTCTCAGGGGAAAATCCGTTGAACCGCGAGCGGCTCTCAGGACTTTCAACGGGCCGGGCCAGCCCTACCCTCCTATTTGGCCTTGCTCCACGCGGGGTTTGCCGTGCCTCCGACGTCGCCACCGGAGCGGTGGGCTCTTACCCCACCGTTTCACCCTTGCCTGTGCGGCACAAGAACAGGCCAGCGAGAGGTTTTGCCTCCTGCCGGCCCCCGAGTGCAATCCTCACCGGCGGTCTATTTTCTGTGGCACTGTCCGTAGCAGAATTCTCGCGAATCCCGCCCCCTGGCGTTACCAGGCGCGTTGCCCTAACCGTTCCTAAACGGCGGAGTCCGGACTTTCCTCCAGCACGATCGCCTTGCGGCGATGCACCAGCGATCACCCGCCCCGCCCGCTGGAATCATTATAAGGACGGCAACAGGCCATATCAATTGCAGTTTCGTGGACTCATGCGCATCCACAGGCCCGCGAGCAACCCGTAATCAAGCCTCATGTCGAGCCGGGCTTTGGAGGTTGCGCACGGGGCGTGCGGGGCGTACCATTTCGGGCAATAGCCCCGGATCCAGAATGCGAGAGCTCGTTCGCCGTGAAGAGGCTATCGGCGGCGAGTGTATTGCTCCATAGGCAGAAGCGGCGTGAGCAAGCAATCCACTCCATCGAAGCCAGTGACGGCGCGAGACCTCACGGGCAAAACTGTGGGAAGGTTTGCGATTGATGCGCGCCTGGGAGCGGGCGGCATGGGAGAAGTGTATCGCGCGCGCGATACGAAACTCCATCGCACGGTGGCGCTGAAACGAGTGGCGGGCGAGCTTTGGGCAAATGAAAAATCACGCGAGCGCTTGTGGAAAGAGGCGCTCTGCGCATCGCGGTTGAATGACCCGCATATTGCCGCGATTCACGACGCCTTCGAAGAACAACACGAAATTTTTCTGGTGATGGAGTACATCGAAGGCCAGAGCTTGCGCGACCGCATGCGCCGGCCGTTCTCCGTGAGAGAGTTCCTACCGATTGCCCTACAGTGCGTTGCCGGACTTGACGCCGCGCACCGCGGCGGGATTCAGCACCGTGACATCAAGCCGGAGAACATCTTGCTCACGCGCAATGAGCAAGTGAAGATTCTGGATTTCGGCGTGGCGCGGCGGTTGCCGGGCGACACGGAAGGAACCACCATTGACTCGCTGACGAATGACGGCCTCATGGGAACGGTCATTTACATGGCGCCTGAGATTATTGAGCAGAAGCCTTCCGACGATCGCGCGGATATTTTCTCTCTGGGAGTTGTGTTCTATGAAGCGCTGACCGGCCAGCATCCGTTTCGCGGGCCAACATTTTTTGAAACGTGCCATCGAATCCTGAACTACACGCCCGCGCCGATTGTCAAATCGAACGCCGAAGTTCCGCAAACGCTTGACGCCATCATCGGGCGGATGCTGGCGAAGCGGCCCGCAGAGCGCTATGCCCGCGCGGCGGACGTGCTCGCTGATTTACAGGAGGTGCAGCGAGAGCGAAAAACTCGGACGCTGCAGGGGCTTCGCGCAGTGGAAAAAAAACCATTCCCTTGGTGGAAATTGGGGATTGCCGCAGCGTGCGTTGCGCTGGGAGCGGGCGGATTCTTCGCCTACAGGCATTATCAAAAGCCGGTGCTCAGCGAGCATGCTCCCATCCTTATCACGGACTTCGACAATCGCACGGGCCAGCCGGTGTTTGATCAGACGGTGACCGAGGCGGTGCGGGAGTCGCTCGAACAATCGCACTATTTTCGCGTCATTCCGCGCTCCCAAGTACACGAAGCGGCGCAAATGATGGGACGAAGCAACGTGGCGCGCGTGGATCGGTCATTCGGGCGGGAGCTATGCCTGCGCGACAATTGCCGCGCGGTGCTGGCGGGCATGATTGTGGGAGCGGGGCCGAAATACGAAATTACGGAAGAGTTGGTCGATCCGGCGAAGGACTCGACCGTGCTCGTGGAAACTGCTTCGATGAATTCAGCGGCGGACCTCTACCCGGCTGTAGATACGCTGACCAAGAAACTGCGGAAAGGCCTGGGCGAATCCCTGGCACAGATCTCCCAAAGCAGCCAGCCGCTGCAACAGGTGACGACTTCCTCGCTGCCGGCGCTGCAACGATACTCCGAGGCACTCGACCTTTTCGAAGCAGGCAACATGGACGAATTTCTACCTTTGGCACAAAGCGCAGTTGCCCTGGATCCGAACTTCGCAATGGCCCATTTATACTTGGCGCGCGCCTACGGCTCACTCGGAAACGCGGAGGCTGCGAAAGAGCACCTGGCAATAGCGGTGAGTGGGATTGATCACGTCACAGATCGCGAACGCCACCTGATACTCGCGGAAAATTACGAATTTCAAGACTCCTATGAAAAAGCCGCGGATGAATTCCGCCTGCTGACGGAGGTTTACCCGGACGACTTGGAGGGATTCCGGGGATTGGGTGAGACGTCCATTTGGACTGGGCGCGCGGAGGAAGCAGTCCCCGCGGAGGCTCATGCACTCGAACTGGCGCCGCACAGCGCGGTGGATCATTTGCGTCTGATTCTCTACCTGGACAGGCTGAACCGGTTTGACGAAGCGCTTGCCGCTTATCAAAAAGCGAAAGCGAGCGGCGCGGAAATTCCCTTGCTGCGCTGGGGCACGGGCCTTGCGTACTTGGGAAAGGGCGAAACCAAAAGCGCGCAACACGAATTCCAATTGTTGCGGACGGAGGGCGGACAGGAAGGTGAAAGCCTGGCGTCGCTCTATTTGGCGCGAGTGTCGATGTATGAAGGACGCTTGCGCGATGCCGCCGACGAACTGCGCAAGGGCTTGATGCTGGATGAAAAAATGAACAATCAAACATGGATGCCGGTACGACGTTACTTCCTGGCGGAAATCTTGCTGGAGCGCGGCGATACGGCCGACGCACGCACGGTGAAAGAACAAATGGCGCGGGAAGCGCAGGCGAGCCGTGAGTCGGAAGATTTGCGACGGGCCGGCATGATTTCGATCGAACTGAACGACGTTGAAACAGCGCGACAGCTCCTTGCCACCCTTGCAGAAGTGCGCGGAAAAGTTGGAAGCCAGTTTGTGCAAAGCTGCTACTACAATCTGGACGGCGCGCTGAAACTAGACGAAGGCCACGCCGACACCGCGGTCGAGAGCCAACGCCGGGCTGCTGTGTTTTTCCCGCGCTATGAGGCCTATCTTGGCTTGGGCGATGCACTGGCGGCAAAACACGACTGGAGCGGAGCGGCGCAGGCCTATAAGCAGTATCTCGACTTCGAAGGCGAGATTTTGGACGACGATTCACCGAGCGACTGGGTATTGGCCCACTTGGCGTTGGCAAGAGCACTGGCGCAAGCGGGCGCCGTCAGCCAGGCGCTCACTTATTACGACCAGTTCCTCCAGTTGTGGTCCAATGCGGACCCGAACTTGGCGGAAGTCAGAAAAGCACGGGCGGAAAAGCAGGAACTGGCCAAGACAAAGCATACGTCTTAAACCGGCCAAGCGTAGTTGCAGGAGAGAAGTAACCTCGTGTTACTTGGAGGAAATATGCACGGTGGACAAGCCCCGAAAAGGGCAGATGGCCGTTCGGAACCGACTTCGGAGCAGCTGGAGCACTTTCTCAAGCGGCATCTCACAGTGCTCTTCAGTAAAGACAAAAACCTGATCGAGATCGGATGGGTTGGCGATTGCGGGGATAAGACCTGCAACCTGGCGAAGGCCGCAGTTGCCTTCTACAACTGCCCCAAGAAACCCTGCCCGCCGATTTCTGTTTAGTCCGCGTCCAAGAAGGGCTCTCAGGCGCAGCGGCGTATCGGTGCGTTCGCTCTGGCTTGGTAGTGCAGCGAGGCAGGCGGAAACGCGCGCGAATGTCAACGCATCAAAATCCCATGGCTGCTATTCCCCGCTATCACGATGGCCTCGACGATGGGGTCTCGGCACGCTACTTGCACATCAAATATCGCTCAAGATCGGGAGAAACTCATGCGCCGTGCGGCAAGCCCGCTTGCGGTTGTGGTCCTGGCCTTTGCCACGTTTGGTCAAGCTAAGAAGCCTGCTGCGTCTGCACCGCCGAAAACGCCACAGTTTGGGCATTGGGGCCCGTCAGGCTACCACTTGGTCCGGGAGATTCCCATTCCTGGAAATAATTCATGGGACGGCTTGGAATTTGACGCCGTGAGACGGCGGCTCTTCGTCGCACACGGCATCCACGTCGTTGTCGTGAACCCGGACACGGGAAAAATTGTCGGCGACATTCCGAATACCCTCGGCGTGCACGCCATTGCGCTGGCGCCTGATTTGGGACGCGGATTCATTACAGACGGGCAAACCAACGATGTAACCATTTTTAACTTGAGCACGTTGAAAGTGACCGGCGTCGCGCCTACCGCGGACGAGCCGTATGCGATCGTCTATGACCCTGTGTCGAAACGGGTGTTCACAATGAACCGCAGCTCAAGCACGTTGACAGCAATCGATGCGGTCACCGGCGCACCCATCGGAGATATTGCGCTGAACGGGCAGCCGACCGGCGCGGTGGCTGATGGCAAGGGGCATATCTACATCAATCTGGAAAGTACCAGCGAGGAATTGCAAGTCGATTCGAAGACGCTGGCGATTCTGAATCGCTGGCCGATGTCTCCCTGCGAGGCGCCCAGCGGACTTTCCATAGATCCCAAGCGGAGATTGCTCTTTGCAGGTTGCCACAACGATAGAATGGGAATCTTGAATGCGGATACAGGAAAGGTGCTGGCAGCCCCGCAGGCGGGCTCGCGCGCCGGAAGCGGCCGCTTTGATCCCGCTACGCAGTATGCCTTCATCGCAAACGACGACGGCACGCTGACGATCGTGATCGAGGCCGGAGACGACCGATTCAACGTGGTCGAAAACGTGGAAACGGAACGCGGAGCGCACACCATGGCGCTCGATCCCACGATGCATGAAGTTTTCCTGGTAACAGCGAGCTTTCAACCGCCTCCTCCTAATGCGCCGCCTCACACGCAGCCGCAAATCATTCCTGGCACAGTGCACGTCTTGGTGTTCGGCAGGGACTACAACTACAAATGACGTGCGCGCGGAGATAGGCCTGAAACCGCGCAACGCGGCGAGCCGTCAACCTGTAGCAGCGGAGACGCCCGTGGCGGATGCGAGCATGCGGCGGAACGTGAGCTAGCTTTGCGCCCTCCGAGGTTTCCTTCGCCCTTCGATGTAAGAGGAGTATGCGATGAACGATCATTCGAGACTGCTCAAGCTGGTCAAAACCATAACTCTGTACACTGTGGCATCTTTGGTCGGGGCCGCGATTGTCACGTCGACGCGTACACCGGCCAAAGGCCATGCCGCGGCAGTCAGTGCTCAAGCGGCTGGAGCGTCGGGTTACCACCTGCTGAAAACGATTCCCGTCCCGGGCGACACGTTCTGGGACTATCTGAAATTCGATCCAACCTCGCGGCAACTCTTCATTTCCCGCGGAGACCACGTTGCGGTGGTGAACGTAGACAGCGGGAAGTTAGTCGCTGATATTGGAGGCATGCAGGGCATTCACGGCATCGTGCTCGCGCCGGAATTCAATCGCGGATTTGTCACCGACGGCCGCGCGGCGAAAGTCTGGATCTTTGACCTGAAGACGCTTCAGGTGATTGGGTCCGCTCCCGCAGATCCGG
>JBAQYT010000125.1:0-2358 GCA_049787175.1 Candidatus Acidiferrales bacterium | reverse complement strand
TGGCAGCAGAACCCGGCGCGACCAAGGCTGTCTGAATGTTCTCATCGGGGTGTTCCAAGCCGCCGTCGCGATAGATGCGATCGAAAGAAGTGCCCACGACGTGAAACGCGGAGATTTTATTTGGTCCTGCGTTGCCGAAGAAAATTCGCACTGTTTCGCCGACTTTGGCCTGCAACATATTTCCGCCCATCAGAGATCCGGTGTTGCCATTGAAGACCACATACTCAGGAGTTTCCGCAGCAGCCTTGCTTGAGGAATACGCCTGGAGACCTTGCTGGCCGACCGTACCCTCCGTGTAAAACTCACTCTGCATCACGTAGAATTCGTGATCTACTTTCAAAAGGCCGCCCTCCGGCTCCACAAGAAGCATTCCGTAGAGACCATTCGACATATGCGCGGGCATTGGATTGGCGGCGCAGTGATATACGAACAATCCGGGATGCAGCATTTTGAATACGCCTACCGACTCTTGTCCGGGATTGGCCATCAGTATCGGCGCACCGCCTCCGGGACCTGTGACCGCGTGGAGGTCAACGGTATGGGTTTTGTCTGGCGATAGATTTTTCAGGTGAATCTCAACTGTATCTCCTACACGAACGCGAATAAATGGGCCGGGCACGTGGCCGTTGTACATCCAAAAGTTATAGGTAACACCCGGCGCAAGCTCGGCTGTCTTCTCCTGTGATTCCAGATTTACGATGACGCGCGCTGGTGCGGTGCGTGTGACAAGTGGCGGAACATTCGGGGCATACGTCAAATCCGCAATCACTGTTTGCTGAGGCTCGGAAGAAGAGCTGGAGTCAAGCCCCTTCTGGCAGCCCGAAAGAACTGCCAGAAGGAGCAGTACCGAAAGAACGGATAGCTCCCTGGGGAAAGAGCCACGTCGAAGGAGATTTCCGCCGGGGCGCATGTTTATCGGACCTCCGCTCTTTCAGAGTTCGTTGAGTTGAACTGGAAATTCACGGTGACTGTTTTTCCTGCTTCAACCGTGACAGTGTGATCCAACTCTCCAAGGGTCTCCTGCCAGGTTTTCACGTGGTAAATACCGGGCGGGACATCTTGAAGACGAAACGAGCCTGCTCTCTGCGTGACGGCGTAGTAAGGATTGCTTGCAACCACGATGAATGCTTCCATCCAGCCGTGTAGATCACACTTGAAGGTGATGCGCTCGGGCCGAGCCAAGTGCAAAGTCACTTCTCGATTGAGCGGATTCATTGACTCGTTATAGGTGCGGTTTGATTCTGAATAGCTGTGGACGTTGTGAGGGACAGGGTCGCTCGTCGTGACTTTCAGATCGCCGGGCTGCATAAGTACGATGTGAGGATTGTAGCTGCATTTCTTTTGGTCGAGCACGGCCGATGGAAAGTTGTACGCTTTGCCTTCATGGATGTCGTCAATCCAAACCACGGCATCGACGATGCCACCGTCATCGACTTTGACCGGGTAGATTTTTCGCTGCGAGCCGCACACACTCACATCTTGGTTCACTGCGACAAGACGCGGGGGCATCGGCCGGCCAAGAAAAGTAATCTGACCCGCGATTGTGCCGCCATTGGCGACTTCTCGAACTGCATAAGCGGGCGTGTTCGGCGCAGGTGCCGGTAGGTTTTCAGGTGCGTTTGCGGCACTGGCTACTTCTGTGGACGGCTTCGATTTCGATCCGCCGCAACCACTGACCACGGTCCCAACCACCAGAAAAGCAAGGCTAACTATGAGAACGCTTAACGGACCACCCAGATGACGAGAGATGACGCTTTCCGTTTTCGACATGGCTCCTCCAAAAACAGCGAAAGAATGAATGTTCAAGAAGAGTCTGGGCTGCGCCCCGTATTGACGCAGTGACCAAAGTCACCTGCGAATGTGACCCCGGTCACACGCCAGTTTGACTCATTTCGAATATGGGATCGTCGGACTATTGCAGGCTAACGTATCGGAACTGCATGCATGCCATTGCTGTTGCCAAGTTCGGTAGTTCGCATAGCACCCTCATCGTAGACTCATCCTGATTGGCCATCTGAGAAAACTCAGTGACGGCAATCACAGACTTCCGTGACCCAGTATGGTAGCGTTTGCCGATTGTCAATCAAGGAGTCACACTTCCGCGAACCAAAGAAAGTCGATGAGTAAAGGCCGCGAGATTCGCTGTTACGATTCATTCCTACGAGCGTGTCCGCGATGCTCTGACGAAAGACGCGCTCATCGTGTTCCAGTCAGCGACAAAGGCGGCTACGTACCGAGCACGGTCAGTGGCAGCCGAATTGCACGTGGGTATAGCCGGTGTCGGCGTCAAGGCTGACATCAAAATTACAGTGAAGAAGGTCGAGACGGATCGCGACCGGGCCGTTGCCGGTCCCACTA
>JBAQYT010000124.1:0-3308 GCA_049787175.1 Candidatus Acidiferrales bacterium | reverse complement strand
GCGTTTGGCTGACGATACCTTTCGCAATCGCGCGCCGAACGAAATTGTCCAGGGACTGGAAACAACCGTCGCCGAAAGGCAACGAGAATACCAAAAAATCGTCAATCGACTGACCGAACTGTCGTAGAGCCGGCTCCATCTGGAACTTGAATATCACTATGCCGTCCGCGAGATCACGCACGAAAGCCAAAAATTCTCATCTGCCCGGGCCGACGGACCGGCGCATCGACGCGCTGCTGGCGTTGCTCGCGGAAAATCCAACCATCGTCATCAGCGGGCCAAGCATCGCCAAGGAAATCGGCGTGAAACGCCAGACCGTTTGGCGATGGATTGAAACGTTGCGCGAGTCAGGAGTCAATGTAAAAGGCCATCCGCGCTCGGGCTATCACATTGAGCGTGTTCCAGACGTTCTTGCGCCGCAGTTGCTTTTGCGATATTTGCGCGGCACGCCTTTCGCCAAGCGAATCCTGCATTTCTTTCAAACCGAGTCGACCAACGACGTCGCCATGCGGCTGGGCGAAACGGGCGAGCCGCACGGAACTGTTGTTGTTGCGGAGCGGCAGACCGCGGGCCGCGGCCGCGCGGGGCATTCGTGGATTTCTGAAAAATCCGTCGGCATCTACATGACCATCCTGCTCCGGCCCGCAATTTCTCCGATGCAATCGCCGGCGCTCACGCTCGTCGCAGGCTTGGCCGCCCGCGATGCCATCGCCGAGGAAACAGGATTGTCGCCGGATATTCGCTGGCCGAATGACGTGATTCTCAACGGCAAGAAAGTCTGCGGCATACTCACGGAAATGCAGGCGGAGCTGGATCGCATTCACTTTGCAGCCGTCGGAATTGGCATCAATGTGAACCAATCCAAAATGCCGGCGGAGCTCGCGGGCATCGCCACTTCTCTGCGGATCGAAACGGGGCGCTTGCATTCCCGGCTGGAGCTGCTAGCGAAGTTGCTGCGGCGGCTCGACCACTACTACAATCAGTTTGTCGCGGAAGGCGCGGTGCCGATTGTGCGGAGGTTCGCCGAAGTGTCCAGCTATGGCCAGGGGAAACGCGTGCGCATTATGAATGGGACGAAATCGTTCGTGGGGACCACGGCTGGCCTCGAGCCCTCGGGCATTCTCCGAGTGCAACGCGACGACGGCAGAATCGAATCGATAATCTCCGGCACCGTTTCCGAGGCCCAATGATGTTGCTCGCCATCGACGTTGGAAATACGAACACCGTGCTCGGCGTCTTTCGCGGCAAAGAACTTGTCGCCCATTGGCGATTGACCACGGCTCGCGATCAGACCGTCGATGAATACGGCATCCTGACGCGCGAGCTCTTCACTCTGGCCGGCCTAGCTGCGGCGGAGATTAAGGGCGTGATGATCGCGTCGGTCGTCCCCTCGCTCAATCCCACGCTGACGGAAATGGCCAGCCGGTATTTCGGAGCGAAGGCGCTTTTCGTCGAGCCGGGCATCAAGACTGGAATGCCTGTCCATTACGACAATCCGCAGGAAGTGGGCGCGGACCGAATCGCAAACGGCGTCGCCGCGTTTGCGAAATACGGCGGCCCGTGCATCGTCGTGGACTTCGGCACAGCTATTAATTTTGACGTGGTTTCGAAGCGCGGCGAGTATCTGGGAGGCGTTTTGGCGCCCGGCATGGGAATCTCTGCTGACGCGCTTTTCGCGCGGGCGGCGCGGCTTTTTCGGGTCGAAATCCGCGATCCTGGCAAGATTATCGGTACGACCACCGCGGAATCGATGCAAGCAGGCCTGTATTATGGCTTCACCGATCTCGTCGATGGCATTCTGGAGCGCCTGAAGAAAGAACTGGGGCCCGGCACTCGCGTCGTTGCCACGGGCGGCCAAGCGCCCCTGATGGCAACGGGTTCGCGTCACATCGATCAAGTTGATGAGCATTTGACGCTCGCAGGGTTGCAGATTCTCTGGGAGCGCAATTCCACCGAGGACGCGGCGGGCTCGCGAACTCCCGAAGACGGGGCCAAATCCACGAGGAAGCCGACGACCGGCGCGCGAAGACCGGCGCGTTGATTCGCCTTCCGATGGCCGGCTTCAATTACTTCAATTATTTTACTGAAATCGAAGAACATTTCTGGCGAAAACGAGGCGCGCATCTGCTGGTGTCGCCGCTGGATTGGGCCATTGTCGAGACGTGGCAAAAGTCAGCCATTCCGCTGGAGGCCGTCTTGCGCGGCATCGATCGCGCTTTTGAGAGCTATGGTCGTTCCCGCCGAGGCGCAACCGGCCGGCCATTGAAGAGCCTTGCCTATTGCGTGGATGCAGTGCTCGAAGCAGCGTCAGAAATGCAGGAGGCAACAGCAGGTTCTGGTCCTGAAGTTCGCAGAGAGATTTCCGTGGCCGAGCCCTTTTCGCGGGAGGAACTCCGTCTTTTTTTGGACCAACGAAAAAAGAAGCTGCTCTCCAGCGCAGAGAAACATGCTCCAGCATTGCCACATCTGGCGCAACAACTGAACGAAGTAGCGTCGGCAATTCCCGTATTGCAGATCATTCTCGATTCACCCGCGAGGCTGGATTTGGAAGATTTCGAGCGGCGACTCACTGTCCTCGAGGATAAGCTTACCGCCGCGCTCACAGCCTCTGCGGACACGGACACCATGCTCGGCGTCCGCCGCGACATGGATCGCTCCATCGCGCCGTACCGGCGCAAAATGTCCGCCGACCAAATTGCCTTGATTGAACGCCAATACCTTCAGAAGCGTATCTTCGAGATTTACGGACTCTCGCGATTGAGCCTGTACTACGTAAAATAAGTTCGCGACGCTGAGCACTTCATGCGAGCAAAAATTGAAAAACTAGTCTACGGAGGCGAGGGCCTCGCGCACGAGGGTGGCGAAACGCTTTTTGTGCCATTTGTTCTTTCCGGCGAAGAAGTCGAAATCGAAATTGCGGAACGCAAGAAGAAACTGCTTCGTGGCCGCGTGACCCAACTGCTGAAAACCTCCCCGCAGCGCGTTGAGCCGCGCTGCCCGCATTTTGGAATTTGCGGCGGCTGCGACTATCAGCACATCCCGTACGATGCTCAGCTCGAAATCAAGGAAGAGATTCTGCGCGAAACGCTGCGGCGCATCGGCCGCATCGACTGGAAAGAGCCGATTACGGTTCACAGGTCGCCTCCCTGGGAATACCGGAATCGAGCACAATGGAAGATTCGGCCCCCTGCAGGTCCGCAAGCCGGACAGCTTTCGACAGAAACCAGTTCCATCGGTTATTTTCAAGCCCGCTCGTCGGTGCTCTGCCCCGTGGAAACCTGCTCAATTATCTCGCCGAAACTGCTGGC
>JBAQYT010000119.1:0-22689 GCA_049787175.1 Candidatus Acidiferrales bacterium | reverse complement strand
GAGTGGTGCCGAGGGGCAGAGTTGAACTGCCTACGCCGGCCTTTTCAGGGCCGCGCTCTACCGGTGAGCTACCTCGGCACGCGAACAGCCTGTGATTTTACGGGCGCGCAACACGCGTGTCAATTCGCTTCGATCGCGCGTACAATCGGCCACAATTACAAGGGGCGCCTATGTTCTGCATCGCCATCGCGCTTGCATTGCTACTCATGCCGATCGTCGCAGCGCCAGAAGATCCTCCGCAAACTCCCCAGATTCACGTAGCCACCCGCCTCGTCGAAGTCGGCGTCATCGTCCGCGACAAAAGCGGCCCCGTGGCCAATCTGACCAAGAGCGATTTCGCCATCCTCGACCGCGGCAAACCGCGGCAAATCAGCGTTTTCTCTGTCGATGCCGCGGCATCCGCGCAGCGACCTGAGCAGCCGCTGCCACGGAACACTTTTTCCGATTTGCCTCAATATGGCGACACAACTCCGCGCAGCGTCACGATTGTTTTGCTCGATAACTTGAATACTCTTTACGGTTCATCTCCGGAAAACGAGTACGAAGCCACGCCGTTTTGGGTCGAGGATATGGCCTTGCAGAACGCCAAAAAGCACCTTATTGAATTCATAAAGAATCTCGATCCGCGCGACCGCGTCGCTATCTACGGCCTTCGGGATTCGCTGCACATAATGTGTGATTTCACCAGTGACCGCGATCAGCTCCTCGCGATTCTAAAGAACTATGACACCACTCCGATGACCAACCGTGCCGTTGTCGAGCCGGGAAGGATTCGTCCGCCGCTTCCCGAGGCTGGGCCTTTCGAAAATGGATCGCGCGCGACCTTGGCGGCAGGCGCCAATGAAGACCGCGGCGCATTGACAATGGCAGCGCTCCAGTCCATTGCCTCTCATGTCGCCAACATTCCCGGCCGCAAAAATCTTGTCTGGCTCACCGCCAATCTTCCTTTTTCCGGAGCCGCCATGGCCCACGTGCTCAGTCCCGCGAATATCGCAGTGTATCCAGTGGACTCACGCGGGCTCCTTTCCCGCGGCTTTTCTCAGCACCCCGACATGATCGGAGGGAATGCAGATTCCGACGCCATTTTCGACGCGCTCAGCCATCGCGCCATTGCTCCCGCGCAATCATCTCAGCCCATCGGCATCGCAGCCATGAAAAAGCTCGCCGACGAAACCGGCGGCCAAGCCTTCGTCAATACGAACGACATCACCGGCGCGATTCGCAAAGCCGTCGAGGATTCCGCCGTCACTTATACCCTCGGCTTCTACATCAATCGCGACGACCTCGACGGGAAATTTCATGAACTCACCGTTAAACTCAACGCCAAAGGTCTCATCCTGCGATATCCCAAGGGTTATTTCGCATTTCCAGACACAGTCGCCACCAAGAACGAAGATCAAGCCCGGCTAATGACGGCTGTCCAAAGCCCCATCGAGTCCTCGGTCATCCCTCTGCAAGCCACGCTCGCGCGCGTCAATCAGCCCGAACCCAATTCGCTGAGCCTTTCCTGCTCCATCGACATTCGCAATCTTCAGCTGGTCCAGAGCGGCAGCGTGCGCAAAGGTGCCGTCATCGTGTACGTGATCGAGCAGGACCAAACGGGCAAGGTGGTTCAGCAATGGGACCGCGGCTACAATTTTCAGTTCACCGATGCTCAATATGCCGCGCTGCTGAAATCAGGCATGGCCTTCCATCAATACGTGCACCCGCACGCGGGCGTAACCACGATTCGTGTGTTGGTGGAGGATCCGAGCACGAGCGATCTCGGAAGCCTGATCATCCCCTTGTCGCAAATCAACTGAAGCGTATCGTGGAAGCTTGCGGAACGGAACACAATCACTTCATGGATTCGTCGAACTCGCGCATCCAATCTTTCTTTTTCAGCACTTCGCGCGGACGCGAGCCGTCCGGCGGCCCGACGATTCCGTCCTTCTCCATCAAGTCGATCAGCCGCGCGGCGCGCCCGTAGCCCACGCGCAAACGCCGCTGCAACGTTGAAGTGGACGCGCGGCCCATTTCGCAAACCACGCGCACCGCTTCCTGATACAGTTCGTCATCCACTTCCTCGCCGCCGTCTGTTCCGCCATCCGCCGCGCTTGTGTTTTCATCCTTGGGAGGCTTGAGCAATTCTTCGTTGTAAATCGCCTTGGCTTGCTCGCGCCAGAATTCGCAGACCGACGCGACCTCGGATTCGGTGACCAGCGGCCCGTGAATGCGATGAATGCGCGACGATCCCGCCGGCAGATACAGCATGTCGCCGCGGCCAAGCAGCGATTCCGCGCCGTTGGTATCGAGAATGGTTCGCGAATCCACTTTGCTGGCTACCCGGAACGAAATGCGCGCCGGGAAATTCGCTTTGATCAAGCCGGTAATCACGTCCACCGAAGGCCGTTGCGTCGCCAAAATCAAGTGTATGCCCACGGCTCGCGCCATCTGCGCCAGCCGCGTGATGGATTCTTCCACGTTCGTCGTGTCCACCATCATTAAATCAGCCAGTTCGTCGATGACGATCACGATGTACGGCAGCGGCTTGTGTTCCGTATCTTCCGTCTCGTCAAAAAGTGAAAGCGACGTTCCTTTTTCGAACGTGCGATTGTATTGATCGATATTGCGCACCCCACGCTGCGCCAGCAATTTCAAGCGGCGTTCCATTTCGCGCGTCGCGTTGCGCAGTACGTTCGACGCCACCTTGGGATCCGTCACCACCGGCGTGAACAAGTGCGGAATATCTTCGTACAGTCCCAGCTCGATGCGCTTCGGGTCAATCAGCACCACCTTCATTTCGTCCGGCGTCGATTTGTACAGCATGCCCATGAGCATGGAATTGATGAACACACTTTTGCCTGTTCCGGTCGCGCCCGCGATCAGCAGGTGCGGCATCTGCGTCAAATCCGCCGCGCGAATATGGCCCACAAGGTCTTTGCCCAGCGGCAGCGCCAGCTTGGTCGAGGAATGCGAAAATTCCGCTGACTCGATCAGTTCGCGCAGCGCAATCGTCTCGCGGTGCGGATTCGGCACTTCGATTCCCACCGTCGATTTTCCCGGAATGCGCTCGATCAAAATCGATTCCGCCTTGAGCGCCAGGCAAAGGTCGTCCGCCAAGCCGGTAATGCGGCTGTATTTGATCCCGGCTTCGGGCTTCAGTTCGAACGTGGTGACCACTGGCCCCGGATTGATCTGCGTGACGTGCCCGGCCACGTCAAATTCCCCGCACTTCTGCTCGATGGCCCGCGCGTATTCCTTCAGTTCCGCTTCGGTCATGCGCTCGCCGCGTTCAGAGAGCCGCAGCAGCCCCGGGGAAGGGAGGCGATACGCTGTTTTGCCCTTTGCGATTTTCGGCTCGGAGCCTGTCCGCCGCGGCGCTGTTTCGGCGTCGGCGCGCTCGCTGAATGTAATCGTCGGCGCTGCGTGCCGAGATTCCGTTTCGGGCTCTTCGATCTCTTCTTGCTGATCTTTCACCGCGGCAGGCTTAGCGGACTTCAGTTGCGTCACCACGGCCGGACGGCCCGCAATCTTGATCTCTTCCACGCGGCGCCGCAGCTTTTCGGAATCGCGCGCCTCGCGCCAATCCTTCACGCGATCGATCAGCCCATAAATTCGCTTGCCAAGAAAGCCGTCCTTGCCGAGTGGACCGCTCATCCAATTCGCGGTTCCGGCGAACGTAAACTGCGTGGTCAGGAACAGGCCGGTGAAAATGCACGCGATCGACACCACATGCGCGCCGATCGAATTGAATCCCGCGCGCAGTGTTTGCGCCACCAAGTCACCGAGCATTCCGCCCGGTGGCAGCGCTCCGCGGACTTCCGGCAATCCCAGCAACGCAAACTCTGCCGGCAGCGCAAAAAAGAAAAGCGTGGCGCCAATCACCTTGGCAACCGGAGCCGCCACCTTCTTGCTCCGGAACCACGGCACCGCCAGCATGAACAGTCCGATGGGGAGGAGGAACGCCGCATAGCCGAGGCCCTGAAAGAAAATGTCGGCGACGTGCGCCCCTACAGGACCAATCCAGTTGTGCGCCGGGCCGCCAATCGGCGGCGGCGCGGAAACATTGAACGATGCGTCTTGCGGCGAATACGAGAGCAGGCTCAGTGCCAGCAGAACGCCGAGCGTCGCCCCGATAAACCCGACCAGCTCATTGATGCGGCGGTTTTCCGTCAATTCGAATATGCGCACAAGAATCTCCTGGGCTGTGGGGAAGGCCTCAACGTCTTCATGGGATGCGCGGGCGCTATCACGCATGCCCCATGTGGAGGAACACCAGCAACAGAATAACGATACCGAGCAAAATCCGGTAGTAAATGAATGGCTTCAGCGTGCGTACTTGCAAATAGCGCAAAAAGAAAGCAATCACGATCATTCCCACGATCGCCGACACGGCGATGCTGATGACAATCGTGGACATGGGAATCGGGAGTGTGCCCGCGTGGTGCATCTTCATCAGTTTCGGCAGCTCCACCGCTGCCGCGCCCGCAATCACCGGCGTCGACAGAATAAACGAAAATCGCGCCGCCGCCTCTCGCGTCAGCCCGCGGAACAATCCTTCCGTAATCGTAATTCCGGAACGCGACACTCCCGGACACAGCGCGAAGGCTTGCGCGATGCCGATGGCCAGCGCGTCTCCAAATCTCACGCCTTCCATCGCGCGCTCGCGCCTTCCCACATACTCCGCATACCACATCAGCAGCCCCACAACGATCAGCGCCGCCGCAATCAGCGGGATGTACCACGATTCGCCCTGGCGCTCTTCGATCTTATGCTGGAACAGAAAACCCACAATCGCCGCTGGAATCGTTCCCGCCACGATATACCAGAACATTTTCCGTTGATGTTCCACGTATTCGTAGCTCGCGCCCCGCGGATAATGAAAGCCGACGCCCGCTGCGACCAGTTCGATCCAGTCGCGCAGGAAATATAGCAGCACTGCCAGAAGTGTGCCTGTGTGCAGGGCCACGTCGAATGCTAGTCCCGGATCCGGCCACCCGGCCAGCCAGGGAAACAAAATCAGGTGCGCCGTCGAGCTTACTGGAAGGAATTCCGTCAAGCCTTGAATGATCGCGAGCACAATGGCCTGGTAGAGGTGCATCGTTTGTTATTTCTCCTCGCCCCCATTTTTATTTGACAGTGTAGCCGCGAGCGGCTTGGACATGGCCAACGCGTCAAGCCCGTCCGGATAATAATTCGGCAGCCGGCCATGCGTACGATATCCGTGCTTTTTCCAGAACGCAATCGCCGCTTCGTTGTTCGTTGCCGTTTCCAGCCACACTTCGGCGACGCCGCGCCGCTCCATCTGCTCCTCAGCGCGCCTCAGTAATGCCGAGCCGGCGCCTGTTCGCCGGTACATTTCCAGGACGTCAATGGTGACGATGTGCCCGTGAATCGTCCGGCTCGCGGTAACGATGAAGCCGGCGATTCTCGAACGGGCACTCGAACTCCTCGCTCTGGTTCGCGCTTCCGCCACCAAGCATTCGGAGCCGCGCAAGCCCATGTACCACCGCAGCTCCGCTCGCGTGTAGGCTATCGCCGCCGAATAGCAAACTTGGTCGATGGCGTAGAGCGTCTCGAAGTCCGCTTCGCACGCAAGTCGCAGTAAGAATCCCCCCAGGGAAGGGAAGCGCCGCGCCGTCATTTGCCCAGCCTCTTTCTTTTTCGCTTCTGCTCCGCGACGTAGTGCGAAAATGCCGCGAGCGCGTCTTCCCACATCCGGTCGATATAGGCGCGCAGCTCCAGCAGTGCCTCCGGATTCAAATTGAAATAGTGGCGCGTGCCTTCCCGCCGTTCCGTTACCAGCCGCGCCTGCCGCAAAATTTTCAAATGCTGCGAAACGGCCGGGCGCGTAACCGGCAGCCCCGCGGCCAGTTCCCCGACGGTCTTCGGCCGTCGGCGGAGCTGTTGGAGCAGTGCTTGCCGTGTGGGGTCGGCAATCGCTGTCAGTTCCTTAGAACCGTAAGCCATAACTAACTGTAAGTACGTACTTACAGTAGTGTCAAGAGGAAAATGCACCGCGTGTTAGAGAGCCGCTACGGGATTGCGGTTACACTTCGAGGATTACGGGCAGAATCATCGGCCGCTTCGATGTCTTCTTGTTGAGGAATTTCTTCAAATCCACGCGAATCTTTTCCTTGATGACGCTCCAATCGCCCTTCTCTTCTAAGTTGGACTGCTCCATGGTTTTCAGAATCACGTTGCGCGCCAGCGCCAGCAGCTCCTGCCCGTCACCCAAGGGCAGAAATCCGCGCGTCACGATTTCCGGTGAGATTTCCATCCGCCCGCTATGTTTGTTGATCGCGATGATTGGAACTACCACGCCGTCTTCGGCCAGATGCCTGCGGTCGCGAATCACCACGTCTTCGATTTCTTCGAGCGACCCGGAATCGACGCATACGCGTCCCACGGCCACCGGCTCCCGCCGGAACGCTCCCTCCGCGGTGAACTCGATCGGTTGCCCCGATTCCACCATCAGAATTTCACCGGAAACCGAGCCCACTTGGCGCGCCAGCGCCGCGTGCTGGAAAAGCTGCCGGTATTCGCCGTGTATGGGTACGAAGTATTTTGGCCGCACCAGGTTCAGCAGCAGCTTCATTTCCTCCTGGCTCGCGTGCCCGGAGACGTGTATCGGCGCCGATCTTCCGCTTTCGTAATAGACCAGCACCCGCCGCCGGAAAAGATGATCGATCATCCGCGAAATCGGTTTCTCGTTCCCAGGAATGATTCGCGCCGACAGAATCACCGTGTCGTTTTCTTGCAGCTCCAGCATCCGGTGATTGTCGACCGCGATGCGCGAAAGCGCGGACATCGGCTCGGCCTGGCTCCCCGACGCGAGTACCACGATTTTTCGCGGATCGAATGATTTGATGTCCTGCGGCCGGACCACCGATCCATCGGGAATGTGCAGCTTACTCAGCGAGTGCGCTATCTCCACGTTGTCGGACATGCTGCGGCCGATGAACCCGATTTTCCGTCCCTGCTCGGTGGCAATATCGATGACTTGCTGGATGCGGTGCACGGAACTGGAAAAGCACGAAACCACCACGCGCTTCGGCGCCGCCCGAAACAGTTCCTCGAGCCTCGGCCGCACAGCGCGTTCGGAAGGCGTATAGCCCGGGCGTTCCGCATTCGTCGAATCAGCAAAGAGCGCGAGCACTCCTTCCTCTCCGTAACGCGCGAAGCGGTGCAGGTCGAAAGGTTTACCGTCGATCGGCGTGGGATCCACTTTGAAGTCGCCGGTGTGAATCACGATTCCGAGCGGCGTGCGAATCGCCAGCGCCACGCATTCGATCGTGCTGTGCGTCACGTGGACAAAGTCCACTTCAAACGGCCCCAGCGTCACCTTCATTCCCGGCGCAATTTCACGCAGGTCCGCTTTTTCGAGCAAGCCGTGCTCTTCCAATTTTTTCCGCACCAGCGCCAGAGTGAAGCGTGTTCCGTAGACGGGGCAATTCAGGTCCGGAAGAAGGTAGGGCACCGCGCCGATGTGGTCTTCATGCGCATGCGTCAAAAGCAGCGCGCGCACGCCGCGGTTTTGCTTTAGATACGTGATGTCGGGAATGACGATGTCGACGCCGAGGAGTTCCGTTTCCGGAAACATCAGGCCCGCGTCGATGGCGAGAATGTCTTCGCCGTAGCGGAGGGCCATCATGTTCATGCCAAACTCGCCCAGCCCGCCAAGCGGGACCATCCACAATGAAGGTTTACTCAATTGTTCTGTTTCGGCTCACTTTCTGCGATTATCGTATCACACAGAGCGGTTTTGCAGTGTCGGCGCGGGCCGACCGGACGCAGCCACAGGGCTATTCGAAGCGCAGCGCTTCAATCGGATCCAGTTGCGCCGCTTTCTGCGCCGGATAGAAGCCAAAGAACAATCCCACAAACAGAGCAAACGCAGCGGCTAGGACGATCGCTGACGGCGGAATCTGCATGGACCATGCCAGCGTGCTTGCGAGCAAGCGCGACGCGAATATTCCGAAGAGGACGCCGCACACGCCGCCCAGCAGGCTCACAATAATCGCTTCCGTCAGAAACTGAAGTTGAATATCGCGTTCCGTCGCGCCCACGGCCATGCGCACGCCGATTTCCCGCGTCCGCTCCGTCACGGAGACGAGCATGATGTTCATGATTCCGATTCCGCCCACCAGCAGCGAGACCGATGCGATGCACGCCAGCATCAGCGTGAACGTCTTGCTGGCTTGCTCCTGCGCTTCTAGAAATTGCGTGGGCGTGCGAATGCTGAAGTCGTCCAGTTCCGAAGGCCGCAAATGGTGCCGCTGCCGCAGCAGTCGTTCCGTCAAGTCGTCGGCCGGCCCAATCGCATCGGAGGACGTCGCCGAGCAAAAAATATCGTCCAGCCAGTAATTCCCGAACACCTTGCGCTGCGCCGTCGAGTAGGGGATCGACGCGGTGTCGTCCTGGTCCCAGCCGTACGGTGTCATGCCCTTTTCCGACAATACTCCGATGACCTTGAACGGCAATCCGTTGATCCGCACCGTGGTCCCGATGGGATCTTCGCTTGGACGATAGAGTTGATTCACCACCGTTTGGCCCAGCAGCACCACCTGCGCCGAGCTAGCAGCATCCCTGTCAGAAAAGTTGTTTCCTTGCGAGATCGGCCAATTCCTCACTTGCAGAAAATTCGCTCCGGTGCCCCGAAGATGCGTGTACCAATTCTCGTTCCCATAAATAATTTGGACATGCCCGTCGGTATTCGGCGAACACTGTTTGAGCAACGGAATCTCTTGTGGCAGCGCCAGCGCATCGTTGTTCGTCAGCGACTTCGTGTTGTCGTTGCCGGTGCGCACGCCGTTGACGTTTCGGCCGCCTGCTTCCACCCATACCAGGTTGTCGCCCAGCGCCGCGATCTGCTCGCGAATCTGCTGCGAACTCCCCTCGCCAATCGCAACTGTGCAAATCACCGCGGCAATGCCGATGGTGATGCCCAGCATGGTCAGCGCGGTTCGCATCTTGTTGCGCGCCAGCACGCGCAGCGTCATGCGCGCCAGATCGCCGAATGCCGTGCTGTGGTTATCTTTCGATTCAGCAGCCAATGTTCATCTCTCTCCACATTAGACGTATCGCGCTGATGTTAGGTTCTACAAACCTCGCGCTCTGGCTGCCAGCGCGAAAAGCCTGCATCATTAGCGGTCGTGGTGCCCGCCGGCGAAAAGCCGCGCAATTGCCACCAGCACAACGGCTCCCACAAACGCTGCTGCCAGGCTGCCGATCACCCCGCCGACTCGGATTCCCAGTTTGTAGAAAATCCAGCCGCCAACGATCGCTCCAATTAGCCCCAAAATAATATCGGCCAGGCAGCCGAATCCGCGCCCTCGCCCGACGACGCCGGCCAGCCATCCTGCAATCAATCCGATGATGATCCATCCCAGCAGTCCGTGACTGTAGTAGAAGAACTCCATTGCGCTCCTCCGCCCGAATCGTCGTTGAACCTATGGCCACTTCACTGCGCCGAAAAACTTTATTCCGCTCTTCAACCCATGCAAAACACATAGCCCAGAATCTTGTATACCAGTTTGGCCGCCAGGAAGTCAGATGCGTGATCTCCATGCTGCGGCAACAATTCCACCACGTCCGCGGCCACGATTTTTCGCGTCTTCGCGGCCTCGCGAATGAGCGCCGTCACTTGATACCAATCGAGGCCGCCGGGTTCCGGCGTGCCCGTCGCTGGCATGTACGCCGGATCGAATCCGTCCAAATCCACGGTCAGGTAAACGTGTGGCGAAAGGTCCGCGATGACGCGCGGAATCCATTTCTCCAGTGGTGCGCGCGCAATATCACGCGCCCAGTAAATTTTTGTCCGCAAACGCGGAATCGCTTCCGATTCCTCGATCGACAGCGACCGAATCGCCACCTGCACTGCGGGGCACATCTCCACCACGCGCCGCATCGCGGACGCGTGGCTCGCCGGATTGCCTTGATAGGCTTCGCGCAAGTCCGCATGCGCGTCGATCTGCAGCACCGTCAGATCCGGAAATTTCTTCACCGCGGCGGACACCAGCGGAGGCGTCAGCGAATGCTCACCCCCCAGCGCCACCGGGAATTTGCCGTCGGAGAGCAGCGCGAGCTCCGTCGTATGAATGTCCGCCAGCACTTTTTCGAGCGTTCCTTCGGCGGTATCGATGGGCGCCAGCGTGGCAATGCCGATTTTCGCGAAAGTCTCCACGCTGAGTTCTTCGTCCCACGTTTCCATGTTGCGGCTCGCCGCGATGATCGCGCCCGGACCGTTTCGCGTGCCGTGCTCGTAAGTCGTCGTGCGCTCCAGCGGGATCGGGAAAATGACTGCGCGCGAACTTTCGTAGCACGAGTTCTCTTCGGGAATTCCGCCAAAATTTTCCGCCGGCATGGCCGTGTAAGTTTTCAGCAGCACCGTACAATGTCCTTCGTTTGTATTTTTTTTCTTTCTTCTTGCCGCGCTCTGTACTATTTATAGTTAGGGTCCGCAAAGATGCTTCGGAGGTGATACATTACCTGCGAGGATACTGAATGGCAAAGAAAAAGGGAGTAACCGAAAGAATTCTGCACGATCCGGTTGCGGATCGGCTCACTCCCATTTATCCGCTCGATCTCTCCAAAGCACGCACCGTGGATGAGCTGGTTCGCGCCATGGGCCAGACCGCTTTCACCGCGCGGCAAGTCGGCGACGCTGCCGACGTCCTGGAAGCCATGGCCCGTGACCAAGATTGTTTCGTTGTGCTCACGCTTTCTGGCGCCATGACCGTTGCAAAGATGGGCCTTGTGTTCTGCGACTTGATCGATTCGGGAATTGTGAAAGCGGTTGTTTCCACGGGCGCCTTGATGGCTCATGGCCTTGTCGAAGCCGCTGGCAAGCACCATTTCCGTTACGATCCCAAAATGGGCGATAAGGAGCTTTTTTTCGCCGGCTACAATCGCGTCTACGATTCGCTCGAGCCGGAGCTCAATCTCGATTACATCGAGGAAATTGTCGAAGCTTTACTCGAGAAATGGGATCCCGCGGAAACCGTTTCCAGTTGGAAACTCAATCGCTGCATCGGCGAATATTTGATTCGCCACGCGCACGGTCGCGGCATCCTGAAATCCGCCGTCGAAAAAAACGTCCCGGTTTTCATTCCCGCGTTCACCGATTCGGAATTGGGCATCGATTTCGCGCTGCATCTTCGCCAGCGGCGCAAAGAAGGCCGCCCCGAGCTGCGTTTCGATTCTTTCGCCGATTTCGAGCACTTCGCTGAGACTATGCTGGCTACCAAGCGCATGGGAATCTTCACCGTCGGCGGAGGCGTGCCCCGCAACTGGTCGCAGCAATTCGGCGTGTACGCGGAATTGCTCGCGCGCCGCGGCTACGAAGAAATGCCGCTCAAGCGCTACAACTACGGCCTGCGAATTTGTCCTGAGCCTGTGCATTGGGGCGGCCTTTCGGGCAGCACCTACACGGAAGCCGTTTCCTGGGGAAAATTCGTGCCTCTCGATGAGGGCGGAAGGTTCGCTGAAGTTTTTGAAGACGCCACCGTCGCTCTGCCGCTCATCGTCGGCGCTGTTCTCGAGCGTATCGGCTATTTCGATCGCTCTGCCGCGGCCAAGCGCGCGAAAAAAGGCGCTGGCTCGAATCACCACCACGAAGTTGCTCACAGCACTCGCTGAATGAAGCGAACTACATCGGGAAGGAGCAAAACACATGAGCCCCAAAAATGACAAGCGCAGTCCCGACTACAACCAGTTGGAAGCAGGAACGGCGCACGCCAAGCCGCTTCTGCACCAGCATGCCCGCGAGATCCAGCCTTACGGAAAAATTGCCAAGCTGCCCATCGCCCTCGACGAGAAAGTCTGCGCCGCGAGCGCCGAGAACCTCAACCAGCTCCTCGCCGATACCATGTCCCTTCGCGATATGTACAAGAAGCATCACTGGCAAGTCTCGGGTCACACTTTTTACCAGGTTCATCTGCTCTTCGATAAGCACCACGGCGAGCAGGACGACCTGGTCGACGCCATTGCCGAACGCATTCAGACCCTTGGCGGCATCAGTTTGGCCATGGCTGCCGACGTTGCCGAGACCACTCTGATTCCTCGCCCGCCTCGCGGCCGCGAAGAACTTCCTGTGCAGCTTTCGCGCCTTCTCGAGGCCCATGAAATCATTCTGAAGGAAGCGCGGACGTTTGCGCGCAATGCTTCGGACGCGGAAGACGATGGCACGAACGATTTGCTCGTGAGCCAGGTGATTCGCACCAATGAATTGCAAGTGTGGTTCCTTGCCGAGCATCTCGTCGACACTCCCACCGTTCGCGCGGATCAACCGAAAGCCAAAGGAGCCGCATCCGGCCGCTAATTGTTGCGGCTCCCATACGAGCGAAACGCAGATCGCATATCCAAAAAGAGGAGTGTAGCGAAATCAGGTTTACCGCTGCGTGTGCCATGACGGACGCCGATTTGAATGTCGAACGAGTGGATATCCTAAAGCGTGTTTACGATCGCTTCAACGCTCGTGATATGGAGACCGTGCTTGCAGTCATGCACGAGGATGTCATTTGGGCAAATGGCATGGAAGGCGGCCATGTCCACGGACGCGGCGAAGTCCGCAGCTACTGGACACGTCAGTGGGCGACGGTCAATCCGCACGTCGAGCCCGTCGCGTTCGCCCAAGGCCATGAAGGGGAAGTGGTTGTGGAAGTCCATCAGGTCGTTCGCGACCTCAACGCAAATGTTCTATCGGATAAGATGGTCGGTCACGTGTTTCGGATCGAAAACGGATTGATCAGGCGCTTTGATATCCGCGGCGCATAATCACCAGCTCTGCATTGTTGCTTCGTTGGAATTGGCGCTTAACTACATTTTGCCCGTTCCTTCGCGATCCTTGTAGACGGCGTGTCCCAATTGATCGCACTTCTCCTCTTCCGCTTGGGTCATCGGAATTTGTTTCTCTGGATCACTTTCTTGCGGAAGGATGTGGATTCGCGGGCGTCACACCAGCTGAATTTCTTCTTCGAGTCTGATTCCGTATTTCTCGAACACGCTTTCCTTCACTGCGGCGATCAAAAACTTCACGTCCCCCGCGGTGGCCCCGCCCAGGTTCACGATGAAGTTCGGATGCTTCGGAGATACCATCGCGCCGCCCCGCTGCGTTCCGCGCAGGCCTGCTTCCGAAATCAGGTACGCCGTCGGCACCACTGGAAACGGATCGACTTTGATCACTTTCGCAAATGCCTCGCGCCATATTTTCGGCGTCAGTTCCAAATCCACATTCTTGAACGTGCTTCCGATGTTTGGGTACTCCATGGGATGCCGCTCCAGCCGGTAATTGATTTTTTCCTGGATTCCCGCCGCGATTTTCTGCGCGTCTCCTTTGTCCAGATTCAGCGTCGCGCGCAAGATAATCTCGCGCCCATTCTTTTCCTTGAACACGCTCGACCTGTACCCAAATTTGCATTCTGCGTTGCCGCGCCTGATGGTCCCGAGCGTTTCCACGTCGAAGCTTTCCACGCTGACGATGCGGTCCTTGATTTCTCCGCGAAACGCTCCGGCATTTCCGCGGATCGCGCCGCCCACCGTTCCCGGCAGCCCGCCGGACCATTCCAGTCCGCTCAGCGAATGCTCGATTGTGAATTTCAGCATGTCCGCAACCGACATGCCCGCGCCCACAGTCATCATCTGCCCATCAACGCCAAGCTGCATCACGCTGGGCTTCAGCACCAGACCATTGAACCCGGCGTCGTCGATCAGCAGATTCGTGCCGCCGCCGAGCACGAAAAGCGGCAGCCGTTGCTCCCGCACAAACAGCACGCCGTTGCGAATCTCCTCTTCATTCGCGGCCTCGCAAAAATATCGCGCAGGCCCGCCGATGCGGTAGTTGCTGTGCTCGGCGAGCGAAACGCCTTCTTGAATCTTCACGGTCGCAACGGGGCAGTCTTTTTGCACTTTGTTGATCTCACGGCGTATTTCACGTCTAGGATACTCAGAAACATTCGATATCGGAGCGCGAATCGCGCAGCTTGTGCCCAGAAGTAAGATGCGCCTTGGAGAGGGTCAGGCGGCCGCTTTCACGGGGAAATCACGTCGAGGTCGTTCGCCACCACAACCGGTCCGTGAAAGGCGCCGTGGATTTCGTCCGCCATTTTCGTCTGGTCCGTGTTTCCCAGCGGCATGTAATGCCAAACTACCAACAGCTTCGGCTTGGCTTTTGCCGCGATCTCGCCGAGTTGCTGCGCGGAGGTGTGAAAAGAAGAAAAGTACGCCGCATCTTCGGCATCACCACGCGTTCCTGAATACGCTTCATGCACCAGCACGTCGCATCCGTTGCAGGCTTCAACCACGCTGTCCACGGGCCGCGTGTCGCCCGAAATCACAATCGATTTTCCATCCGCGTCGAAGCGATACCCAAGCGCCTCTTTCCAGCTTCCATGCTTGACCGCGAATGCCGTGACTTTCACATTCGCGTCCTGATACACGACGCCCGGCTTTATCTCATGCACCACAACTTGATGCCCGGTCGTGGTCTGATGTTCCAGCCCTTCAATGCGAACCTTGATGTCTTCCGCGTACGCTTTTTCGATGTTGTCGGCCATCGCCTGCGTTCCTGTGGGCCCGTAAAGCTGCAACGGAACGGTGCGATGCATCACCCACGGCGTCAGAATCAGGTCCGGCAATCCCAGCGTGTGGTCCGAATGCAAATGCGTGAGAAACGCGATGTCCAGTTGGCTCGCCCACAGCGCCTTGATCCCGTTGCGATACGCTGCGGCCGCTTGCCGCACGATTCCCGTGCCCGCGTCCACGATGTATGCCTTGCCGTTCGCCACAATCGCCAGCGAAGGCCCCTGTCGGTCCGGATCCGGCCGTGGCATCCCTGTGCCAAGAAACACGACGAACACGCCGCGCTCCGCATGTGCGCCGTTCGTTTCCTGCGCCTGTGCGTGATTGTCCGCAAGGAAGGTGCAACTTGCTAGAAAAAGGACTCCGATGACTGTCGAAACCGAGGATGGAAACTTAATCGTCTTCGCCGACCAGAATCGCCGCCGCCAGCACCGTGCTCCACAGCCCGCGCTTGTCTCCCACGGCCGATTGCGTGATGTTCATTGTGCGCACAATCTTATTCGAAATCCGGTAAACCTCTTTTTTTTCGTCCCACGACAAATCCGGATCGAATTCCACGTTCAGGGTCGTCGCCAGCATTTCGGCGGCAAGCTCTTCCGCGTACTCGCCGGCGATCTCCTCCGGCTCGCCAAACGAATGGTGCTCCGAGAGGTAGCCATACATCGATTTGTCGCCCGGCAGCGCCACGCCCACCGACGCGGCGATCAAACGATGCGGTTCGCGCGTCTGGTTTTCGCTGATCACCACGAACGCCACCTGTCCGGGCTTCAAATGCTTCAAACCCTCGCTGCGCGAAATCAGCTTGCAGTGCGGCGGAAAAATCGAAGACACGCGAACGATGTTGCAGGCGGCAATGCCCGCATTCCGCAGCGCGAGCTCGAAGCTCGAAAGCCGCTCTCGGTGCTTTCCCACGCCTTTTGTCAGGAAAATTTTTTTAGCGACGAACGCCATGCGGTGCCGGGCTGCGAGCCTCCGTTAAGGAGAGTGGAAGATGATCTGCGCGCAGAAAGTAACAAGAAGCGAATACAGTGTCAATCTTTTTCACGCCTGTCGTAAAACTTTCGCGGCGTTGCGAAGCCGTGGCATTCGTGGGTGCGTTGCGCTCCTGCTCCGCGCCAAGCGCCTGCTTCTCAATCGCGCCTCTCGCCGCGTCCGGAACAATTCGCCGATGGCCATCCGCGGCGGGAAATCTGCGTGCAGGTATCATCGGCCGGAAAGCATCTCACGAGTTTGTTTCCGACTTCAGGCCATTCGCGGAGTGAATCGGACGATCGTGCGGAATTTTCGAAATTATTCTTGCCACAAAGGCAGCGCCGGAGCCAGCAGATCGGCGATCGAAACCAGGTGCTTCAGATCCTGTTGCGAAAAATCCTTTGCCCCTTTCGCCATTTTCGCCTTGCGCGAAATCTGCAGCACCCCCAATACCTTGTTCCCGCTGACGATCGGAGCGCTCATGATTTTCTGAATCGGCTCGTGGCGATGTTCGTTCAGCCTTACCCCTTCGAAAACGGAAGCATGCGGCACGATGTTGAAGTGATTCACGATCTCCGCCCGGCGCTCTCTCGCCGTGCGCACGGCCAGCGCCGAATTGCTGGTCATCGGTATCTGCCCCACGGTTTGCAACTGTTCCGGAACGCGGAACCGCAGAAATTTCGCATCCTCGGTCAGTGCAAGCACGGCCACTTCGTCGGCATGGACGGAGAAAACGTGCCCCACGGCCTCGGCGATCTTCGCCAATTGGGCAGCGTCAAGTTTCGTTCCCCGGTGGACAAGCCCGTTGATGAGTGTCGCCACTTCGGCAAGCGCGGATGCGGACATGAGAAAAAGTCTATCATACGAATCTCCCGTTGCATTTTGTCGTGTTGCCGTCTTGCAAACACTTTGGCTGCTGTCTATACTGAAATGTTGGCACTGCAAGAGTGCGGACAGATTCGCTGCGAACTGTTTCATGTTCCCGCAGAAAAGTTTTCGGAGAGTGGATGGAGACCGCGGCGTCGAAACCTGACTCCAGTTATTTCTGGGACAAACTGCATTCTCTCAGCGGCATCATTCCCATTGGCGCTTTTCTCGCCGAGCATTTCTGGTCCAATAGTTACGCGCTCGTCAGTCCGGAGAGATACAACGCCACCGCCGCGGGCCTCGAGCAAATTCCCTGGCGCATTCCCGTCGAATTCATTTTCATTTGGCTGCCCATCGCCTTCCACGGCTGCTACGGCCTTTGGATCTGGTGGCGCGGCAAGACCAACGTCTGGGCCCATCCCTGGATGGCCAACTGGCTCTATACCCTGCAGCGCTGGACGGGAATCATCGCTTTCGCGTATATCATCTGGCACGTCTGGCTCGAACGCTTCTCGACGCACGGCCGCAGCACCTACGCCGGCGTCGCGCACGATTTCGCCAACCCTTATTTCGCGGCCTTTTACGTCATTGGAATCCTGGCTGCTTCGTTTCACTTCGGAAATGGCATTTGGAATTTTTGCTGCAAGTGGGGGATTGCGGTCACTCCGCGCGCGCAGCGTGCCGCCGGCTGGCTCGGAGTTTTCGTTGGCCTTGCATTCACTGTTGTTGGGCTCCTGATTGTTGCGGGCTTTCTTTACAACTGGCACCCATTCAATGGCTATCTCTAAGGCGCAGTTCATGGATGGATCGCCTTTGTGGCACAGGCTCTTAGCCTGTGAACCGTTTGTCATTCCGAGGAGCTTGCCCGCTGCCTGCACGCCGTGGCGTGTGGCGGGCGATTTACTCTTCGCTTCGCGAAAAGTAGCGGCCAGGTCCGGTGTTGGACTCCGGTGGAGTCCACCGGACTCATGAGACCGGAGAATCTGCTTTTGGCGTTGCGTCAGGGCACGGCTTTAGCCGCTGAGGTCCGTCGCGGCCATTGCGTCTAATTGTAGGGCACATGAGAGAACCTAAAATCATCGTCGTTGGTGGCGGTCTCGCGGGCTTGATGGCCACCATTCGCATCGCCGAATCGGGCGTGCCGGTCCAGCTTTTTTCCATCGTCCCGGTCAAGCGCTCCCACTCGGTGTGCGCGCAGGGAGGCATCAATGCCGCCAAAAATCTGAAGGGCGAAGGCGACTCCACCTGGATCCATTTTGACGATACCGTGTACGGCGGCGACTTCCTCGCCAATCAGCCCATCGTCAAGGGCATGTGCGAAGCCGCTCCCGCCATCATCGACCTGCTCGATCGCATGGGCGTCATGTTCAATCGCACCCCGGAAGGCCTTCTCGATTTTCGCCGCTTCGGCGGAACTCTCCACCATCGCACCGCGTTCGCGGGAGCTACCACCGGCCAGCAGCTCCTCTACGCTCTCGATGAGCAAGTCCGCCGCTTCGAAGCCGAAGACAAAGTCCGCAAATTCGAGGGCTGGACCTTTCTCTCCGCCGTCATCGACGATGCTCGCATCTGCCGCGGCATCTGCGCCATGGACCTGCGCACCATGGAGGTCCGCACTTTCCCCGCCGACGCCGTGATTTTCTGCACCGGCGGCATCGGCGCGATTTTCCGCCAGACCACCAACTCCGTTGTCTGCACCGGCATGGCGCAATCGGCGCTTTTCCAGCAAGGTGTGTATTATGCCAACGGCGAATTCATTCAGGTCCATCCCACCGCCATTCCCGGCGAAGACAAATGCCGCCTCATGAGCGAATCCCTTCGCGGCGAAGGCGGCCGCGTTTGGGTGCCGCGCAAAGCCGGGGACAATCGCCCCGCGCGCTCCATTCCCGAAAAAGAGCGTTTCTATTTTCTCGAAGAGTGGTATCCGAAATACGGCAATCTCGTCCCGCGCGACGTCGCCACTCGCGCCATCTACAAAATTGTTTTTGAAGAAAAGCTTAGCCTGCCCGGCATGAACGCCGTCTATCTCGACCTCACCCATCTGCCGCGCGAAATGCTCGACCGCAAGCTCGAAGGCGTGCTCGAAATTTATCAGAAGTTCGTCGGGCCCGATCCGCGCGAAGAGCCCATGAAGGTTTTTCCTGCGATGCATTACACCATGGGCGGCCTGTGGGTCGATAACGAGCGCCAGGCCACCAACATTCCCGGAATTTTCGCCGCCGGCGAGTGCGAATACCAATATCACGGCGCCAATCGCCTCGGCGCCAATTCGCTCGTCTCCTGCATCTACGGCGGCATGATCGCCGGCCCTAGCGCCGTTAAATACGCGCGCAATCTCGAAAAAGGCTGCGACAGCGTTTCTTCCGCCATCTACGATGGCGAGCGCTCCCATCAGCAAGAAGCCAATGACAGCCTGCTCCACAGTCAGGGAACCGAAAATCCCATGACCATTTGGAAGGAGCTCGGCGAAGTGATGGTCGAGCATGTCACCGTCGTCCGCTTCAACGCTAATCTTGAAAAGGCCCTGCGCAAACTCGATGAGCTCTCCGACCGTTTCAGCCGCGTCAATCTCGCCGACCGCACGCAATGGTCGAATCAAACTTTGCAGTTCACGCGCGAGCTCGGCAACATGCTCATTCTTTCCAAAGTCATCGCTCTCGGCGCTCTCGCGCGCAACGAAACTCGCGGCGCTCACTACAAGCCTGAATTTCCCGAGCGCGACGACAAGAATTGGCTCAAGACCACCAAGGCCAGTTGGAACGGCGGCAACATCAAGCTCGAATACGAGCCCGTGGACATTTCGCTTCTGCCGCCCCGGCCTCGTAAGTATTAGTTTGTTGTACTCAGGTCCCGTCCGGCGTTCTTTGTCGGATTGACCTGAGGCTATTGTTTTCGCAGGGGCGGCTTTATGCCGCCACGGCCCTTGTTTTTGCAATTGGAGGACTCGCTCGGCTTTATCGGCCCGTCGCGCTTCGCGTTTTTTGTCTTTGTAGCTCAGGTCCCGTCCGACGTTCTTTGTCGGACTGACCTGAGGCCGTTGCTGTTGTAGCGCCGGCCTTCAGGCGCGATTCCTGCGCTCCGGGCGTTTTTGCGGAGCCGGCAGCTTTTTGTTGTCATTCCGAGCCCAGCCGCGCCCGCGCTGTTCCTACAGCGCCGATTGAAAAAAGGCGCGGATGGTGACGAGGAATCTGCTGTTGCTTTTCTGTTAGCATGAATCGAGGCTCCATGTCTGAAAACACATTCATCGTTCGCATCAAACGCCAGGCCGCTCCCCACGAAGCCGTGCGCTGGCAAGAATTCGAAATCCGCTACCGTCCGCACATGAACGTCATCACCTGCCTGCGCGACATCGCCGAAAAACCCGTCACCCGCGACGCCCAGGGCACCACGCCTGTTTCCTACGACGCGAATTGCCTCGAAGAGGTCTGCGGCGCTTGCGCCATGCTCATCAACGGCTACCCGCGCCAAGCCTGCTCCGCTCTCGTCGACAATCTCGAAAAGCCCATCCGCCTCGAGCCGCTCACGAAATTCCCGCTCGTGCGCGACCTGCAAGTCGATCGCTCCGTCATGTTCGAAAACCTCAAACGCATGCAGTGCTGGGTTCCCATCGACGGCACCTACGCCATCGGCCCCGGCCCGCGGATGTCTCCCGAGGAGCAGCAGGTTGGCTACCCACTCGCGCGTTGCATCACTTGCGGCAATTGTCTCGAAGCCTGCCCCAAAGTAAATTCGCACACGCAATTCGTCGGCGCCGCCATTATCAATCAGGTCCGCCTCTTCAATATGCATCCCACCGGCGAAATGCACTCGCGCGCGCGCCTCGAAGCGATGATGGGCCCCGGCGGCATCCAGGATTGCGACAACGCGCAGAATTGCGTCAAGGTCTGCCCGAAGAGCATTCCGCTCACCGAATCCAACAACGAAATCAATCGCCAGGTACTCAAGCACGCCATTTGGGACTGGCTCAACTGGTCCGAAGGTCCCACCAAACGTTCCGACGAATGGAAGAAGCTCGGAATCCAAAAATGAATCGTGGCGATCAAAGGGAGCAAAACGAAATCCTCGGCTCCAGGAATCCCGGTTCTTTTGACCGGGACGGCGAAGAATGGAAACGCCTGGCATTCAGAAGTGAGACGGTGGATCAGTTTGAATTTTCTTGATCGTGATACAAGGAGTCAAAATTCAAACTGACCCACTAGCTGAAGTGAATTATCCTTTGCCCGCGTTGGCTCCTTGCGTTACTCTTTCTCGCCGGAGGAAGCCTCAGCGATGCGCAATCTTGCTTGCACCGTGTGTAGCCTGTTGTTTTTGGCGTTCCCGTTGATGGTGTCCGCGCAAACCGTGAAAATCTCGGCTCACGCCCGCGATCTGCATTTTCACTCCATCGTCATCGATACGCATGACGACACCACGCAGCGCCTCATGGACCCGCACTTCAATCTCGACGCGCGCCACACCGACGGCAACATCGACATTCCGCGCATGAAAGCCGGCGGCCTCGACGGCATTTTCTTCTCCATCTACATGCCCGGCACAATCACCGGCCCCATCGCCGTCCAAAAAGCCCTCGATCAAATCGACGCCGTTCGCGAACAGGCCCGCCTCCATCCGAATGACATTATGCTCGCCCGCACCGCCGCCGACGTCCGCCGCGCCTTCGCCGAGCACAAAATCGCCGCGCTCATGGGCGTCGAAGGCGGCCACATGATCAATGACGACCTCGCCGTCCTCGACACTTTCGCCGCCCTCGGCGTTCGCTATATGACCCTCACTCACATGGTCAACACCGACTGGGCTGACTCCTCCACCGACAAGCCCGCGCACAACGGCCTCACCGACTTTGGCAAGCAAGTCGTCCTGCGCATGAATCGCGACGGCATCATGGTCGACATCTCGCACACCGCCGACAAAACTTTTTACGACGCAATCGCCGTCAGCAAAGCGCCGCTCATCGCTTCGCACTCTTCCTGCCGCGCTCTGTGCAGCGCGCCGCGCAACATGACCGACGACATGATCAAGGCCCTCGCCGCAAAGGGCGGCGTCATCCAAATCAATTATCACGTCGGCTTTCTTAGCCAGGAATACGCCGACGCCGTCAAAGCCAAGCCTGATGTCATGAAGAAGATGAACGACGAAGTCGCGCGGAAGTGCGGCAAGGACAACGAAGCCTGCAGCATCATGGCCGAAGACGAGCTTGTTCACAAAATGATGCTCGACGGCACGCTCCCGCGCGTGAATTGGACGAAAATCGTGGACCACATCGACCACGCCGTCAAAATCGGCGGCGTCGATCACGTGGGCCTCGGCTCCGACTATGACGGCTCCGACATGCCCATCGGCATGGAAGACGTCACGCATTTGCCGGAGATCACCCAGGCGCTGCTCGATCGCGGCTACTCCGACGCCGATATCAAGAAAATTCTCGGCGAGAACACTCTGCGCGTCATGGCCGAATGCGAGCGCGTCAGCCGCGAAATGCAATCCCAGCCATGATTTTATTTGTCATTCCGAGCGAGGATGCGACGAGCATCCGGCGAGGAATCTGCTTTTCGCTTTTGAGATAAGCCCGCACCCTGACTTGTCAGCTCGGACCATCTCGAAATGCAACCCCCAACCTCGAATGCAAATCGCAACCCTGAACTATGGTGTCATCCTGAGCGTAGCGAAGGATCTCGCCTCGACGCTTTTGAATTTGCTTTTGTAGGGGCGGCTTTATGCCGCCTGCATTCGGGTGTGCGCGTGGAATGCAAACGCGTCAGCCGCGAAATGCAATCCCGGCCGTAACTGACATTGTCATTCCGAGCGAGTCCCGAGCGCTTGTTGCCCGAGGGACGACGAGGAATCTGTTTTTCGCTTTTTGGGACGAGCACAATTGCCTAAACTTACCAAAGCAACGTCTCGCAGACCCCGTCAATGCGTGCCGTTCTCGGCTGCGCACAAAATCTGCACGTAGCTTTTGATTTTTTCCTTCGCAACAGCTACTCTCTCAAACTCGGCTTTTATCGCGGCGCGCCTGTTGTCTGTCGCGAACGAAAAACGGTAACTCTTTAGGAGGAGTAATGAAGCTTTTTCGAATCGGCGTGCTTCTGCCAGCCTTGGGCTGCATTTGCGCGATGACGTCGCCGGCCCTTTCAGCCCAGACCACCACGACTCACAAAACAGTTCAAAGGAGACACATGTCCACCACCGGCTCGCTTTTGAATCCTGCATCTCTGCACGCCACCGCGCCAGCCGTTTATCACGTGCACTTTCACACCACCAAGGGCGATTTCACCATCGAAGTCACGC
>JBAQYT010000115.1:0-5248 GCA_049787175.1 Candidatus Acidiferrales bacterium | reverse complement strand
TGAGCGCAACGCTGGAGGGCCAACGCGCCACTGGAGCGTAAACCTGAAGGCTGGAAGCGAGAGGCAGGAACGCCCGCGTTGAGACGCAACGAAAGACAACTGCAGATTTTTCGCCGGATGCTGGCCGCATCCTCGCTCGGAATGCTGGCCCGGGCCAGTTAAGTGAGAAGTTTTTCGTATTGGACGAAGCCAGAGCGGCGGGCAATGCGGTCATAGAGCAGCATGGCGTTGGCATTGGTCTCCTGCGTCAGCCAGTAAACCTTTGCGCATCCAGCATCGCGCGCCGCAGCGAAAACATGCTCGATCAATTTGCGCCCTACGCCGCTGCCGCGATGATCCGGCACGACGAACAAATCCTGCAAATAACAGGAACTGCCCATCGTCCAGCAGGAGCGATGGAACAGCCAGTGCACCATGCCAACCGCGCGGTCTCCCGCAAGCGCTATCGCGCCGAACACTGGTTCGCTCGGGTCGAGGATTCTCGCCCACGTTACACGCGTCGTTTCCGCGGGAATTTCTTCTTTGTAGAATTGCTGGTATCCGCGCCAAAGCGGAAGCCATGCATCATGGTCCGCCGCCACCAGGTTGCGCACGGTCACATCGTCGCCCATTTGGTTGCTCCTTGAACCTTCGAGTGCCCCCGGAGATTACCAAAAATTTGCAGTTTCAGGGAACCCGCTAAGCCAAACTCTCTCTGGCAAGCTTCGGTAACTCGTGTATTTTCTGTGATATCTACTGGCCCGAGAATTGCTTTCCACTCAGAGGCGGCGGACTATCGTTCCCCTTAACTGCCCTTTCAATCCCTCCGCCGCCAAGAGTTTGGAGAAAACCGAGTGGACCAGGAATTGGGATCTCCACAGACTGCGGCAGCCGCGCCGATGCCCGGGCGCGACCGCCGACGCACTCGCCGCTTGAAGGTCGCCGTTCCGGCGCGTATTCGTCCCTATTATCAGAGTCCAGGCCTTTCCGAGGAATTGCTCACGGCCACGAATCTATCGCGCGATGGATTTTACTTCATCTCGCGCCGCCCGGCCTATCACGCGGATATGAATTTGTATGTTGCCTGCCCGGCGGGGCATTCGCAGACGCTGGCGGAAGCGGATGGCGCGCGCGTGGTTCGCGTAGAACCCTTGGGCGGCGGCTCGTGGGGAGTGGCCGTCGCGTTTCTTCGGAGTGCTTTTTCGTACCATGGCGGCGAAATTTCATCCCAGAAGTGAGGTTCGATCTATGAAGATCACTCTCGTTGCGGCTTCGCTTTTCTTCTTGGCACTGCCGGTTCACGCCCAGACACACATTGCCGGGGGCGGCGCGGCACCGAGCCAATTGAGCTTCTCCGGCGGGGGCGGTGGTGGAGGATTGGAGAGCTCGAGCGCCATGGTGTTCACCCTGCCGGTTGTGAACAGATCCTCCGCGCAACACTACACTTACGTCTATGTCCAAGGCTCCGATGAAAGCTTCGTTTTCACGCGATTCGTCTCGTTTGACGCGGCAGTGAAGCTGGGCAGGGAAGCTCTGGCCTATCGCCCGAAGACGATCGTGGAAGTCGCAGCCGAATATCGTGCCGAAAAGCGTTCCAAGGATCGGGTGGCGCGAACCGACAAAATCGCCTCACACGTAAACTAAAGCAGCGCGCCATTCGTCGATTCATTGTCCCACTGCTGAATGAAGCGCTCTTCGAGTGATTTCTTCAACGGGAGCGCGGTCATCCGCAAGAATCCGATTCCTGCCGTTATCCTCAAGAAACAATCATAGTTGCTGCTGCGCGCCTCGCGACCGCCTCCAGCTCCGCCGTTCCGGGGTTGCTTGCTCAATTCCTCGCGACCGAACGCGACAGAATGTTGCCGTGAGTGCGAACACAATGCTGTCGCCTTTTCTGGGCAATGCCATCCCGTGGGAAACGCCTGTTCGACTTACGACTTGCCCGCTGGAAGCAACGCGAGCTGCTGATCTGCCTCATCGGCCGCGCCACTGTCGGGATATTCGGTTTTGATTTGACGGTAGAGTTTCACGGCCTGTGCTGGATCCGATTGGCGGTAATGTCCCGCCAGCGCCAACATAACGATGGGCTTGGGGACGAGTACGGAAGGATTCGTTAGAAGCTGGTTGTAAATCTGAACCGCTTGATCGGATTTCCCCATTTGATCGTAAATCTGCGCCAGCTCAAAGCGCGCCATAGCCGCAAAGTCATGATCCGAGCTATTCTCAATCTCCGAAAGGGCGCGGATGGCCTGGGCATTCTGACCCAAATGCTCTTCGCACAGCGCGGAATAATATTTCGCAAGCTGGCCGGGCCGCGTGCGCGGATATTGCTGCACGACTTCCCCGAATTTCTTCAGCGCGTCTTGGAATTTCTTCGAGGGGTCGGAATAGGTAATCTCGTTCGGTTGCGAAGGTTGTCCAGGGCTCACCACGAGGGCCTCATAAACCTGCAGCGCCTCGTTGAATCCCGCCTCGGCTTTCACCGATTGCCGTTGCGAATAAAACCGCCAGCCAAAAATTCCCGCAGCGACAATCATCGCGATAATGACCGCGTAAATCAGAGACGTGCGATGGGAGAGAACCGCCTCAGCGCCGTGCGAAAGCGCCTCTTGCACTTGGTCTGTTTTCAACTCCTGACGAGAGATGTGCTTCGCCACGTTTCACTTCTCCAGGAAAAGTTGGAAGTTCCATGCTAACACAAAACACACCCAACCCTTATGACGCGGAGAGAGATTTCGACGAGGATTCCGCCTCGACTGCACCAAGAGCAAAAAAGGTCTAGGCCGGGGTTACGTTCTCGGCCTGCAAACCCTTCGGGCCCTGCTTGACTTCGAATTCCACCAACTGGCCTTCATTCAGAGATTTGTAGCCTTCCGCTTGAATGGCCGAAAAGTGGACAAATACGTCTTCGCCCGATTGCCGCTGAATGAACCCGTACCCTTTGGCCGCATTAAACCACTTCACCACACCCTGTTCTCGGTCCAACTCTTCACCTCTTCGTGGTTGAAATGCCAGCTCCCCGCCGTTTGCGGACAGACCGCACCGTACTTGACGCGCAGTTGTGAGCGCTCGGCAGGTAGCCTAGCGCCGGAATTCTAACCACAAAAACCAATCTCTGTCCAGAGGCCGCTCTGCCGGACGCAGCTTTTGCACGCGCGCCTGCCCTCAGGGAGTTCGGCTTCAGCGAGAGAGAGCAAATCGCAGGGCTTGTTGCTACTGGCTTTCCTGCGGTTTGCTAGTGGTGCTGTTGGGTGAGGTCTGAAACCATTTGCTCATAATCAGCTCGGTCCCGCCGCCGGGGCCGCGTTGAATGTCGAATTCATCCATGAAAGCGCGCATCAGAAAAATGCCGCGTCCGGAGGTGCGCAGCAGATTTTCTTCCGCGAGAGGATCCGGGACATCGGCCAAACTGAAACTCTTGCCTTCATCGAGGATGTGAACCACCAGCTTGCGCGCTTCGAGCTCGATGGTCATCACGATTTTCCGGCCGCGCTCCTGCCGGTTGCCGTAACTATAGGCATTGATGACCGCCTCGCGCACGGACATGCCGATTTTATGGCAATTGTCCTCGTCGAAGCCAGACTCGCCGGCCACACGCAGGACAATCTCTTCGGCGAGGTCGACGCTGTCGAGGAGCGTCTCCAAGGTGACTTCAATTCGCTGGGCGTTTTTGGCCATCCGTACCGTGTGCCGAAAGTGAAGCGCGCCATGCTTGCACGGCCCTCATTGCAAGTCAACTGGAGGCTCGCTGCAATCCATCGTAGCTTGGCTTTGCCCCGTTGCGCCATAGCCCTGCGGTACACTACGCCCAGTACGTGCGGTCCAGCGTTCGGTATTGGATGGCTTCGCTCAAATGCCGCGGCTGGATGTTGGGGATTCCGTCGAGATCGGCGATGGTGCGCGCGACTTTCAAGATGCGGTCGTGAGCGCGCGCGGAAAGTCCAAGTTTTTGTATTGCTGTCTCGAGCAGTTTTTCGCCGTCCGCGGAAATTTCGCAGTGCTTTCTGAGCAATTTCGGCGGCATCTGCGCGTTGGCGTAAATCTTCTTTTCGTCCTTGAAGCGCTCGATCTGGATGGTTCGCGCGGAGATCACGCGCTCTCTCACTGCCGCGGATGCTTCAATGGCGCTGCCGTCGCGAAGTTCCTTGTATCGCACCGCGGGCACTTCGATATGAATGTCGATGCGGTCGAGCAGGGGCCCGGAAATCTTCGAAACGTAACGCTGAATCTGCATCGGCGTGCAGTGGCAGTCGCGCGTGGCGTCGCCAAAAAACCCGCATGGACAGGGATTCATCGCCGCCGCCAGCATGAAGCGCGCAGGAAAACTAAGCGAAATGGCCGCACGGGCGATCGATACCACTCCGTCTTCGAGAGGCTGCCGCAATACTTCGAGCACGTTGCGCTGGAATTCGGGAAGCTCATCCAGAAACAGGACGCCGTTGTGACCGAGGGAAACTTCTCCGGGGCGCGGCACAGCACCGCCGCCAATCAAGCCAGCGTCGCTGATGGTATGGTGCGGAGAACGGTATGGCCGCGTGCCAACAAGGCCGCGCGAATCATCAAGTACGCCGGCGACGCTGTGAATGCGCGTGGTCTCAATCGCTTCATCGAGGGACATCGGCGGCAGGATGGTCGGGATGCGCTTTGCCAGCATGGTTTTGCCGGCGCCCGGCGGGCCGATGAACAAAATGTTGTGGCCGCCAGCACAGGCAACTTCCAGCGCGCGCTTGGCGGATTGCTGCCCGCGGACGTCGCGCAAATCCACCGAGTAAGAACTGGCCTCGCCAAGCATCTGTCTGGTGTCCACGGCGGTTGCGGCGAAGGACTCCGGAGAATTGATCAAGTCGGTGGCTTGCGGAAGGGACTTCACCGCGAAGACGCGGATGCCTTCCACTACGGCGGCCTCTTTGGCGTTTGCTTCCGGAACGATGACGTTTTTGATTCCCTGTTCGCGCGCCGCGATGGCGGCCGAGAGAGCGCCGCGCACCGAGCGCACGCTACCGTCGAGGGAAAGTTCGCCGAGAAAAACATAGTCGGCGAGCGCTTTGCCGAAGAATGTTCCCTGGCAGCCGAGGAGGCCGAGAGCCATAGGCAGATCGAATGCGGAGCCTTCCTTGCGCATGTCAGCAGGAGCGAGATTCACGGTGACGGCCTGATGGCCGGGATAGTCAAAGCCGCAGTTTTTCAGCGCGGCTTTCACGCGCTCGCGGCTTTCCTTCACGGCGATGTCCGGAAGGCCGACGACATTGAAATTTCCAGGCTGGCCGGG
>JBAQYT010000104.1:0-13112 GCA_049787175.1 Candidatus Acidiferrales bacterium | reverse complement strand
GAAGATCATCGATCACAGCGGCATCGTCTTGACCGAGCCCATTGGTTCCCTCGCTCATCTGGGTCTCGCCCGCGCCTACGTTGTAGAGGCGGGTTTATCCCGCCACGCCGAAAATGGCGGAGCAAAGCCGCCATTGCAACCTGACGCGCTAGCCAACGCCCGCAAAGCCTATCAGGATTTTCTCGCCCTCTGGCAGCACGCCGACCCCGGCATCCCCATCTACAAACAAGCCCAGTCCGAATACGCCAAACTTCATTAGGTCTTGGTTGACCATCCCACGATTGCGTCCTAACATTTCCGCCAATGGCCCCGTCCCAACTGATTGGCCAAACCATCTCGCACTATCGCATCGTCGAGAAACTCGGCGGCGGCATGGGCGTCGTTTACAAAGCCGAAGATCTCGAACTCGGCCGCTTCGTCGCCATCAAATTCCTCCCCGAAAATGTCGCCCAAGATCCGCACGCCCTGGAACGCTTTCGCCGCGAAGCCCGCGCCGCTTCCGCGTTGAACCATCCCAACATCTGCACCATCCACGAAATCGGCCGCGCACCGCTTCAGGCGGGCGACAAAACCGACGGGCACACCTTCATCGTCATGGAATTCCTCGACGGACGCACCCTCAAGCATCTCATCACCGGCCGCGCGATGGAGCTCGACGCTTTCCTCGGCGTGGCCATCGACGTCGCCGACGCTCTCGACGCCGCTCACTCCCAAGGCATCGTACATCGCGACATCAAGCCGGCCAACATCTTCGTCACCGAGCGCGGCCATCCCAAAATTCTCGATTTTGGCCTCGCCAAAGTCGTGCCGTTACGTGTCGCAGGAGGCGCAGGCCCTTCCTCGATGCCCACCGTCACCGCAGACGAACTGTTGACCAGCCCTGGAACGGCCGTCGGCACCGTCGCTTATATGTCACCCGAACAAGTCCGCGGCGAGCAGTTGGACACCCGCACCGACTTGTTCAGTTTCGGAGCGGTGCTCTACGAAATGGCCACTGGCGCGCTGCCGTTTCGCGGAGAAACTTCCGGCGTCGTTTTCGATGCCATCCTGAATCGTGCTCCAGTGGCGCCGGTCAGACTCAATCCTGAGTTACCAGCTGAATTGGAACAGACCATCAACAAATGCCTGGAAAAGGATCGCAGTCTTCGCTACCAACACGCTTCGGACATTCGCACCGACCTTCGCCGTCTTAAGCGCGATACCGAATCCCAAGCGTCTATTGTTGCGCATGCGCCCACAAGTGTCCCACGCAAGCGAGCCCAGTTCGCCGGGGGCATTCTGGCGGTGCTCGCTGTGATAGCCGCCGCGGGCTATTTCTCCTTTCACAGGCTAAGGGGAAACGCGGGTCCTGCTAGTTGGAATTTTGACAAGATGCAGGTCGTCAAAATTACGGATGACGGCAATGCTGGAACACCCGCGATATCGCCTGACGGGCGCTACATTGCCTATACTTCGAAGGACGGACAACAGTACAGCCTCTGGGTGCGACAAGCATCAACGGAAAGCGCCGTGCAGATTCTTCCGCCAACGGATCTGCCTTTTGACGACGTTTCTTTCTCGCCAGACGGCGATTATCTCTACTTCGTGCAAGATCGCAGGGGTTCCGACCTTTACGCCGATGCTTATGTGGTGCCCGTACTAGGCGGCAATCCAAAGCTGATTGTCAGCGATGTGGCAGTCGGTGTCGGTGTCTCGCCCGACGGCAAGAAACTGGCGTTTGTTCGTGGTCTGACGCCCTCGAAATCACAGTTACTGGTCGCGAATACCGACGGGACTGACGAACACGTGGTGTCTGATCCCGTTAAGGCAAATATTGGTAAGTTCTGGTCCTACACGCCGCCGTCGTGGTCACCGGACGGCAAACTGATCGCCTCGACAATTCTCGGCCAGAACGGACCTGCCGTATTTATCGCGCCCGCTGCTGGAGGTGCGCCGGTGATCATCCCGTTTGCGAACGCCTTTGGCGCAACATGGCTTCCCGATCAAAGTGGGATTCTTGTCACAGCCAACACGGCCGGCGGCAGCTCCCAGATTTGGCTTCAGCCGTATCCAAAGGGAGAGCCGCGAAGGGTCACAAATGATCTGAATTACTACGACAGCGTTAGTATCACAGCGGGTGGCAACCGCTTTGTTACCCTCCAAAATCAGACGAACGTTACGATATCCGTTGGGCCTGCCTCACAACCGGACACGGTTGCGCCGTTTACCTCGACTCGCGCCGATGGCCTCGCCTTGGCTTGGATGCCGGACGGCAGACTTCTATCCGAGGACGCACAGTCACGATTTTGGCTGACTCGAGCGGACGGCAAAGAGCGCGTTCTCGCTTTTGATGGCGGAGCAGACGACTTTTGGCCCGGCGAGTTCACACTCTGCGGGGCTGGAACCTTCCTACTAATTGAACGAACATCAGGCGGAGTCGCTCGCATCGACATTACGGGCGCAAATCGCCGGGCCGTTTCGACCGGCAAATTGGACGGCTCTCCCGATTGTTCGCCAGACGGCAAGTGGATCATTTATTCCTCGAACACCGAAAAAGGTATGGCCCTGATGCGCGTTTCTACCGGCGGCGGACCACCAAAAATGCTGTTGGACAAGGTCCATTTTTGGACCGTCGGCGCCTACTCTCCAGATGGCCGGCATATCGGGCTGTACATATGGGAGGCGCTGAACGGACCGGTCAACCTCGCGATCATCAACTCTAATACTTTGGCCGTAGAGCATACGTTCGCCGCTCCCGGCCTTCCACCCGATAACTTCGAGGGCGGCCTGCATTGGACTCCGGACGGACAGGCACTTGCTTTTCTACAGGACAAAGACGGGGCCATCAATCTATGGATCCAGTCAATTGATGGCGGTCCTCCGCATCAGCTGACACACTCCGGTCACGTTGCTGCATTCGGTTGGTCGCCCGACGGCAAGCGCCTCGCCATCACCCGCGCTAGCAGCTCTCACGACGTCCTCCTTTTCAGGAATGTCCGTTAGCCGTCCGCCACCGAGGGTTCTTCCGCACTTGAGAACACGTTACTGAGGTACGTATAAGCAGTGGCGCGTTTTTCGCCCGCCTAAACTGATAGGCGGGTGGCCTGGGTTGACGTCGGTTTTGCGGGTGCCCCATCCTTCGCGCCCGGGCTGCGGCAAGCAGCCCAAGGTGAGGAAGTCGCGAAGGGTGGGTTCTCGTCACTAGGCACTCGCTTGTCCTGAGCGAAGTTCGAAGGGTCACTCGCCGCTGCCTCTTCGCCGTTTTTCCTTGACTTACAGTTAACTCTATGGTACACAATACCTTAGCTGGATGCGCAAGTCGAAGTTAGTCGAGGAGAGAAAGGCGGGCCGCGGAGACGCGGCCTTTTCGCTTTTTATGCGCTTTTTGAATTCTAATCGCGGAACCTATGAAGAATTAGAACTCCATGCAACTCGCACAAAACAAACGACCGAAGCCCTTTCTAATCGCTTATTTTGTCGATCTTCGCGCCCGAATTTGCAATTTCGGACACTTCCCCCATCGACCACCGCTTTCGCACATCAACCTACCTACCGCTGGCAGCCGTGCCGCCACTCCGAGGAGTATAATTTGCTAAGGATGGACCAATAAGTCGTGGCCGAACTGCAAATTCTTCAGAAAACCGAAGCGCTCCACGAAGCCCGCTGGTGGGACACCGACGCCAACGGCAAAGTCCACTGTTACCTCTGCCCGCGCCACTGTCACATCGGCGAAGGCCAGGCCGGTTTCTGCTTTATCCGCGTCAATCGTGGCGGCAAACTCTACAGCCTTGGTTACGCCTCTCCCGCCGCAATTCAAATCGATCCCATCGAGAAAAAGCCGCTCAACCATTTTCTTCCCGGCACGAGGATTTTTTCCATGGGTACTGCCGGTTGCAACATGGGCTGCTTTTTCTGCCAGAACTGGGACATTTCCAAATCGCGCAGCGATCAGGTCCATTCCACGCACGCGGAACCCGAACAAGTCGTCGATCTGGCGATTCATTATGGCTGTCCATCGATTGCGTTCACTTACAACGAGCCGACCATTTGGGCCGAATACGTCATCGACATCTGCAAGGCAGCGCACGCGCGCGGCCTCAATACCGTGATGGTCTCGAACGGTTACATCACCTCGGAAGCTTTTCACGAAGTTTACGACCACGTCGACGCGGCGAACATCGACTTGAAAGCGTTCACCGAAAAGTTCTACGGCAAAATCACGCTCACCCATCTCGATCCCGTTCTCGAAACTCTCGAGCGCCTGAAAAAAGAGACCAGCGTCTGGTTCGAAATCACGAATCTGATGATTCCGACGCTCAACGACGGCGAAGCGGAAACGCGCAAACTCGCCGAATGGATTCTCGAACACCTCGGCCCCGACGTTCCTTTGCACTTCACCGCGTTTCATCCTGATTTCAAACTGCAGGACAAGCCGCGCACTCCTCCCGAAACTTTGCATCGCGCGCGCAAAATCGCTCGTGAAGTCGGGCTGCACTACGTCTACGAAGGAAACATTGTCAGCGACGGCGGCAACACCCACTGCCCGCAATGCAACACGCTTTTGATCGAACGCTCCTGGCACGACGTCTTGCAGAATCGTTTGAAAAATGGCGCGTGTCCCCAATGCGGCCACCGCATCCTGGGCCACTGGACCAACTCGCGAAAAGCAACGCTCGTTGCTAGCAGCGAATCGCACGCCGCGGCAATCAGCAAATTCGACGCCTGGAATCTGTAAAAGAGTCGCCGCTATTGAGCGGAGGAGAGCATGAACAGCGGGGGAATCTATCAAGGCGGCGTAATCGATTGCTCTGTTCAGTTGGCGCCGGGCAACGACGAGTCATCTCCAGTGCGTATAGTAGCCGGGGCCGACGCGCAAGTCGTGGTGCCACGCGACCGGAAAAGTCCACCACGCAATGGAACCCAGAATGGCCTGCATCACCGCGAGCGGAAGAATGTTCCTGTGCCGTGCAAACAGCCACGCGAACACCGCGCCTCCAGCAAACGTAAGCGGAACGAGTACGGGATTGGGCCAGTGGCACGCGGCGAAAATTATCCCGGTAACAATCGCTGCAAGCCAATCGCGACGCAGCAGCGAGAGCAGGCGATTATTGAGCAGGGAATTGAGCGCCACCTGTTGGAGCAAGCAAAATGCAAAATAGCTCCAGAATCTCGCCGGTGAACGCAGATTCGCGGGAATGTGACGCGGTTGGCCAAGAACCAGCCCCGTGACGATCAGCAGCCCGGCCATAATCGCCAAAGCGACCAGCGCCCATTGTGTCGCCGCCCACAAATTGTCGGCGCGCCAGCCGAGCATCTTCGGCGTGTCGCGATGCAGCAGAAAACTCGCGGCGATCCAGATCGGAAAAATCAGCCACGCTTCGCGCGCGGTGAATTCCAATTTCCAAATGAAGAGCAGAACGCAAATGGGAATTCCAATCACGTCGATGAGCGAAAGAATGCGGAGTGTTCTTTCCGTCATTCCGTATGTGATGCGCGGAGCAGCTCTTCGGCAAGCGCAAAAGCTGCTGCGGCATTAACGCGAGGAGGTTCTGCGAGTGCGCCGCAAGAAATATCAGGAAAGCCGCGACGCGTGAGCGCAGCCGGCAGATGAGTAAGGATTTGCTTTGGATCGTGCATAAAGAGATCGCGGATGCATTCGAAAAGAACGGAATTATCCGGCGCGCTCCAACGATAGCTTGCAAGAATTTGCAAAAGCCTGCCGCGCGTGTTGGCATTTGCGTTTGCATCGCACAGCAATTGCAGCAGATTCGTTTCCGCCTCTTCTCGGCCGTAAACCAATTCGTTGAAAGTCATTTTTCTCCGCGCCCGCATTGCCACGGCGTCCAGATTAACCTATTGCGATACGTCTCTGCTGCAGTAAACGCCAGTTTGAGTTAAAATCACCACCGCTAGAAATTGGGCCTCTCGCTTGAGGAGGGCCATATATGCACGCTTCGCATCCACGTTTTGTTTTTCTTCTGTCGCTGTTCGCCTTACTGGCTCTCGCTCCGATTGCAACCTGCCAGACAATTCCGTTTGCGCCGCTGCCAGCCAATCCTCTCGAACTCGTGACTGGAAATGCGCAAGCGCTGATCGAGCCGGACCAGCGCGCCGCTGCATTGCAGTTGCTCGACCGCGCGCGGCAGAACTACAACTTCTACGCACCGCATGCGCCGGCGTTCACGCTCAAAGTTTCTTTCTCGTCCAGCGGACAGTCGCAATATGAAGGATCCGGATCCATGGAAGAAACGTGGATTGGCCATGACGATCGATGGAGCGCACAGTTTGACGGGATTTCCGTAGGCCGTGTGCTGCATGGCGGCGCGTGGGCCGAAGGCGGGGCGAGTCCGATTCCGATGCGCGTGCAAATGGCACGCGGCGCGATCCTTTGGCCGGTGGTGTATGCGAGGCCGCGCGGGATGATCCGCTCGGCAAACGTGAGCTACAACGGAATGGCGCTCACGTGCGTGTTGCTTTCGGGTTCGGTTTCGGATGCGCCCAGCCCGCGGCAGTGGGTCGAGAATGAATACTGCATCGATCCCGATACAGGGCTGCTGCGTATCTGGTCCGAGGCGCCAGGGATTTACGTTGTGTATGACTATTCCGATGCGATCCATTTCCATGGTCATACCATCGCGGGGCAAATCACGGTGACCGAGAATGCGTCTCCCGTCTTGCAAATTCACATCGATAGCCTGGAGGACGCGGGTCAAGTGGACGCGAGAATGTTCATGCCGACCGCCGAGATGCAAGCGCAGGGTCCCGCATTTTTATTGACGAGCGCGCAACGCATGCCGTTATTTGTGCCGGCTGCATCCGGCGCGATGCCGACGATGATTCAGCCGGTGATCGTACACGCGACCATCAGCAAGGACGGCGAAGTGGTCGAAGAAGAAGCACTGCAAAATTCATCGGAGACACTGACAGAAAAAGCGCTGGACATGGTAAAGAACCGCAAATTCCCGCCAACCCGGGCGCAGCGAGTTTTATTTGAACAAAGCGGAGAGCGGATCAGTTTCTCAATGAGCCAGAGAAGCACGAGCGGAAGCCGCCATGCACTTACGCCTAACGCCTAGGCGTTGCGGCCGCAACATTTTTTGTATTTTTTGCCGGAGCCGCAGGGGCACAAATCGTTGCGACCAACTTTTGCGCCGGTGCGGACTTGCTTCGGCGCTTCCGCTTTTTCCCGGCCCGTCTGGAATTGCAATTCCTGCTGGGCGCGCCGCTGGCGACGCTCGATTTGTTTGGCTTCTTCTTCGGGACGAGCGGGCTGCATGAGGTAGAGGAAGCGGACCGATTCGGTGTCGATGCGTCCCATCATTTCCTCAAAAATCTTGAAGCCTTCTTTCTTGAATTCGACCAGCGGATCGACTTGGCCGTAACCGCGCAAACCGATTCCTTCTTTTAGATGGTCGAGCGTGAGCAGGTGGTCTTTCCATTGCGCGTCGACGATATCGAGCATGATGTGGCGTTCGAGCCAGCGCATCATCTGCGCACCGAAGAGTTTTTCTTTTTCTTCATAGCGCACTTTGGTTTTTTCAATCAGAGTGTCGAGCAACTGATCATGATTCATCTGCAGCGGGTCAATTCCCAGCGCTTTGATGTCCAGGCCAAATTGATTCAGCACTTCGCCGGAGAGCTGCGTCAGGTTCCATTGATCCGGATGCTGTTCACGCGGGCAATAGGTGCCAACAAGATCCGCCATCAATTCTTCGGTAAGCGCGAGAATGTCGTCCTTCTGATCTCTTCCTTCGAGAACCGAGCGGCGAATCGAGTAAATCGTTTCGCGCTGCTTGTTCATCACGTCGTCGTATTCCAGCAAATGCTTGCGGGCTTCGAAGTTCTGCGCTTCGACGGATTTCTGCGCGTTCTCGATGCGTTTGGAAATTAGCCGCGATTCGATGGGGATGCCTTCCTTCATGCCGAGCATGTACATGAACTTTTGAACGCGCTCGCCGCCGAAGATGCGCAGCAAGTCGTCTTCCAGCGATAAGTAAAATCGCGACGAGCCCGGATCGCCTTGGCGTCCCGCGCGGCCGCGCAACTGATTGTCAATGCGCCGCGCCTCGTGGCGCTCGGTGCCGAGGATGTGCAACCCGCCGAGGGCGATCACTTCATCGTGTTCGGCGCGGCATTGCTCGGCAAATTGATCGTAGATCGGTTTCCACTGTTCGGCAGGCACTTGAAAGATCTTGCCTTCCTGCTGGAAAAGCACCATAGCGACATTGCCTGCGCCATTGCTTCCCGCGACGGGATCTTTCGCGGCTTCTTCGGCGGTCTCCGTGGGCGAAGGATGGCCGTTGCCGTCGCCAATGACGGCGCCGGCGGGCGCGTAGGGGAGCGCGAGCTTGTTTTTCAGGCAGTATTCGCGGGTCATTGCTTCGGGATTGCCGCCGAGCAAAATGTCAGTTCCGCGTCCGGCCATGTTGGTCGATACGGTGACCGCGCCTTTGCGCCCGGCTTGCGCGACCACTTTCGCTTCGCGCTCATGCTGCTTGGCGTTCAGCACTTGATGCGGAATGCCGTGCTTCTTGAGCAATTCGGCGATTTTTTCGGACTTCTCAATGGAAATGCTGCCGATCAGAACCGGCTGGCCGCTCTCATGCAATTGCTTAATGCCGGCCGCGTGGGTTCCATCCTCCTGAATAATTCCGTTCACCACCGCTTCGAATTTTTCCGCCTCGGTGCGATAGACCACATCGGGATTCTCGATGCGAATCAGTTCACGATTGGTGGGAATCACGACAACGTCGAGACCGTAAATCTTGCCGAATTCCTTGGCTTCGGTTTCCGCCGTACCGGTCATGCCGGAAAGCTTTTTGTACATGCGGAAATAATTCTGGAAGGTGACGGTCGCGAGGGTCTGATTCTCGCGCTCGATTTTCACGCCTTCCTTGGCCTCGATGGCTTGGTGCAAACCATCGGACCAGCGGCGTCCGGGCATTTGCCGGCCCGTGAATTCATCGACGATGACCACTTCGCCTTCTTTGACCACATAGTCCACGTCTTTGGTGAAGAGCGAGTGCGCGCGCAATCCTTGATACACGTGGTGAATGGTTTCCAGGTTTTGCGGGTCGTACATGTTGGACAGCGCGAGAAGGCGCTCACATTTCGCGACGCCTTCCTCGGTCAGGGTCGCGGTCTTGTGCTTTTCATCGAGCGTGTAATCGATATCTTTGATGAGCTTGGGAACGATTTTATCGATTTTGTAATACTTGTCGGTGGATTCCTCCGCCGGGCCGGAAATGATGAGCGGTGTGCGCGCCTCGTCGATCAAAATCGAGTCCACTTCGTCGACGATGCTGAAATTGTGGCCGCGCTGGACGCAGTCTTTCAGGTCGTACTTCATGTTGTCGCGCAGATAGTCGAAGCCGAATTCGTTGTTGGTGCCGTAAGTGATGTCGGCGCCATAGGCGGCGCGGCGCTGGACGTCGTCAAGGTCATGCACAATCACGCCGACGGTGAGGCCCAGCGTTTTGTAAATCGGGCTCATCCATTCCGCGTCGCGCCGCGCCAGGTAGTCGTTCACCGTGACGATGTGCACGCCGCGGCCGGTGAGCGCGTTCAGATAAGCAGGCAAAGTGGCGACCAGCGTTTTTCCTTCGCCGGTTTTCATTTCGGCGATTTTGCCGTCGTTCAGCACCATGCCGCCGATGAGCTGCACGTCGAAGTGCCGCATGCCGAGTTTCCGGCGGCCCGCTTCGCGCACCAGAGCAAACGCGGGCACGATCACCTGCGCGAGCGCCTCTTGCAGTTTCGGGCGATACTCTGCGTCTCTCAGGTCGAGACCCTCGAGCTTCGAGGTGACCTGCATTTTCAGTTCGGCCGTCTTGGCGAGGAAGTCTTCCTCGGCGAGCTTCTGCATCTCGGGTTCGAGAGCATTGATCGCGACGACGAGCGGCGCGAGTTTCTTGATGTCGCGCTCGTGCTTCGTTCCAACGAAGACCGCTATAAAACTTTCTACTAACCTATCGGCATCCATTCTTTTCCATTGGATGCTTGCTCATACGCAAGCGTCGTAAGCCTCTCTTGGGGCCGTTCTTTAGATCGATCTTTGGCCGCTCTTCAACTTTTGGGGACTCAAAATCGGCAAGAACTCTTCCACTGGAGCCACTGCGCCAGCCGTCCAGCGATGCGCTGCAGCCTCTATTCTATCCTGTTCGCCGCACTCGGCGCAAAGCGCGCGCCACGCGCGAGTTGCTCCGGCAACACCGGCGGCCTATGATTGTATGCGCGATTTGCACGCGCGAGAGGAGTTACGTTGGCCGATAATACTTTAACGGAAGGCGTGGTTTACGAGGCGCTGCGGACGGTGGAGGATCCGGAGCATCATCGCAGCATATTGTCACTGAACATGGTGCGGAGCCTGGTGGTGCGCGAAGGCGCGATTTCGCTGGTCATGTCGCTACTGCGTCCGGAAGAGGCATATCGGCAGGGGCTGGAACGCAATATTCGCGCGGCGATTGGAAGATTGCAGGGCGTGCAGTCGTTCGACTTGAAATTCGACGCGACCACGCCGGGAGGGCGGCGTTTGCAGGATAAGGAACCAATCGCCGGCGTGAAGCATTTGGTGGCGGTGGCGAGCGGCAAGGGCGGCGTGGGCAAGACGACCGTGGCCGTGAACCTGGCGATTGCGCTGCAGAAAATGGGCGCGAAAATTGGCCTGCTCGACGCGGATGTTTACGGGCCAAACGTGCCGCTGATGCTGGGAACGAACGAGCAGCCGCGCGCGCTCGCGGAAAACGCCATCGTGCCGGTGGAAGCGTACGGGCTGAAAATTATTTCCATGGGGCTGCTGAATCCCGGGGACCGTCCGCTGATTTGGCGCGGGCCGATGCTGCACGGAGTGATGCAGCAATTTTTGCGCAGCGTGCAATGGGGCGAGCTGGACTATTTGATAATTGATTTGCCGCCGGGGACGGGCGACGTGCAGCTTTCGCTGGTACAGTCGGTGGCGGTGACGGGCGTGGTGATCGTCACGACGCCGTCGATTGTGGCGCTGGCGGACGTGCGCAAGGCGATTGAGATGTTCCGGCAAGTGAACGTGGATATTTTGGGCATCGTCGAGAACATGAGCTATTTTTCGTGCCCGCACTGCGACCAGCGCATTGACGTTTTTGGCCACGGCGAAGGCGCGAGCATGGCGAAAACTTTTGGCGTGCCGCTACTCGGCGAAATCGAAATCGATCCGCAGATTCGCATTGGCGGCGACACGGGCAAGCCGGTGGCCGCGCAGGGCGAAGACGCGCCCGGAGCGAAAAGCATTTTCGCAATGGCGCGCGCGGTCGAGGCGAGGCTCGCGGAGTCGAATCGCGCGGCGGCCGCTGCGCCAAACGTGCAGATCCTCTGAGAATGCCGGCGCGAAAGTCGACCATGTTGTGTGCTGCGGTTCTGGTGCTGGCGGCTTTTGTTGCGGCGGGATGCGGGGCGAATCGGGCGAACGAGTCGGATGCGCAGCTTGGGCTGAGCGCGCAGGAGTCCGCAGGGCGACAGGTCTTCAATGAGCGCTGCGCTTCGTGCCACTATCCGTATTCGTCAGGCAGTCTCCGCGGGCCGGGGCTGGACAAGCTGTATCGGAAGAAATACTTGCCGAGCGGATTGCCGGCGAATGACCGGTTCGTCACGCAAACAATTCTGAATGGACGAGGGATGATGCCAGCGGAGGGTTCGACCCTATCGGATGAGCAGCTACGCGAGCTGATCGCGTATTTGCATACGCTGTGAGAGGCAGCCGTTCAAGGGCGAGTATGTGAGTTCTGACGCTTGACGTGAACGTAGTGCCTAGAACTTTCGGCGATTCGATTCCGGCCGGCCACCTTGCATTGCGGGAACTGAGATGGGCAGCTCTTGTCCTTGCTTAAGCATCCTGTCCGCGTGTGCGTCAGTCAGTCTTGCGAGCATGACGTTCGCTTCGATGAGCTCCTTGCGGATTGCATTCCGATCGTCAACCATATCTCCAGCCGGCCGGTGCGATTTGATTAGCTTTTCCATGAGTAATTTTACCATACAATATTGGTTAACGCTGGGCCAGGAACACTCCGTCCGTTCCGCGCGGGTTGTCAGGCTCAAGAGCGTGTGTTAATTTCGCAGGTCAGTTGAAAACGCTTCCAAGTCACACTCGGAGCACAATTTGATACGCACGTACCGCGGGCGCGCGCCGCAGGTGGCCGCGTCGGCCTATATTGACGAAGCGGCGACGCTGATTGGCGACATTCAGATTGGCGAGGACTCGAGCGTGTGGCCGGGCGTGGTGATTCGCGGCGACGTGCATTATGTGCGCATCGGAGCGCGGACGAATATTCAGGATGGCTCGGTGCTGCACGTGATGCGCGACGAGCATCCGCTGGTGCTGGGCGACAATGTGACGATTGGGCACGGCGTGATTTTGCATGGCTGTACCATCGAGTCGCGGTGCCTGATCGGGATGGGCTCGATTATTCTGAATGGCGCGAAAGTTGGGCCGGGATCGATTGTGGCGGCGGGAACGCTGGTGACAGAGGGCACAGTGGTGCCTCCGGGGAGTTTGTTCATGGGGCATCCGGGGAAGTTGCGGCGGATGCTGTCGCCGGGGGATCAGGAGTCGATTGATGATTATGCGGCGCGGTATGTGGAGTACAAGGAGGCGTATAGGAAAGAAGTGGCGAGTGGCGAGTGACGAGTGGCGAGAAACGTCAAGGACAAAAGCGGTGACGAGTAGCAACTAATGAACCCAGAATCGAAGCCAAGACACTACAAGGATTTGCTGGTTTGGCAGAAAGGAATGGCGCTGACAAAATTAGTATATAAGTTGACCGCAAAGTTTCCCGCCGAAGAACGCTTTGGCCTGACGGCACAAATGCGCCGCGCAGCCGTGTCGGTGCCCTCAAATATAGCTGAAGGCCAAGCAAGACGTGGAACCAAGGAGTTTGTGCAATTCCTCTCTCACAGAGGGATCGTTAGCTGAATTGGAGACACAAGCCCTATTGAGCACTGAACTCCAGTTTGCAAAAACAGAGGACGTGATGCCTGTTCTGGATGAGATCGATCAACTTCAGAAGATGTTGATCGCACTGAAACGAAAGCTCGCTGCTCCCTCGTCACTCGCCACTCGTCACTCGTCACTGGTCACATGAGCGAAGGGGCAAAACGCGAGA
>JBAQYT010000091.1:0-8590 GCA_049787175.1 Candidatus Acidiferrales bacterium | reverse complement strand
CTGCGGAACTCGCGAGCGAGCTGGTCGCCGACATCGACGGCGACCGTGAATGTCGCCGTGGCAACAGCCATGCCCAAAACGAGTGCTATGCCGGTGAGGAGCTTACGGCGCGGATTGCGGATAAGCGATTCCTTAAGGAGGCGAATGAACATCCTATTTTCGGCGAGCTTTCATTTCTTAATTTCCGAAACGGCGGCGGAGATCGCGGAGACGTCGATGAGGATGTTCGCGCCGTCAACGTGTGACGGGAAGGCGATGGGATTGCAGCCGCCTGGCATGCCGACTTCGACGGCATTAATCGGCGCGCCGCAATTGCGGCAAATCAGCATCGAACCTTCCTGACGAAAACCTATGGCGCCACAAATCTGGCAGGCATCGAGCGCGGTGGCGTACTGGCCATTGGGCTTGCGGATCACCAGGAACCGAACCGACGAGCCCTGCACATCGATGGCGTAGAAATGCAGATCCACGCCATTCATCTCCGCCACAGGAATACGGACAATGTTTCCCGCGGCAACGAGTTTTTCAGCTTCGGGCGGAGCAGCCGATGCGCGTGTGTAGACGAATTCAGCGGTCAAGGAAAGAATGACCACCAGGCAGAGAAATGCCGTCGCGGCGGTCCAGATGCTGCGGCGGCGATGTTCATACTGGCGAAGACGCTTTTCGGCGGGATTCTCGGCGGAGTTCGCCGCAGTGGCGCGGAGCGCGAACCATTCGCGAAGAACAACGATGGCGGTCACTGCCAAAATAACGACGAAAAAGAAATATTCGTTCCGAACGATCGGGCCCACGGTGGCCATTTCGCGGGCGCTCGACGGCAACCAGAGCGCCTCGCTCATTTCGTGAAGGCCGGTGAGGGCAAGCTGGAACGCAACGACCATCAGGATGATGCTGGTCGCGGCAAAGAAGCGGCCGAGAGGCACTTTCAAAGTGCCCTGAAAGAAAAAGACTCCCACGGCCACGGCGAGTGCGATGCCCACGCCCGTGCCGATCCAAACCTGCAGGCCGGCGATGGACAACTCCACTGCGCGCAGAATCAGGATGAGTTCGGCGCCTTCGCGAAGAACCATCAGAAAAACGAAAAAGCCGATTCCCCAACCCGCAAAGCGCTCGCTCTGTTGCGCATAACGCTCGATGCGCTGTTCTATCTCCTTGCGCAGGCGGCGCGCGACGCGGTTCATCCAGACGATCATGGAAACCACGAGGACCGCGGCCAGGAGCATGAGGACGCCCTCAAAGCCGTCTTCGCTGATCTGCCAGCGCTGAAGCAAGACGGCTGCCGCGAAGCTAACGACGGCCGCAAGAGCGACACCTACCCATACATAACGAGCCAGCGCGCGGCGACCAGTACGATTGAGATAAACTAATACGATGCCGACAACAAGGGCGGCCTCGACACCTTCACGGAGAGCGATTAAGAGAGCAGAAAGCATGGATCGGTAATCTCAGCCAGTTGACACTCCGTATCAACTAGAAATTCGAGTGTACCCCGAGGAAGCGCCAGAAGCAAGGGAAATGCCCTGGCAAACGCCAGACGCCGAAGCTGAACGGCGCGTCTGCAACAGACTTCTCTGCGGGAAGCAGCGCGAGGCTTGGCTTTCGCGGCACAAATCCAGGCAACTTCACGTGCCTCCTTCCAATCTGTGTAAGATAGCAAAAGGTTGATTCCCTTGCGCTCGAACATACTCATTGCACTTTTTCTTTGCGCTACGGCCGCTGCCAGCGCGCAAACGCCAGCGCCGGCGAAGCCTGCTCCAGCTGGCCAGCAGGCATCGTCCCCGAAAAGCGTGGCGAATAAGCCGCAAGATGCGAAGCAGGCAAAGGCTGCATACCAGAGAGGATTGAAGGCAGAGAAGGAAGCAAATTGGCTGCTGGCGTTCGCGGCGTACTCGGAAGCCGTCCGGCAAGATTCGACGAGTCATGAATATTTGCTGCGGCGCGAAATCGCCCGGGGCAAGGTCGTGGGCGAAGAGGTTGATCGCGCCGAGCAAGACGCGCTGATGGGTAGCATGGCCGAAGCGCGCCATGAACTGCACGCGGCGCTGGTGCTCGATCCAGGCGACGAAATCGTGCGCGAGCGGCTGGCGCAACTGGCGCCTTCATCGGCGGAAACGCTGCGAACATTGATGCTGGAACCGGCAGGCGTAGTGCGTTTGAAACCGCTAACGGGCACGAAAAGCTTCGACTTTCACGGCGATACGGCGAGCGCGTACGAAGAAGTGGCGCGCGAATTTGGCGTGGATGCTTCCTTCGACATGGACCTGCAATCCAGAGCAGTTCACCTGAAGATTGAGAATGTGGATTTCGGGACGGCCATGCGAGTGTTGGGAGACATGACCGGAAGTTTCTGGCGGCCGCTGACGTCCCGTTTATTCTTCGTTGCCGCTGATACGCCGGAGAAGAGACGGGCCTATGACCTCTCGGTTGTGCGCACTGTGCAATTGCCAGCGGCGGACTCAACCGATGAAATGACGCAGGAGGTCCGCACGGTGCGCGAGATAGCGGGGATTAACCGCGCGGAGTTGAACCTGGCGAATCGAACGATAACCATGCGCGCTTCGCCGCAAGCGATTTCCGTGGCGGCGCAGCTGCTGGATCAATTAGAGCAGCCGCACGGAGAAGTGGTACTTGAGATGGAAATACTGGAAGTGGACCGCAATGCGGCCACGCAGCTCGGTATCACGCCCCCGCAGACAGCGCAGGCCTTCACGCTGAGCTCGCAGCAGATTCAGGAAGCGCAACAAGGAGCAGCGGGGCTGGTTTCCGTGATCCAGCAACTATTCGGAACAGGGAGCAGCTTATCAGGAGTGAGCACGACGCAATTGGCATCGCTGGTTGGAGAAGGAACGGTAGGCATTGCCTCGCTGATACCGCCGCTGGTGGCTTTTGGCGGAGGCAAAACGACGTTCCTGGCGACGCTGCCCGGGGCTGCGGCGGCGTTTTCCGACACGCTAAATACGGTGCGGACCGGACGCCGTGTGGTGTTGCGCGCGGATGACGGTAAACCAACAACCTTTTTTGTAGGCGAACGTGTGCCGATCGATCTGGCGCAGTATTCCTCAAGCGTAACCTCACCCAGTTTCATTTCAGCAGTTTCATCGAGCCTCTTTCCTGAGTCGACGGTCCCGACCGGACAGGATCCCGTCGCCGTCATCACGGCGGATTTCAATGGGGATGGAAATGTCGACTTGGCGGTGGTGAATCATACGGATAACACAGTTTCCATTTTGTTGGGCAACGGGAATGGCACGTTCAATAGCAAAGGAACCCTGGCAACGGAGCAAGGGCCGATTGCTGCGGTGACCGCCGACTTCAATGGTGACGGCATTCCGGACCTGGCAGTGGTCAATCAGACAGACAATACGGTTTCGATTTTCTTGGGCAATGGCGACGGGACGTTTACGCTGAAAGGCACGTTCGCGACAGGGAAGAATCCGGTGGCGATTGTGTCCGGAGATTTCAACGATGACGGACACATCGATTTGGCGGTGGTCAATCAAGCAGACAACAGTGTCTCGATTTTGCTGGGCAATGGAGATGGCACCTTCCAACCGCAAGCGAAGTTTGCCACTGGCGCGGCGCCCTCGGCGATTGCGACGGCGGACTTCAACAACGACGGCAAACTCGATCTTGCCGTAACGAACCAAACGGCGAACACGGTTTCAGTCTTCCTAGGCAACGGGAATGGCACGTTCATAAACGCAACCACACTGGTCACAGGAAACGCTCCCGTGGCCATTGCCGCAGGGCAGTTCGATTTGGATAACAGCACGAACATCGATCTGGCGATGGTGAATCAGACGGACGACACCCTTTTGGTTTACTTGGGCAACGGCGACGGCACGTTCACGCAGGGGGAAACATTCGTGCTGAACAGTGGATCTGCAGCCGGGAACAAACCCGTCGCGATCACTGAGGGAGATTTCAACGTGGACGGGCTGCCGGACCTGGCAGTGACAGACCAAGATGCAGGCACCGTATCCATTCTCATAGGAAACGGAGACGGGACTTTCGCGACACCGCTCATTTTACCGGCGGGCAGCGCTCCTGCGGGACTCGTTTCAGGCGATTTCCTAGGCACTACCAGTCCACCAGGCTTGGCGATCGCCAATTCAACGGCGAATGAGCTGACCATCATCCTGGACAATGCGACGTTCAGCCCAAACGGAACCGGCGTGGCGTCGACTCCTTATCCCTCTGCAGAGTATGAAGACATCGGATTGAAGATCAAGGCTACGCCGTACATTCAGGCGGGTGGAAATGTCACGCTGGACTTGCATTTCGAGCTGCGAAGCCTCACCGGTAGCACCGTGAACGAAATCCCGGTGATTAGCAATGAGACCGTGGAACAAACGGTCAGCACCAAGGCGGAGCAAACAACAGCGCTTGCGGGCATCATCGAATCCACGGAGATGCAGGCCATTAATGGAACGCCGGCAGCGGAAGCACTAGGACCGCTGGCGCTTGCGGCAAGTGCATCCAACACGCAGAACAGCAGCACCGAATTGCTGATCCTGTTGACGCCGCACGTCGTGCAGCGGAGTCCGAAGACAGGAAAGCCAATCTATGCGGGAGGGTCGCCCGCAGGAGGATCGTTCCCAGGTTTCCGGCCAGTACCTTGATTATGGCGCCGGCTCAAGCACCACAAGCGGCTGGTAAGTGCGTGGGACAACGGCTTCAGCGATGGCGATAAGGCGTTCCTGCGCATTAAAAACGCGAAGGCGCGCGCTCTGCTGTTCACCAGAATCCAAGGCCGTGGTCGCACCTTGCGCTTCACTCACGCGACCCGGCTGTATCTGCGCGATAGTGACATTGAATTTGGCTCCGTGGAGAATTCGGCGCTCGATCACCGGCAGAACGGTAACCCAGGGCATCTCCGAAAGTAAACCTTCCATAGGAATCACGCGGTCGGAAAGCCGCCCCGAGCGAACCGTTTCAGCCAGTTCGCTAACGCTGACGGCTTGATCCATAGTGAACTCGCCGACGGCGGTGCGGGCGATTTCAGAGAGATGCGCGCCAGAACCTTCCCGCTTTCCTAGCTCATGAGCCAGGGAGCGAATATACGTCCCGGCACCGCACTCAATCGTGAAGCGCGCAATTGACCCTTCGATGGCCGTGAGCCGAAATTCGTAGACATCCACTTCCACGGGCTTCAGATCGACCGGCTTTTTCTTGCGTGCCAGCTCGTGCGCTGGGCGTCCATGAATTTTTTTCGCCGAAAATGCCGGGGGCGTCTGCTCAATGCGCCCTGCGAAGCCGGCCGCAAAACTTTCGATGGTGCCGCGGTCAAGGGATGGCGCGAGATCGGGGCCTTGCGGCTCGCCGTCAGAATCGTACGTGTCCGTGGCGACGCCGAAACGCACCGCGCAGTTGTAACGCTTGCGACGCCCGGAATAAAAACGCGCGAGGCGCGTGGCCCGGCCAAGCAGGAGAACCAGCACACCCGTGGCTAGCGGGTCCAGAGTGCCGAGATGCCCAATCTGGCGAAAGCCAACGAGTCGGCGTACCGCCTCAACAACGTCGTGAGAGGTTTTGCCCGCCGGCTTGTCGACAACAAGCGCGCCATCGATTGACGGTGGTTGAATCGTGCGGGGCATGTGGAAACCAATGGCGCGACGCCAGCGAGCGGTTGCGCGGCCTATTCAGATAACTATAGCGTATTGCATAACCTAAATAAGCTATTGATTCCATTGAGCCTAAGACAAGTTATGCCACAGCTTCTACGGTTCCTCCGAGTGCTTGGACTCCTTTAGCAGATCTTCGATGCGTCGTCCGTACTCTTCCGAACGATCGGGAATGAAAAAAACTTCCGGGGCGCGGCGCAAGCGCAGCCGCTCCACCAATTCATGGCGGATAAACCCCGAAGCCGCAGTTAAGCCATCCAGAGTGGCCTGGCGATCAGCTTCCGAGCCGAGAATTTCGACGTACACGCGCACGTGCTTCAAGCCCGGCGCCACGCGAACCTCGGTGACATTCATCGCGTTCGCCAGGCGGGGATCCTTGAGCTCACCGGCGAGCATCAAGCTGACTTCATTGCGAATTTCTTCGGCGATACGCTCCGGGCGATGGCCAGTGACATTCATGGCTTGCTACTCTGATTGAATTCGGCTCGCTCAAAGGTATTCAATTTCGTGCGAAATCAAGCCGCGTCCCAGCACTTGCTCAGACGCTTCCAGCACGGCGGCCATTGTTTCAGCAAGATGCCCCTCTTCGCTTGAAATTCCCACCACGCCAATCACGCTGCGTTGCCACACGTCCTGATGGTCGAGTTCTGCGACCGCTACGTTGAAATGACCGCGCAGGCGGTCCTTCAGGCTACGCAACACCTGGCGCTTGTCTTTTAGAGAGAGCGCATCAGGAATGTGAATCTCAAGAGTGACAAGACCAATTGGCATCTCTGTCTGGTTCACTTGGAATGGCCGGGCGCTAATGAGTCTTCTGATCCGCTCGGCCTTCCATTCGCATCCGATCACCACCATCAACGGAAACAGGTTGAACCTGTTGCTGACTGAAACATTCCAAAATGTCGCCGACTTTGACGTCGCCGAAATTCGAAATCCCGATGCCGCACTCGAAGCCGGTGCGCACCTCCGCCACGTCTTCTTTGAAACGGCGTAGGGAGGCCACCCGCCCGGTGTAAATCACCACGTTGTCGCGCAGAATGCGTACTTCCCCATCACGCTTGAATATACCGTCTTGAATGTACGAGCCTGCGATCATTCCAACGCCCTTGATGCGGAACGTATCGCGAACTTCGGCGCGGCCAAGATACTGCTCCTTGATGACCGGCGTGAGCAAGCCAACCATGGCTTTCTTAATTTCGTCGACCACCTCGTAGATGATTGTGTGCAGGCGGATTTCAACGTTTTCCTGCTGCGCTAGATCAGATGCTTTTCGCTCCGGGCGCACGTTAAAACCGATGATGATGGCGTTTGAGGCGGAGGCAAGAAGAACGTCGGTTTCGGAAACAGCGCCGACGCTAGCGTGCATGATCTTCAATTTCACCTGATCGTTGGAAAGCTTGGGCAACATTTCGCTTAAGACTTCGACAGAGCCTTGCACGTCCGCCTTGATGACGATAGGTAGGTCTTTGACTTCGCCAGCCTTGAGCTGCTCGTGCAACTGGTCGAGCGTGAGGCGCGAAGTGGCGGATTTGGCCAGCGAAGCTTCGCGCAGCTTGGATTGACGATATTCGACGATGTGGCGCGCTTTGGCTTCGTCGGCAACCTGGAATTGATCGCCTGCACCGGGGACGCCTTGCAAACCCAGAACTTCGACAGGTGAAGAAGGGCCAGCGCTTTTCACGCTCTGCCCCTTGTCATCGAAGAGCGCGCGAACTTTGCCGTACACTGCGCCGCAGATGAAGACGTCGCCTACGCTGAGAGTGCCGTTTTGAACGAGAACTGTTGCGACAGGGCCGCGGCCTTTATCGACGCGCGATTCGAGAACCGTACCGCTGGCCGAAGTGGCTGGATTAGCACGCAGCTCGCGAAGGTCGCCCACGAGAAGAATCATCTCCAGCAGGCGTTCGATGTTCTTTTTCGTTTTCGCTGACACCTCTACCATCACGGTGTCGCCGCCCCACTCCTCCGGCATCAAACCACGATCTGCGAGCTGACGTTTGACGCGCTCCGGCTGCGCATCGGGCAAGTCCACCTTATTGACCGCCACGACAATAGGAACCTTCGCGGCGCGCGCATGGTCGATGGCTTCTTCGGTTTGCGGCATGACGCCATCATCTGCGCCAACGACCAGGACGACGATGTCCGTGACCTTGGCGCCGCGAGCGCGCATGCGCGTAAACGCCTCGTGGCCCGGCGTATCGATAAAAACGATTCGACGGCCGTTCACATGCACTTGGCTTGCACCGATATGCTGCGTGATGCCGCCGGATTCGCCAGCAGCGACTTCGGTGGAGCGAATGGCATCGAGCAGGCTCGTTTTGCCGTGGTCCACATGGCCCATCACAGTAACCACGGGAGCGCGCGCGGTCGTCCGATCGGACTTGTCCTCCGTCGCGCCAACTTCCTCCGCCATCTGTTCTTCGAAGGAAACGACTTGGACGATTCCGTTGAACGCTTCGGCAAGACTGGACGCGGTCTGAACGTCAAGGGCCTGATTGATGCTAGCGAAAATGCCGCGATCGAGGAGCGTTTTCAGCAGCTCTTTGGCGCGAACGTCAAGCTTTTCCGAAAGTTCGCGAACGGTGATGCCTTCCGTGATGGTGACGTTGCGAGGCTCGCGAACAACCGGCGGAGCGGGTTCGGCATGGGCCGCGCCGTGACTTCCAGGGGCCCCGGCTCGCGCGCGGACGGGATGCAGCTTGCGCTCACCTTCCGCGAAGCGCTTCTCAATGGTCGGCTTCGCTCGCGGGGGAGTCTTACGCACATACAGCGGCTTGCCCGGCTCTGCTTTCTGGGCAGGGGCCGCAGGCCGTCCACCCATTGGTTGTCCGGGGCGGCCGCCAGGCCGCTGCGGTTGACGCATTGGCGTGCCACCCCCGGGCCGAACTCCTGGGCCCATCCCTGGGCGCGAACCCATCGGCGCACCTGATCGCGGAGCAGGTCGGCCCCCGGTTGGAGTGCCTGGC